>JAIHAN010000038.1 GCA_020054815.1 Peptococcaceae bacterium | reverse complement strand
ATGTATCGGGTCTATTCAATGGAACACTTCATGGATACAGAAGATTAGATACTGCAGAGATTCTTTCAGTCCCCATGTATCGGGTCTATTCAATGGAACAACACGGTGCAAGCAGAGAAGTAATAGTAAGATTGGCTACTTTCAGTCCCCATGTATCGGGTCTATTCAATGGAACTTCCGGGCCCTGGGCGTCAATGATCGCCTTGTATGACCCTTTCAGTCCCCATGTATCGGGTCTATTCAATGGAACCTTATCGGCGATAAAGATAAACTGGAATCTATAAGAGACTTTCAGTCCCCATGTATCGGGTCTATTCAATGGAACGTCAAGTAAATCATTAAAACAAGCTGTGTTGCTATCAACTTTCAGTCCCCATGTATCGGGTCTATTCAATGGAACAGTGAAATAACAGTAATTGAACCTTGCTTTTTAGTTCCCTTTCAGTCCCCATGTATCGGGTCTATTCAATGGAACATTCAAAGCATCTTGACCAATGTTCTTCAGGGTTCTTCTTTCAGTCCCCATGTATCGGGTCTATTCAATGGAACGGAGGCAGAGGTTGAAGGCGTGAGGGCTGACGTTGCTTCTTTCAGTCCCCATGTATCGGGTCTATTCAATGGAACGAATACTGGGAACGGTTTGACCCGGCCCTGGTCATTGCTTTCAGTCCCCATGTATCGGGTCTATTCAATGGAACAACAAGATGGTGACCAAGAAACCTGAGCTCTTTGAAATTGCTTTCAGTCCCCATGTATCGGGTCTATTCAATGGAACGCCGATGACTGCCCGGAAGAAGAAAGACTGTTTGATACACTTTCAGTCCCCATGTATCGGGTCTATTCAATGGAACTCTGATAAAATGGAGGGGATGAGGGGCATCTTCATCAACTTTCAGTCCCCATGTATCGGGTCTATTCAATGGAACAATTGTTCTAGAATTTAAGGCTGACGCCAATGCTGTGTCTTTCAGTCCCCATGTATCGGGTCTATTCAATGGAACTTTCCACAACCCGTTGGTCCGATGTTTGCCCTATGCACCTTTCAGTCCCCATGTATCGGGTCTATTCAATGGAACGCTTGAATATGGGGCTGTGAATACTGTATATATAGATCTTTCAGTCCCCATGTATCGGGTCTATTCAATGGAACCTCCTATTGTGATTAGTGGGTCTGTATATATACCATATACTTTCAGTCCCCATGTATCGGGTCTATTCAATGGAACCATATCAATGGAAATTGCAATATATTGATGGTATTGACTTTCAGTCCCCATGTATCGGGTCTATTCAATGGAACATTACCGGGGCCTTGTTTTCCACCTTTATGCTTACCTGCTTTCAGTCCCCATGTATCGGGTCTATTCAATGGAACTTACCACTACGGCCTTCCCGTTGGCGTCGGCGGTCAACCTTTCAGTCCCCATGTATCGGGTCTATTCAATGGAACCGACTTTGGCGAAATGCCTAGAAATGGCTTGTGACTTGCGTTTCGGGACTCCAAAATAAATCAAGCTACATCTATTTTTCCGCAAAAATATTTTCTGTCTTGAGTACCAGGCCTTTTGCGAAAATATCTTCCTCCTTCCTACAAATCAGTCGTAATGAAACCTAACTACTATAAGCTTTCCCCCTTTCAAATCATTTCTTGCAAACATTCATAAGATAATTTCTATAAAAGATAAGATAAATCCTTTCTTTTAAAGAAAAATATTAACCATGGCAGTTACGGTAATAAGGGCAGGTATCATAGCAGTTCTGGGCGATTCCGGGGTCAATTTCCTCATAAATCATCCGCATTTTTTCATCCCGTTCTTCGATAAACCATTGTCTTAACTCATCATCAATAATGTGAATATCTTTTTTTACGCTCAGTCTTCCATTCTTAAATTCTGCATAGACTAAGCACCCCAGGTTAACCGGAAATTCATGAATAGCCTCCATCACCAGGGCATAACCGGTAGTGGTCAAGCGGTGAAATTTTTTAGGTTCCCCAAACTTAAGGTCAATGATCATGGGTTCTGAGAAAGTAAAAGCGTCGGCGCTTAGATTTTGGCTCAACCCCAGGAATGACCCGTCCAATTTCTGCTCTACTACCACCGGAATAGCTAATGAGACCAAGGAATCTTCGGCAATATAAGGTTGCTTTATTAAAATTTCCTGGATACGGGCAACAATCCTTGAAGTCTCAAAGTTGGCGAGGATCTCAGCGTCTCTTGCTAAACTACTGAATTCTTCTTCGGAAAGTTGGGAGCGGTATTGTTCAAAATTTATTTTCAAAGGAATTTTATGCTCTTGTAAAATCTCCTGGTAGTTACCCACACCATGGAGATAGATGAGTTTCTTTGCCCGAACCAGTACATCAACCAAAACCTGGTGTAAAAGTTTACCCCGAAGCATGGCAGCATTGGGCCTCGCTTTTACACCATCTATGCGACGCAAAAATAAATCGCGGTTAGTTGGACAGTATGAATTGGCAATTTCATAGAGAGCAAGCTTAATATCATAGATTGGCTCCAGGGGAGGCTGGTTCCAATTCCAGCCCCTTAGTTCATCGGCTATATCCATCTGCCTGGACTTAGGCAAATAACTCTTTAGTAATTGTTTGCGTTCTTCATCAGTGAGAAAATACATTTTTTCTAACTCACATCCCCACAATAGTTTCTATATTCGCAATCAGTACAACGGCCCTTATGCTGGTTGGGACGGGGTATTCTTTCCTTGAGAATTATCTCTCGAATTTTTTCCAAAAGTTCTTTAACAAATATCCGCGCGTTTGGAGTAATCTCTATAGGATAAGGCCTTTTTTCAGGGATAAGATATAAAAATCCATAGCGAACAGGCTTGTTATAATAATCCTCTAAGAGCATAGCATAGCTTACCAGTTGATATTTATGATTTAGGGATGGCCCTTTTCTTGTATGCTTAAACTCTACGGGGAAATATTCTCCTTCCGAGATTATGTGCATATCCAGCTTACCTTCTAAACCCAACCGTTCTGAGCGAAGGTACTGGTGAAACCGCCGCTCCCCCTCGGAAAGGCTATACCGTTTAAAAGTACGCCGCTTTTCCAAACGATCCAGTTCCAAGTGTTCTTCTTTCCCGTACTCCATTTTACGGGTAATTTTTTTCTCCACCGGGCAGACATAGGTAAAATAAATTATGCGCGGGCAGTAAATGTATTGCTTAACATCAGTGACTCTTAATTTAATCATCTATGATAATGCCCCCTGGTTCTACCCGAATTTCGTTCATAAGCCTTAAGTCCTTATCACAAATGGGGCAGATGAGGATTTTGCCAAGGTTTTTACCCAGGATTCTTCTAAGCCGCTGGCGCAATTCGTCTCTGCGGTTGTGGTTAAGATCACCGATAAAGACACTGTATTGGATACGCGCAAGACCATAATCTTTACAAGCTTCACAAATCTTGTTGCGGATTCTATCATCTTCAATATCATAGCTAACTAAAGTACGCATTACCAACTACTAACAAAAGGCTTATACTTCGCCTCTCCCCGTAAAAAGGTGGCAATCCGCCTGGCCTGGTTCTGAATGATGGTTTTTAAGGCTGACTTTTTGCCCTGGAAGCTTTCTTTATGATCAAGGCGCTCAAAAATCCGTGCCGCAAAATCTCTCTTCGTCTGAGTATCCAAATATTCCCCGTCCATACCAATCTCAATTCCTTTGTTTACGATGGCAATGACAACCCTGTCCACTACCGGCTGGCGAAATTCTTCGATAAAATCATAGACCAGGCTTTTCTTCCCCGGCCTATCTACATGCAGGTAACCGCAAAAAATATCAAGGCCGGCCAGGACCAGAGCCTTCTCGATCTGCTGGTTTAATATTCCGTACCCGTAATTTAATAAAGAATTGAAGGGGTCACCTGCTCCGCGATGTTCTCGTCCGGGAAATTCTATTTTCCCATCGGTAAGGAGTTTTACCATATCCCAATAGATATTGCCAACCCGCCCCTCCACTGACATGATTTGTCCGCGGATATCATCAATACACTTCCCTTTTATTTCTTTCAGTTCTTCGGCAAACTTCTCCATCCGGGTGATTCCGTGGTAAATCTGTTCATAAAGCTCACGATTAGCACCTTTACGGTACTTGGCAAAGTATTTTAAGATATTGAGCTGGTTTTTCAGTTTACCTTCCACAAAGGCCTTAGCTAAATGGATTCCTCTTTGGTCATTGTAGGCCATTAATTGCTCACGACGGGTCATGGCCGTGCCAACCAAATATGGTGAAATCAAACTGGCATAAGGGGTCCCTGAAAAATCCAGGAAGCTTATATAAATCCCATGTCTGACACATTCTCGAATGCAGTCCGTAGATAAAGAAACACCAGGGTTATCAATAATAATCTGCTCCAGGTCATGGAAGGGTATTTCGTTAACGACTTTATTGTTTTCCTTGACTATCAATCTTTCACTTTTCTTGCCCAGGAAAGAACCAAAGTTGGATATGTATAATTGCATTCGACCAGCTCCTCGACCTTCTTCCTGGCTAGATTATTGCCATAAAGTGGGAGGGATATTCTTCGGTACACGTAAGGATATGCTAAAAACAAAGTTATTAAGTAAAGAACCACCGTGGATATACGGTGGCTCTAGTTCGTTGGGTAATCTAACCCCGATTCTGGAGAATATGAAACATCCACTACATGGGGCCAAGAACCTGGCTTAGAACAAACCAATTTATTAGATCTTATGCGACTCCATTGGGCCCACGAGATAGGAACTAATAATTGCGATGCTTCAAGAGAATTTGTATGACAGAGCTCTTTATACTCATTTTCCAAGCATAGAGGAAGCACTTCCATACCGTCAAAAAGCTTATCGAATTGTTCAGCCAAGGCATCGTCAGTAGCTAAAGGCCGCAAGTTATCTATAAACGCAGCACGAAAATCCCTTGCTACTTTTTGATACCTCTTTTCCCATTCCTCCAGGATAGAACCAGTATATATTTCATCGAGCCATTTTTGAACTTCGCGTTCATCAAGGACTCTACCATCTGCATATTGGATTAATATTTTCAGAGTCTCATTTACAAGAGCAGAAGGATATATCCCCTGCCCATCGGTAGGTTCTGTAAAAATGTAGACTTGGGCAACTTTTAGCCTCCGGCTACGATTAATACGTCCAAATCGCTGTACTAATGCTTCCAAAGGAGCAGGATCACTGAATAGTATATCTAGGTCAATATTAAGGCTGACCTCCACTATCTGAGTAGAGACAACTACTACAGGCCGGCGTTTCACACTTTTTAAGCCGGTAGACGTCATAATTTGCTGTTCCTTGTTCAAGCGGTCCCGGCTGTTGAAACGACTATGTACCAAAATAATAGATTCAGCCGGGAGATTGTTCTGTAACCATTGATACGCTTGCTTAGCCCGTGTAACCGTGTTACACGTTACCAACACCGATTGCCCTTGTTCAAAACAAGCTTTTATTTTTCCAAGATTGTTTTCCCCTAGTAAATCACCTTCGAGAAGATGCACTTCATGGCGTACAAAATCTTGGAACAAAGAATCAGTAGCACGGATTATTTGAGGTTGCCCCAGAGCCTCTTCCAAACGAGCTTGAATAACTGACGGCATCGTGGCAGACATTATAAAAAAACGAGCTTCCAGATTATTCTTTAAGAAGGACGTTAGTTCTAGAATTAGAGCCAAACGCTCCGGATGGTAGGCATGAATTTCGTCAAAAATAAAGGCCGAACCGGAAAAACTAACCAACATAGCTTCATATCCTTTTAACTGAAACGCCGCTTTCAGCATCTGGTATGGACTAAAAACCTGTATAGGATAATAGTACAATTGCGCCAGATTTCGGTACCTAAGAGCCTCTTCAACCGCCTCATAATTTTGATCCATAAGCCGCTGGTAAAGTGCTAGTAAACTCCGACTATGCAATAAGCCTACTTGACCGGGAAAGATATCATTAAGACGGTCATACATGGCATTCATACTGGCTTGATAAGGTAAGGTATAAAACAGACGAGGAACGATTTTATCCTCTACCTGTCGTGCTCCCCAAAAAAGAGCAGCTTCTGTCTTCCCACTACCCGTTGGAGCAATCAGTATGGCTGATCCCACTGTTTCAAGAGAATCCCGTTGGTGTTGATATAGATCCCCTACTTCCTTGTTTACCGAACACAAAATGTTTGTAGGGGTGATATCTAACTTAGGCAGCTTTCCTGTATGAGCAGAACTAATGTGGTCAACCTCTAGAAGACATCCCCGCAGTATGATTCCGGGAATCACCCATCTTGTATCGTTGTTATCCAATTCTTTCATGAAACGACGATAAAAACGGAGTTGCTTGCGTATAAACTCTGCTCCGTTCTGTTTTATCTTATCAACAGCCTGCTCCCAAGGTATTACATGCTCAGGAAAGCTTACCCCCAGTTCATCAAACGCTAACGCCTTAATCCACTGTTGAGTTGATTCGTTAAGCCAACGCCATAAAGCTCTGATATCCTGTTCATCTAATTCATTTACCAAGTCTTCTATAGGGTCATCTTCCGCAGCTAATCCGCCTGGATACTTATCAAAAATTTCCTTAGCATCTTTGTGATGAGAAACAATTGAAATTAATAATGCAGCTGCTTCATCTTCTGAAAAATCTGCTAAAATCCAATCCAAAAAGATTAATGATAATACCTCATGTCTATGTCGCCAGGTCCCCTCTCCTCTAAGCATGGCCTGGAATCCTTGGGCAGCCTTTCCCCAATCATGGAAAAAGGCTGCCCAAAAAAGGACATTCCACAAGTTAGAAAAACCGCATAGCTGCGGAAGCCAGGGTCGTAACCCAGCTAAGTCACGCAAGCGAGATAAAGTCTCCCAGGTATGCGTAACCAAAGATTCGCCATCTTGTGTATCATTAATACAACCTTTAGCCCAGATATGTTCTAACCAATCAGGCCATTTGTTTAAGCGCGTCATCTTTATCCACCCAATTATGAAATATTAATCCTAGCTTATCACCATCAATTTCGGGTGAAGTAGGATCTGTCCAGAAATTTAAGTCCTCATCTTGGAAACTTAATAAGTCACGGGAATGGACGCGACGATGCAGAACCACGTACCGGCTAAATTCAGGATAGCGCTTCTTATGATAATCAAGAAAACGTGGCAATAAAGCCACAATTCCTTTTCCTGTATAACGTACGAAGTTATAAGGTACTAAAGTATGCTCAAGATAGACATGTTTATCTTTTCTTAACTCTATTACTTCTACCTGTGTATAAGTAAAAAGGTCCTGAGAACGTCCTAGTACCACTGGATAGCGTGGGCTACGAAAAGCCTCTACCCATTCAGGCCGGTTAATATAAAGAATCATACGAGGCTTAAAGAGTAGTTCTCGAATAAATGGATTAGTTGAGCCTTCCAATACTTTTGCAATTTGTGTTCCAGGGAGCTTTCCAGTTGCCGGTGTCAAAATATGTGTATGTTCAATGTCTTGGAATCGAGACTGAAAGGAGAAATGAATGGCAAACTCAACCCCTCCAGGATCAAACCACTCCCCCAAAACACTACAAATATGACCATAAATCGTAGCCGGAGGGGGTATTTCAAAAGTGGGTTGAATTCCTTGCATAAAATGATGGTAGCGAAAAGAGGTAATTAATCCCTCTCCTACTACTTTTAATACCTGCATATTTTCCTCCCCTTATTCAAGCCAAGTTGAGCGTTGTTTTAGTTGCTCTACTAACTCCCTAAAAGCTTCCAGCGGGTGTTTAACCTTTATACGATCCTGCCAGGAATTTAGCTCATTATCTTCCTGGAGAACTTGAATAAAGCGACCACGTTCCTCATCAAGATAGCCTTGAACCCAACCAACATAGATATCTGATAGTATATCGTCCTTATAAACCTTAAGAACTTCCTTGAAAGCCTCAATTTTGATGATAGTTTTTCCTTTACTATCCGTACCAACTATATGCCCAAAAATGTGGTTCCCGCCTTTGGTAACAGCCACAAATACCAAATCGGGACTTACGTCAGTGTAGTGTAAAGCTTGTTTAGCCCCACCATCCAAAAAGGCTAGAGCTTCGAGGAGGGCAGATACACGCTGGAGTCTTTGTTCTGTCGGTAAGCGAAAAGCTTTTTCTTCAGGTAACTCCTGTAACCCCATCTTTTTAGCTTCTGCAATACGTACTTCATCTAAATTCAAGTAGCCAGACTTGTCTTTATAAGTAAAAGTGCCCGCTGATTTTAAGTCAAGAGAAAACAAGCCCTGTAGTGTGGCTTTATAAAATTGATGTTCATGAGGTACAGGGTCTCCTTCGTGCCGCGCCATTACACCAAAGTCATTTACCAGGCTAACCGGAGCAACAGATACCAGGGTACTAACACGAAAGGGAGAAACACGGGTAATCGTATCGCTAGTCGGTGTTTCATTGATTCTTTCCTTATCCGCTTCTCTAGCTTCTGCTGCCGATGCTTTTTTGGATGGTGCCCGCATATAGCCAAATAAATCGTCATCCCAATAACGAATCGGATTAGCGTCTGTATAAGCTATTTTTTGCTCTCGATATATTGGAGCAGATTGCCACCCCCAAGTACCCTTTTCCAAAGTTTGACGTAACCAATACCGGAAGGCTTGAGCAGATACATAAGGATAAGCCCCTTCCTTCGTCTTAATAAATTTTACACCAGTTGCATTATCAGTCATTGCCCCTTCAACTTTCCCTAAATTATTGAGCGCCGAAGCTGGAGCATCAATAAGCATTAACCCTGTCACAAAAGACATAGTTTATCCCCCTTTAATTCATTTAGTTGGAAATTATTCTTCATTAAAAACTTCGGTATCTGGTAAGCTTTCCTTATTAGCTTCAATCCAGCCTAATCCATGTAACCGTTCAACCATACGGATAAGTACTAAATCACGGGCTAACCGCCAATCTGAGTAAGGTAATTCTTCCCCTTGTTCAAAAATTTCAATATATTGATCAAAACTAACCACAGGGTCTTGATAGTTTTTCATTCGAGCTACATTTAGCCGGATTAAAGACGCCCGTAAATTGTCATAACGTTTTACTGTAAGAAACGAATGGAAAAATTTACGATCATTCTCATTATTAACGTACTCTGCCAACACATCACCTAGTTTTCTAATCTGTTCTATACGGTTTTTATCCATAGACACCACCTTTTCTAAAAAGAGTTGAGTTAAATCCCATGAAACCAAATTAGCTTCATTAAGTAGAGAATAGCCAGCCCTCGGATCACCTGGGATTTTGTTTCTTACCGGACGTCTTAAAAAATAACGCCGTATAAACTGTGATGCCTCATCAGGCAATCTAAACAGGTCCTCATAGAGTACATTAAAGCGAGGTTGCTGCACTTCTTCCACGCCGTCTTTCTTTTTAGAACGTTTTCCTTCAACAATTTCCCAACCACGAGCTTTCAGCTTTTCCCATGATGTGATATACCGAGGTGTAATTGCTACACGCAAAAAATCAGTTATCTCAAGAGGTAGATAATAAATATCCAGGGCTATCCCCTGTCCACTGTTACTTAAGTGGTAAGCAGTAACAGAAACCGGATGCTCCTCATCCTTTTGAACCTCATTCCGTTCCCTTTCCAACTCTAATAATGTCTCAATTAATAAAGTAGCAACACGCCGGGGCGGTTCAGCCAGTTTTTTTTCACCTGCTTGCTGGGCCGCTAGAATAGCTTTACGATTTTCCGTTAAAAAGTGTTTGGCAAAGCGATAGGCAAAAGAGGAGTCGTCGGAATGGACGGCAAGTAGTCGACCACCTACTTTGGCGCATC
Organism: Peptococcaceae bacterium; assembly: GCA_020054815.1. Taxonomy (GTDB): domain Bacteria; phylum Bacillota; class Peptococcia; order DRI-13; family DRI-13; genus Thermanaerosceptrum. Next base: position 10,392 of record JAIHAN010000038.1, on the reverse strand, counting down.
CCAGGGGAAAGGCCTGGATCGCCAACAGAGCCTCACCTGAAACAGGTAACCCCGCGTCTCCATAAGGATGGAAATTAATCACGTCCTCGCCTGTCACTAGCGGTATATGCTGGCGGTAAGTACGACCTGGAGGTAATTCATTCTTAACATCTAAAGAAAGACCAACTGCGGGTTTACCTGTATAAATACACTTCTCAGATGAAATTGGAGTATCTGCTTGAAAAGACCACAATACTTTCTTGGCATAGATTTTCCGTTTTTCCGGCGCTTTGTCATATGCTGGTTGGGTAAAACCCGAATTTGGAAAAGCAACAGTCAAGAAAGATTTCAACGGATCAACTACATAATTCTCTTCCATATAAGAGGCAATAGCTTCTAAATCTTCCAATGTCAGTGTTGCAGGATCTTTCTTGCCCGCATAAGCCGTAATAGTGGCAACCCCTATATCTACTAGCGGATGTCCTGTGTAATTCAGGGTCTCTTCCTCCTTTCAACAATACTAGGATGTATAAGTAACCATATGACAAGTTTTGCCGTATTCACCTCCCCAATAATTGAATTGAAATGACTATTAAATCAGTACAGCATCATTTTTGTTCAGTAGGATTGGTATCAAAAAAAATTAGTATTGCAGTAACATAACCTTTTTGGTTTGAGCATCCTTCGACTTTACAACGACACGGGCAATTGTAACTAACGTCCACTGGTACAGAACAAAAGAGGTACATAAACCTCAAAACCAACTGGAAACAACTTCGGATAAAAAACTCTAATAAAGTCTGAATCAGTTGGGGCATCCTGTTTTACCCCCTATATAAAAGTCGGATATATTTATAATCCCCTGATACTTAGAGTGTATTATTTTGGGTAATACAAAATCTTATTCGTCTGTTATCGTGTAGTTTTTTCCATATTCGGTAAATAATAGAGTGTAGAGGGTATTTTTGCAGCCCCATTCTGTTGGTTAAAAAATCCCGTGAAAGTATACTGTTGTAAATATCAATATCAAAAATAGTTGAAACTCATCTTCATTTTCCCTTAAAAGGGGACTGAAAATATATTAATGTAGGCTAAATTTAACGTTTTTTTTAAACCCGCTTACAAGGGGACTGAAAGTGTTAATTCCCGATTTCTACTCAAACCTCACCTGATACTTCCCCATGCCAAACGTAGCCCCTTTACCCACATGGGTAAACTGACCAAGAGTTAATAATGGCATAAATTCTGCCAATTCCCCCTCGTAGGTTACGTTGCCTACCACACCGCCGAGATTCATCCTGGTATCCTGGCGGGAAGAATAGCGTTCCCAGTCAACCCAGATAAATTCCTCGGAAACTGTCCTGATTTTTTCTGCTTGTTTGATGATCTCCTGGAAATTCCCGTTCGGCATAACGCCATGATGAAAATAATAAAGAGAGGAGAGCCGGCGGAGCAGGTTTCTGATCAGGATGTGAAAAGGAACATTACCTACATATCTGCCTTCAAACTTCAACCTGGTCATAGTTTGAAAATCAATAGATAATACATTCTGTTCCCATGTTTTATCATAGTTCAGAACATCTCTACCACTCACCGTAAGGTCGAAGTTACGAACTAATTGATTGTCACCGGAGTAAACGACTTCTCGTTCTTCCGTGAGGTCATTGACGGCCGTTAACTCGGCTAATCGGTACTTCTTCCTGCCCTTACCGATGCCCAGTTCCCCCAGTTCCCGGAAAACCACAATAAAATAGGGTAGGTAAGGAATAGCCCGTCCAAACAAAAGAAGATGAAAAGTGAGTCTTTCTCCTGGGCCATAAAAAGTCCGGGTCTCGAGGGGAGGCTCCAGTACGAAAGGCCTGGGGATAGTATCGTAGTTTTTTAAGACAAGGGAATCGGGTGGCGGCTCCGTCTCGAAAATGTAAGCGTAAGGACAGTTGCTTTTTAGCAAACATTGCGAACATGGACTTTTGGGTTGAGCGCAGGCGATTCTCCTGAAAGCCGTGCCAAACCCGCCCCTTAAGGTAGAACCTTTGTAAGCTGGCAGGTGTAACCCTTCTTCACCGGCTTCCAGAGTGATCTCGTACTTGGCGATTTTAAAATCAGCAAACATTCTTCAGCCCCCTTTAAATAGGGTCTTCACTATAATGGGCAGCATGGTTATTTTAACCATTTCGTCAAATATTAGTTTAATTCCTGCTAAATAAAACATATTTTTCCACATTTTTTATAAATAGGTAGAAAAAAGAGCAGACCCTTCTTTAGGCATCTGCTCTCTCTTTTTTTCCTATCTTCTTCCCCTCAATGCCTTCGGCTTCTGAAGTATTTCGCTCCAGATGATGGCCTGGCGCAGTTCAGCGGGGGAAGGAAAGGCCATAGCGGGTTCGGCCAACACTTGAGGTACAGGTTCAAGTACCCTTTCCTCCCCGCGTTCCTCCGTAACGCCCTCCATGTAACCTTGCCCGTCCACGCCCCGTCCTTCTTCATATAAGGCCATGGAAGGCTGTACCCGCTGTGCAGGTCTAGTTTGCTCAGGATGTGGGGCTACAGTGGCCGGTTTAGCTTTTTTCACCCGTTTCCTGCCCGGCAGTTCCATTTCCATGCCTGGTATGGGGATTGGAAAAGGAAATGGGAAATTCTGAGGAGCGGACTCCTCGGTCCGTTCCTCCCGGATCACTTCAGGAACAGGTTTACGCCGCGGTTCCTGCTGCGGCGGTCTTTTTCTTTCCATCCCTTTTTTGCGGTCGGCAAAAGTCCGCAGGGCTATGAAGATAATGAAGATGATAATCCCTATTAAATCTTCCAAAAGGGGACACCCCCTTGTTTAGTTGTTAGTTGACAGTTGTTAGTTGGTAGTGACTGACGCTCCCTGTTTCCCGATTCCCGATACCTGAATTAGCAGTATCTTTTCGGGTGGCCGGTAGCGTGTGGCGGGCAGCGATAAATTTGTCGGAGGTCGGCAAGCGGAAATCGTTTAAGATTACTTCTTGCCGCTGTCACCGCTGCCCTGGACAGGGCCGCCCTTGGCGATGGCATCTCTCATGCTCGTATCGGCCAGGATGTTCTGCATATGGTAATAATCCATGACACCCAGTTTCCCTTCCCGTAGAGCCTGGGCCATGGCTTTGGGCACTTCAGCCTCTGCTTCTACAACTTTGGCACGCATTTCCTGTACTGCAGCCTTCATTTCCTGTTCACGGGCAACGGCCAGAGCGCGGCGCTCTTCAGCCTTAGCCTGGGCAATACGCTTGTCGGCTTCAGCCTGATCCGTTTGCAACTGGGCCCCGATGTTACGACCTACATCTACATCAGCGATATCAATAGAGAGAATCTCAAAGGCTGTCCCCGCATCCAGGCCCTTATTCAAGACAGTACGGGAGATAAGATCGGGGTTCTCCAACACTTCTTTATGGGACTCGGAGCTGCCTACCGTTGTAACGATACCTTCGCCTACCCGGGCGATAATTGTCTCTTCGCCGGCGCCACCCACCAGACGGTCAATGTTAGCCCGTACAGTTACTCTGGCCCGGGCCCTTACTTCGATACCGTTCTTGGCCATGGCGGCAATGACGGGAGTTTCAATGACACGGGGGTTAACACTCATCTGTACTGCTTCTAAGACGTTACGACCGGCCAGATCAATGGCTGCGGCCCTTTCAAAGGCCAGGGGAATATTGGCCCTTTCCGCGGCAATGAGGGCATTGACGACCCTGTCTACGTTACCGCCTGCCAGGTAATGGGCTTCCAACTGGTTTGTGGTCACGTTGAGGCCTGCTTTATCGGCTTTGATTAAGCTGTTAACAATTAAGCTTGGAGGTACACGACGGAAACGCATCCCTACCAAAGTAAAGATACCAATCTTGACACCTGCCGCCAAAGCTGAAATCCACAGGCCCACGGGGATAAAGCTGAACAGGACGGCCACACCGACAAAAACAATGGCCACCATAATAATTAGAGCAATTAATTCAGGCACTAAACATTCCTCCTTTTAAGATTCTTCCTTCAGGGCATGGACGATAATACGTATTCCTTCCACCCTGTCTACCACAACTTTACTGCCTTTGGGAATAAAATCCCCCTCAGTGACTACATCAAGGCGTGTTCCATCATCAAGTTCCACTGTCCCTGCAGGGCGCAGGACAGTGTAAGCCACTCCTCGACGACCCACATATTTGGTTAAATCCTGGCTCTGTGAAATGTAGCCCTCTTCTTTATTATATTTTAAAGGTAAGACCAGGCGGTGCCAAAACTTGCGCTTGGTAAGAATTTTAAAGCTTAAAAGGACCAGTACGATGGTACCCACCAGTGATAATACCAGGGAAATGACCCCTGCTTCCCAACTAGGGGCAGAGAGCACAATACTGGCGATAATGCTAAGGATACCGCCGATACCCGGCAGGCCAAAACCAGGGACCAAAGCTTCCACCACCAGGAGGATGAGCCCTAAGAGGAAAAGAAGCACGGCTTCCCAGCCGGTAAAGCCGGCCAGGAGATGTCCTCCAAAGTAAAGGGCCAAAGAAACAAGACCGATCACCCCGGCGATACCCCAGCCCACAGTAAGAAACTCGATGATGATCCCGGCAATACCTATGGTGAGTAAGAAAGGAGCTACAAAGGGATTGGTCACAAAACGAGTAAGCTTTTCCGAAACCGAGGCCTCCGCTTCGATGATCCGCGCGTCACTAAAGCCCAGTTTAGTTAATAACTCATTCCTATCGTTGACCGTGTAGTCGCTGTATCCAACTCTAGCTGCTTCTTGATAGGTGAGGGTCAAAAGCTTGCCTTTTTCCACTAATCCCGGGACACCGGCGTCCCGGTCCGCCATAGCTATGGCATATTTGGGGTCGCGGCCATTGACTTCAGCCGTAGCCGCCATTTCTTTAGCCCAGTAGGAAACAAACTTTTCATCGGCTCTTTGGGAACCGGAACGGGGTTCAGCATCACCTATGGTGGCTCCCGGCTGCATGGCAATAGTTTTGCTGGCCAGGGTAATCAAAGCACCGGCAGAGATAGCACCGCCTTTAACCAGAGCCGTGGTGGGAATGGAACTTTGGCGAATCGTATCCCTGATCTGTAAAGCTGCATCTACCCGGCCGCCAGGTGTGTCTATTTCTAAAAGGACCATATCCGCTTTAAGTTTTTCCGCCTCTGCATAACTTCTGGCTACGAATTTGGATAAACCCGGATCTATGGTATCTCTGATGGGTATGACATAGACAGTTTTAGTGGAAGCAGCCAAGAGACTTCCGGGAATGAGTGTTAGCAGTAAGCAAGTAATAAGCCAGTATACAATCAAGCCGTATCTTTTCATATTTCACCTTCTTCCACGGAGCAATTTTTACCTGGTTATAAATATTCTACCATTCCTTTAGCTAAGAATGTTAGTTATTTTTATTTTAAAATCTTTACAATTTGTTCGATTGCCTTCATCCTCACAATTCATTATAATAGTTTACGTTTATGTCTTTCCAACATTATCCTTGGCTCACTATTTTGTCGTTTTAGGGCGAAATGGTAAGAAAGGAGTGATTTAACCATGAATTTTGGGCCCATTAAATTACCCCGTTTAGTTTTCTTCTATGCTGCCATTGTTCTGACCGCAGTCCTCTGTATATGTATGTTTTATTTACAAAAGGAAGCTTTAGAGGATGAACTTTTAAAATGGCAGGAGGAAGCCCAGCGGCTAAAAAACGAATTAGAAAGGATCAAACGCTATACGGAAATATATCAAACAAGTCCCGAAATTATCGCCCTTGTCCTCCGGGAAAGTGAAAAGTATAAAATAGATCCCACCATGATGTTGGAACTAATTAAACTGGAAAGTAAATTCACAGCTAATGCCATCAGCCCCCATGGAGCCATAGGATTGTGCCAGATTAGACCCGAGACTGCGGAAGAACTGGCCAGAGAGCTGGGACTTCCCCCGGAAAAAGAACTGCTTTTTAATGCCGAGTACAACATTAAGCTGGGCACCTACTTCCTTAGTAAGCTCCTGGATATTTATGACAAAGACTACCACAAAGCCCTTACGGCCTATAACAGGGGCCCCGCCGGTCTCCTTGCCTACATGAAAAAACGGGGTACGGCAGTGAGCACTTACTCCCGGCGTATTAGTGAAGGTTTAGCCCTCAATACGTATTGAATAACCTTAATTAATATTATAAAATTAACAGCCTGGCTCTTGCCAGGCTGCTTTTTTATGCTTCACCTTGTAAAACTTGTTTGACTAACTCGTTGACCAGCTTACCATCGGCTCTGCCTTTGGTGAGGGGCACAATTTTGCCCATAACTCTTCCCATATCCTTGGGGGATTGGGCACCAACTTCATGCACAACCTTTTTAACCAGTTCAAGAATCTCTTGTTGGGAGAGCTGTTGAGGGAGATACTCCATAAGTATATTAATTTCCTGTTGGAGAGTTTCCACGGTTTCAGGACGGTTGGCTTTCTCGTATTCCGGAATGGAATCACGGCGCATCTTTACTTCCCGAGCCAATACCTCAATAACTTCTTCATCACCTAGTTCATGTCCCCGCTCAATTTCCTGGTTCTTAATGGCTGCTTTTACCATTCGGATTACGGAAAGTTTAAGTTTACCGGCGTCTTTGGCTTTCATGGCTTCCTTCATATCCGCCGTAAGTCTTTCTTTAAGACTCATTAAAGGGACCCCCTATTTAAACTTACGCTTTCTCGCTGCCTCAGATTTCTTCTTTCTTCTGACGCTAGGCTTCTCATAGTGCTCGCGTTTTCTAACCTCTGATAAAACGCCGGCTTTTTGGCACGTACGCTTAAAGCGGCGGAGTGCACTGTCGAGAGATTCGTTTTTTCCAACTCTGACTTCACTCATTCTTTCTCCCTCCCTCCACTAACGACCGTGTTGCTGAATAACGTGCTACGTATATTACAGCAGTAAAAAGCGGGATTTCAGCTAAAATACACATCCTTAATTATACTGTAATAAAAGGAGAGGGTCAAGGATTAACCTGGCGGCCAGGCAAAACTTCTTCCGCCTAACAAATGGAAATGAAGATGGGCCACTGTCTGGCCTCCTTCTTCCCCACAGTTGTTGACAACGCGGTAACCCTTTTGCAACTTGAGTTCCTCAGCCAGGTTATGTATTACTCCAAAAATGTGCCCTATTAATCCCTGGTCTTCTTTTTCCATAGTAGCCAAGCTTGTGATGTGTTTTTTAGGAATAACCAGTACATGTACTGGCGCAACGGGATTGATGTCATGGAAGGCGAGAACCTTCTCATCCTCATAAACCTTTTTGCTGGGTATCGTTCCTTCGGCAATTTTACAGAAAATGCAATCGCTCACTGCTCTCCCCCCTTTTCTTTTTAAGATACACTTGGGTTAATTTCTCCCAAACATTTTTTCCCCTGGACCTCTTTAATTTTTACAGGGACAATTTGCCCCCGACTAACCCCACAGGAAGGGAACTGGACTTTTAAATAATTGGGGGTATGCCCTTCCCAGTACCCGTGACTAAGGTATGTTTCCACCAGTACATCTAAAGTATTTCCCAAAAACTTCCTGCTATAGTTTTCCGCCAGCTCTTCCGCCAGTAAAATTAGCTTTCTGCTGCGTTCCTCTTTAACGGGGGGAGGAACCTGCCCGGGAAACTCTGCTGCAGGCGTACCCCGGCGCGGTGAATATTTAAAGACATGGATGTCACTGAAGGCCATTTCCCTGACAAACTCATATCCCTGGTTGAATTGTTCCTCCCTTTCTCCGGGAAAACCCACCATAATATCTGTGGTAATACTGATGCCTGGTACCTTAGTTCTGATCTTTGTCACAATATCCCTGTATTCTTTTGTAGTATAGGGCCTGTTCATGGCTTTTAAAATCTCATCATGGGCGCTTTGTAAGGGCAAATGAAGATGGGGGCAGAAGTTTTTATATTCGACCAAAAGTTTTAGTATCCTGGCTGTAACCTCCGTGGGTTCGATAGAACTGAGGCGCCACCTGACCTCGGGAGCTAAAGGCAAAAGTTCGGCGAGAAGATCAGCAAGTTCTACCCCTTCCCCCAGATCTTTACCATAAGCCCCTAGATGAATGCCCGTTAGGATGATTTCCTTGAAGCCCGCATTAATCAGCTTTTGGGCTTCCTGAATGGTATTGCCTATGCTGCGGCTGCGCACCGGTCCCCGGGCATAAGGAATAATACAGTAGGAACAGAACTGCTCACAGCCTTCCTGGACTTTTAGGTAGGCCCGGGCCCTTTCAATAATTTTTTCCAGGGGAATATCCTCAAAAACTTTTTGTTCTTTAATATCTTTAACCAGAGTAAGGGGGCTTTTCCTGTCGCCTAATTCCTCTACCAGGTCTACGATCCTTCCTCTTTCACTGGTGCCCACCACCAGGTTAACCCCGGGTATCTGGGTTACTTCCCCGGGCGAGGTTTGGGCATAACAGCCCGTCACCACGATTTTCGCCTGGGGATTGGCCTTGACAGCTTTTCTTATCATCTGGCGCGATTTGCGGTCACCTAAATGGGTCACCGTGCAGGTATTGATGACATAGACATCGGCAGGGTCTTCAAAGTCCACCACTTCATAGCCCCGGCTTTTAAACATCCCTGTGAGGGCCTCCGTCTCATTCTGATTAACTTTGCAGCCTAAGGTATAAAACGCCACTCTGCCTTTCATCTTCATGCCCCCAGGTCACCCCACTGGTACATTACGGCCGTGACAGCCGCTAATCCGGCAGTTTCCGTCCGTAGTATCCGGGGGCCTAAAGATACGGTAACAGCACCGGAGGACCTGGCTAAGGCCACTTCTTTTTCCGAGAGACCCCCCTCCGGTCCTATGATGATGTATACGGGTTTATTAGAAGGTGTTTTCTCTAAAACCCCTTTAAGAGAAGCGCCTCCTTCTTCCCAGGGTACCAGGAGTAAAGCTCCCTGAGGTATATTCCCCAGGAACAGCTCCAGGGAACAAGGCTGCAGCACTTGGGGAATCAGCGAGCGGCGTGACTGTTTTACGGCTTCCACAGCAATCTTCTGCCAGCGCTCCCGCTTCTCTTTTTTCTTTTTCTCATCCAGTTTGACAATACTGCGTTCCAGTTCTAAAGGAATAATTCCCCGCACCCCCAGTTCTGTAGCCTTTTGGATAATTAACTCCATCTTATCCCCTTTGGGCAGTCCCTGGGCTAACCATACCTCGAGGGCGCTCTCCCTGGGCAGGAAGCGGGAAGAGGTAAGGGAAACATCAGCCTGTCCATCCTGGAGTCTCTTGATGACTCCATCATATTCCCAACCGGCCCCATCGAAAACAACAACAAGATCACCGGGAACCAGGCGCAGGACTCTGGCCAGGTGCTTATATTCCTCGCCGTTAATTGTTGCAGTACCATTATTGATCTGTTCCCTGGATACATAAAACCTGTGCACGTTAACACATCCTCTTAAAGCGACTTCCGCTTTCCGATGTCCGCTATCCAACTATTGTAACCAGAACTCAGTTTCCAGTATCAGAAATAAGACATCGGATATCCGACGGCTGAAATCCCACCCCAAACTACTAGTAACTAGGAACTAATAACTAGTAACTTACTTTTGCCACACCAGGGCTACCCAGTCTTCCTGGCAACTTTCCTCTACAAGTTCAAAGCCCAAATCCAGGCCGGTATGGACTACATCGTCCCTCCGTTCGCCGATGATACCGGAGGTAATAAAAATACCGTTTTCTTTGAGGGTAGTTTTTGCCTGGGGGAATAATTTAATAATAATGTCGGCAATGATATTGGCTACGATCAGGTCCGCCTGGTCCGTAATACCGGCGAGAAGGTTATTGACCTGGACTTGAATCTTATCATCCAGGTTATTCTTCTTGATATTTTCAGCGGCAACCTTGACGGCAGTGGGATCATAATCAAAGGCTTTGACCTGGCTGGCCCCCAAACGGGCGGCACACATAGCCAAAATGCCGGTCCCAGTCCCCACATCAAGGACTGTATCATCCTTTTTCACATATTGCTCCAGGAATCTCACACACATGGCAGTCGAGGCATGAGTACCCGTGCCAAAGGCCATCCCCGGGTCCAGGTCCAGCACAATGTCCTCTTCCGAGGCCTCATAGCGTTCCCAGGAAGGACAGACCACCACCCGTTCTCCTATTTTGACCGGTTTGAAATATGCCTTCCAGGAATTGGCCCAGTCCTCCTCGTTTAAAGAGGAGATGATAAGCTCGGGCAGGGGCTGGTCCAGGCGGCTCATGACCTCAGCCACCTCCGCCCTGAGTTCCTCCAGTTTTCCGGGCAGCCTGTCATCGACAGGCAAATACCCCTTTACCTGAGTTAAGGATCGATTTAAGAGGTCTTCCGGCAGCTCATAGGCATCCCATTGACCGCTTCCGGCCATGGCCTTCACCAGCTCCGGATCTTCGATGACAACACCGCCGGACCCA
>JAIHAN010000037.1 GCA_020054815.1 Peptococcaceae bacterium | reverse complement strand
ATATATTGATTATGCCAAAAGGATTGCCGGGATTACCTAAAAAAAGCCGAGTCTTCCCCGGAAATAAAGCTTATATTAACTTAATATTAAATAAAAGGCCAGAACATGGAAATAATTGTACCGGTTAGTGTATACTTATATTAAGAGGCAGCAAAGGAGGGTAGCCCATGAACAAGCGACAGGAAAGGGATCAAAGGTATCTGGAAGCTTATGAAGAAATAACCCTCGTCTTCCGCCGTGCCATGGAAAAATATGATCTTGCGGGGGAAGAAAATCACCCCCAGGCTCTCCGCTTTAAAACACTGGAAGAAAAGCTGATAACGGAGAGGCGCCTTTTAGAGGAAGTCAGTCTACCTTGCCGTTTTATCTTGGAGCATTTTTCCACTTTTATGGGTAAGCCCGACCATACTATTGGTTTTCGTCTCGGCCAACTGGAAGTTGGACGGGGCATCCTCAATGATTTTTCCATCAATGAATGGGGAAATGTCTATTTAATTATCGGCAATATACGCTTGGCCTGGCGTGATAAGGATTACCAATATCTTTTTTATCCCGATAAGGTAATTATGCGGTCATGTGACCGGAGTAAACCGGAGATTCATTTATTCTTCAACTTTGCCTTTAAATACTCCAAGCTTTTAGAGGATTTTGCCGAAATTGCCAGTGATCCTCAAACACTGTACTGTCACCCCGATTTGGTTCAAGGAAAAGAAGAGTAAGTATGATGCTACCCACTTGCTCCAAGTGGGTGTTTTTGTTTCCCTTTTGTGATTAGACGTTCCTGCCGTAAGGGCGGCACCAACAGATAATGAAAGTAGAGTTAAGTTGCCGTGAATTATCAAACAAATAGAGATATAATATGAATAGCGAGAAAAATAAGAATTGAAGAGTTGGAGGGAAGGGGATGTTGACACCAGTACATATTATCAGTATGGTTCTTACCCTGATTATTGTCACTGTGGTTGGGGTTTATTCCATACGGCAGGTTAAGACTTCAGCGGATTTTGCCGTTGGGGGAAGGTCTATGGGTGTTTCATTAGTAGCCGGTACAATCATGGGGACGGTAGTGGGCGGCGCTTCTACCATCGGTACGGCCCAACTGGCTTTCAAAGTTGGGTTTAGTGCCTGGTGGTTTACTTTAGGCGCAGGTATTGCTTGCCTGCTCTTAGGAGTTCTGGCTAAGCCCTTAAGGGAATCAGGAGCCTCTACGGCACCTCAATTCCTGGTTAAGGCTTACGGGGAAAGAGCCGGTCCTGCAGCCAGTATTTTCTCTTCTCTTGGTATTTTCCTCAATATTATTGGGCAGATTCTCTCTGCCGTAGCTTTAATTACCTCCATGTTTCAAGTACCGCCGCTCTTAGCGGCTTTCATTGCTGTAGTCCTGGTTATCAGTTATGTCATCTTTGGCGGCGTATGGGGTACAGGAATGGTAGGTGTAGTCAAACTCATTTTGCTCTATATTTCCCTGGCGGTGGCCGGGATTCTTTCCTACCAGATGATCGGCGGGCTTCCGGGTTTGACTGCCAAATTTCCTGCTTTTCCCTGGTTCAGTCTTTTCGGCCGTGGCTTCAACACCGATGCCGCTGCCGGTTTTTCCCTGGTGGTAGGTGTCTTATCCACGCAGACTTATCTCCAGGCCATGTTTTCCGGGCGAGATGTTCCTACTTCCCGCCGGGGCGCTCTTGTTTCGGCCTTTTTGATTCCCCCCATCGGTTTGGCCAGCATTATGGTGGGCTTATATATGCGGAGCCATTTCCCGGGAATCGACCCGCGGGAGGCCCTGCCCTTATTTATTTTACAGTTTCTCAATCCCTGGGTAGGCGGTATGGTCTTGGCCACTTTGCTTCTTTCAGTTGTGGGTACCGGGGCAGGGCTTACTTTAGGGATCAGTACCATGTTAAGCCAGGATATCTATAAGAAGATAATTAATCCTAAAGCTACAGATTCCGGGGTTTTAGCGGTAACAAGGGTGATCATTATTGTGGTTACCCTGGCTACCTTAGTCTTTGTGGGAGGAAATCTCAATTCCCTGATTCTCAAGTGGAGCTTCCTTTCCATGGGCTTGCGGGGAGCTACCATCTGTTTCCCTCTTCTGGCTGCCATTTTCTTAACAAACAAAATCGCTGCCTGGGCTGGACGCTGGGCCATCATCGCCGGGCCTTCCGCAGTTCTTTTATGGACACTGCTGGGTGGGGCCCTGGATCCCCTCTATGTAGGAATGGCATGCAGCCTGTTTCTTTTAGTTATAGGATATTTCTCCAGAAAAGCCTTTTCCTGAGTATGATGCATGAATTGTTAAATAAAGGGTATAATGCACAGAGCAGGATAATTTAGTCAGAAAAGGTGATTGTATGCCAGGTGAAAAGGAAAAAAACAAGTTGTCAAGAAATAAGAAAAAAGAGCCTACTCCCCAGGAACTGCTTAAATTTGAGATAGCCAAGGAATTAGGGTTGTGGGAAAAAATTCAGAAATGGGGTTGGGCCGAACTAAGTGCGGAAGAATCGGGACGTATTGGTGGAATTATGACCAGAAGAATGCGGCGGGGAAATAGTTAGAGATAGGAAGTTTGCTTCCCCCTCTGTTGTACTACACTGTAGAAATTAAAATTACCATTGTAACAGAACTTAGTATCTGCTATACTGGTAAGGAAATTATAAGAGTGAGATATAAGGGTGTGGTGGAATGAAAGGCGAAGCCTTGGGGAGTAGCCTCACGAAACATGAACAAATTATCAGATTCATCAAAAATTTGGAAGTAGGCACTAAAGTTTCGGTGCGCCAGATCGCCAAAGAATTGGATGTAAGTGAAGGAACGGCTTACCGGGCCATCAAAGAGGCAGAAGCTCAAGGGCTGGTAAGCTCAATTCCCAAAGTGGGAACAATCCGGATAGAGGCCGAAGAACAGCGGGAAATTGAGGATTTAACCTTAAGGGAAATTTCACTGATAGTGGAAGGGGAAGTCCTTTGCGGTACTGAACGTTTAGGCTTGGCACCCTCCCGTTTTGTTATTGGCTGTAACAGTACCAGCATACTGGAACAACTGTTGGAGAAGGATGCCCTGCTGATTGTCGGAGACGTACCTGAGTTCCAGCGTATTGCCCTGGAGAAGGGTGCCCACCTTATGGTAGCCGGGGCTTTTAAGGTATCCAGGGAAATCATTCAACTGGCCCAGGACAATAATTTGGTGATTATTTCCTGCCCTTATGATACTTTTGTGGCCGTTTCCATGATGAACAGGGCGGTTTACGATCGCTTAACGGAAAAAGAACTGGTCCGTGTGGAAGATATCATGGTCAGGGATGTTTATTATCTGCCTTCCGACGCCACAGTAGAACAATGGCATGAAATGGCCCAGAAAACCGGGCACAGCCGTTTCCCCGTTGTGGACCAGAACATGCTGGTCATCGGTATTGTTACCGCCGTCGATGTGGCGGGTATCGATAGGAGCGCCAGTGTTTTATCGGTAATGACCAAGGATGTTCTGATTGCTGAGAGACAGACTCTGGTAACCCACTTGGCCCGTCTTTTAATCTGGGAAGGTTTTGAACTGGTGCCCATTGTGGAAGAGGGGCGCCTGGTGGGGGTAGTGAGCCGTCAGGATATTTTAAAGGCCTTCCAGCAAACACAAAAACAACCCCATGTTGGAGAGACCGTGGACAACCTGGTGATGAGCGGTTTTACCTTAGACGAATGGGATGAAGGCACGAAAATATCCGGCGAAATTACCCAGTTCATGATTAACGAATTTGGTTCTGCCAGTCCCGGCACTTTGGTTACCATTATGTCCACGGCCACCTATATTGCCTTGCGTAAACAGCTGCGGCTGGATACGGTCCTGGATAATTTAACCCTTCACCACATGGACCCGGTAGAGGTGGGGGATTTTGTAGAAGTTTACACCAGGGTGATCCATATTGAGAAAAAGTCCTGTGTCACCGATGTCAGTATTTACTGTGAGGGAAATTTGAAAGCCAAAGGAATCCTCAGTTCGCGCATCATTAAAAAATAAGGGAGAGCAAACCTTGTGCTCTCCTTTTCCTTTTTCCAGTCGGTTACGGTAGTAGTCTAAATAAACCTCGTGCTAGGGAAATATCTTTGTTAAAATATATATGACAAGTAATTGATCTAGAATTATTCTGAGGCTTAGGAGCCGGGAGGAATAAAGGTGAGTTTTGTTCATCTCCATAACCATACGTGTTACAGCCTGCTGGACGGTGCCAGCAAAATCCCGGAACTGGTTCAACAGGCCAAGGAACAGGGAATGCAGGCACTGGCCATTACCGACCACGGTGTGATGTACGGTGTGATTGAGTTTTATAAAGAAGCCAAAAAGGCAGGAATCAAGCCCATTATCGGCTGTGAAGTATATGTAGCTCGCCGCAGCCGCTGGGATAAGGTGGCGGGTTTAGATGATTCCCCCTATCATCTTGTCCTTTTAGCGGAAAATCAAGAGGGCTACCAGAATCTTATCAAGCTGGTTTCTGCCGCCTGGCTGGAGGGTTTTTACTATAAACCAAGGGTGGACAAGGAACTTTTAAGAAAATACCATAAAGGCTTGATTGCCCTTTCAGCCTGCCTGGCCGGAGAAGTACCTGCATTATTACTGGAGGGGAAAGAGGAAGAAGCCCGGGCTGCAGCCCTTGACTACCAGGACATTTTCGGCATGCACAATTTCTACCTGGAACTTCAGGATCATGGTCTGGCGGAGCAGCGTAAGGCTAACAGTGCATTGCTGCGGATAGCCCGGGAGACCGGGATTCCCCTGGTTGCCACCAACGATGTCCATTATACCAGGCGTAATGATGCCGCTATCCAGGATGTTATGCTGTGTATCCAGACGGGGAAAACCCTGCAGGACCAGGACCGGATGCGCTTTGAAACAGAAGAGTTTTATTTAAAGTCAGCCGAGGAGATGCGGTTATTATTCGGCGACTATCCAGAAGCCTTAGCCAATACGGTGAGGATCGCTGAACGCTGTCAGGTGGATTTTAAATTTGGCGAAAACCATTTACCTTTTTATGAGGTACCCCAGGGATATAACGCCGATACCTATCTGGAGCACCTCTGCCAGCAAGGCTTGAGGGAACGCTATCCCCAAATTGCGTCCATGCATCAGGAACGGCTGGCCTATGAGCTTGCTATCATCAAAAAAATGGGCTACAGCAGTTATTTTCTCATTGTCTGGGATTTTATCCACTATGCTAAAAAGCAAGGGATTTTTGTAGGTCCAGGCAGGGGTTCGGCGGCAGGCAGCCTGGTTTCTTACTGCTTAGGGATAACCGATATTGATCCCTTGAAGTACGACTTGCTCTTTGAACGGTTCTTGAACCCTGAGCGGGTAAGCATGCCGGATATTGACATAGACTTTTGCTTTGAGCGCCGGGGAGAAATTATTGAATACGTGGTAGAAAAGTACGGCGCCGACCGGGTGGCCCAGATTATCACCTTCGGTACCATGGCCGCCCGGGCCGCTATCCGGGATGCCGGGAGAGCCATGAATGTGCCCCTGGCCCTGGTGGACAAAGTGGCCAAGCTGGTCCCCAGTGAACTGGGGATCACCATTGACAGGGCTTTGGAAGTTTCACCGGAACTGGTGCAAATGGCAGAAGAGGATAGTGTGGTTAAACAGCTGTTGCTGACTGCCCGGGCTCTGGAGGGCATGCCCCGTCATGCGGGAACTCATGCGGCAGGCATTGTGATCTCCCAAAAACCCTTAGACCAGCATCTGCCCCTGCAAAAAACGGCTGAAGGTCTGGTTTCTACCCAGTTTGATAAAGACACGGTGGAAGAAATCGGCTTGTTGAAAATGGATTTACTGGGCTTGCGTACCTTAACGGTCATTAACAATACGGTGCAGTTGATTGCCCAGAGTCAAAAGAAGCAAATAGACATTAACAGGATCCCCCTGGATGATCATAAGACTTATGAATTATTATCCCAAGGCGATACCATTGGGGTATTCCAGTTGGAAAGTTCCGGCCTTAGGGCCATCCTGCGCGAGTTAAAACCCCAGACCTTTGAGGATATTGTAGCTTTAGTGGCCCTTTATCGTCCTGGCCCCTTGGGTAGCGGTATGGTGGAGGATTTTATTAAAAGGCGCCATGGGGAAGTGGAAGTGAAATACCTGCACCCGGCGTTGGAGCCTATTCTCAGGACAACTTACGGTGTAATTCTTTACCAGGAACAGGTTATGCGTATCGCCAGTGACCTGGCCGGGTTTACTCTGGGTGAAGCGGACCTTTTACGCCGGGCCATGGGTAAGAAAAAACCGGAAATCATTGCAGGTTTACGTAAGCAGTTCGTGGAAGGTGCTGTGAAAAACGGGGTCGATGGTGAGGTAGCCGGAAAAATCTTCGATTTAATGGAATATTTCGCCGGGTACGGTTTTAACAAGAGCCACTCCGCGGCCTATGCCCTCCTGGCCTACCAGACTGCATATTTAAAAGCCCACTATCCCGTTGAATTTATGGCTGCTTTGCTTACCAGCGTCATGGAATCCAGTGACCGTATACCTTTTTATATTGAGGAATGCCGGCAGCATAAAATTGCTGTGCTGCCTCCTGATGTCAATGAAAGCGCCGAGAGCTTTCTAGTATCGGGGAACAAAATCCGTTTTGGATTGGCCGCCATTAAGCAGGTAGGTCATAATGCTATCCAGGCTATACTGGAGGAACGGAGAAACGGGCGTTTCTTGAGCCTCCAGGATTTTTGCGAGCGAGTGGACTTAAGCCAGGTTAACCGGCGTGTCTTGGAAAACCTGATTAAATGCGGGGCTTTTGGTTCCGTACCGGGAACCAGGGTCCAGCTTTTAGAGGTATTGCATCTCTGCATTGACCAGGGATTAGCCTGGCAGCGCCAGAAGAACTCTAATCAATTGTCCCTTTTTGACCTTACCAGCACGCCTGCCTCCTTTAAGCCCTCGATTCCTTTACCGGAAATTCGTGATTTCTCGGAAAGAGAAATCTTACAAATGGAAAAAGAAACCCTGGGCCTTTATTTGAGCGGGCATCCCTTAGCCGAGTATATGGGTGTGATCCGGGGTAAGACTACTCATACAATCGAGGATCTGACCCAGGCTACTGACGGTGATCTGGTTGTGCTGGCCGGGATTATTACGGCTGTGCGCCGCAGTGTGACCAAACGTGGGGAAACCATGGCTTATTTTACACTGGAGGACCTGAGCGGTACTGTAGAAGCCCTCCTTTTCCCCAAAAACCTGGCTAAGTTTAATGATCTCTTGAAAAATGACTCCCCTGTCCTGGTGAAGGCACGGCTAAACCTGCAGGAGGATAAACCCAAAATCTTTGTAGAAAGTATAAGTTCTTTGACCAATGTGGAGTGGCAGGTGGAACCCGGTACGGCCACTACCCTCTACTTAAAGATTTCCGCCAATGTCGATGAAAACCTGATCTGGGAAGAACTACGCCCCATCATTGCCCACTACCAGGGTAAAACACCCCTCTATCTTTATTTCCCCCATCTGAAAAAGCTGATCAAGAGTAAACCGGAATTCTGGGTTAACGTTCTGCCCCAACTCATGGTGGAACTGGAATCCCTGACAGGTGTGGAAGCCATCAGCGTGGTGAATAAATAAAGCTGTGGTATAATAAATCTAAGTAATTTATCTTGAATTTTGAGGTGGGTCATGACGACATTCGGCTTTATACCAAACGTAGGGTTCTCAGAGCTTTTAGTGGTTCTGGTGCTGGCCTTAATTATCTTCGGTCCGGGGAAATTGCCTGAAGTGGGTAAAGCCCTGGGCAAAAGTATTGCCGAGTTTAAAGGAGCCGTAAAAAAGGCGGAAAATGAAATCAAGGAAGAAATAAAGAATATGGAAGAGGAAAAGTGAACACTTTTCTCGATGACCTGGTGGCTGCCATTGCTGCCGCAGCGGTTGCGAAAATAGCCCATAACTCTTAAGCTAAGCCCAGTAGAAATACTGGGTTTCTTTTATTTTTTTTTATTTTCTTGCAGGATTATGAAAAAGCCTTAACGAATTATCAGGGTGAATTAATGACTGGACAAGAATAATTGTGTTGCGACAGGGACACAATGGCATTAAACAGGGAACGGTAAATATTTGAGGGGGGAGATTTTTGCGTATTGCCATTTACCCGGGTACTTTTGACCCTGTTACAAATGGGCATATTCATATTGCGGAAAGAGCCAGCAAACTCTTTGATAAAGTAATTATAGCCGTAGCCAAGGATAATTATAAAGACAACCTCTTTTCTCTTCAGGAAAGAATACACATGGTGGAACAGAGCTTACAGTACCTGCCAAACGTGGAGGTGGACAGTTTTTCCGGCCTCACAGCGGATTATGCTGTTCGCAAAAATGCCCAGGCCTTAATTCGAGGTTTACGGGCAGTATCGGATTTCGAATATGAGATGCAGATTGCGGCAATGAACAAGCGTTTAAATGAAACCCTGGAAACTGTGTTTCTTATGACAGCTGGAGAATACTCTTTTCTCAGTTCCAGCATGATTAAACAAGTGGCTTTTTTGGGTGGGTGCGTCAAAGGACTGGTACCGCCTATTGTAGAGGCTGGTTTGAAAGAAAAGTACCGTGAAACTGCAAAAGTATGATAGGAGGGGAGAAAATGGCTAACGGCGAGAGAGCATGCACTGATGAATATATTGTGGTGAAGGCTATGGAAAATGGTGTTACCATCAGTGGTTTAACCAGGGGCAAAGACACCAAATTTCACCATTCGGAAAAGTTAGACCGGGGTGAAGTGATGATTGCCCAGTTTACGGAAATTACCTCGGCGATGAAAGTGAGAGGCCGTGCCCGCATCTTTACCAGACATGGTGTGATCGAATCGGGAGAATAGCAGCAGGAATAAGACTTCTGGGGAGGTTTCTATATGTGGACTGTGGTATATATTGCGCCTAACAGACCAACAGCTGAACAACTAAAAACACTTTTAATGAATGAAGGGCTTTTAGTCATGCTTCGTTCTGTAGGAGTTCCCCATTTGGGTGATTCAGGTTCCGTGGAGATTTTAGTACCGGAGTCTGAAGCGGAAGAAGCCCATGAAATCCTTACGGGTGCACTATGAGTTGTAAAGTTTAGACTAGACAGCTTGGAAAAAACAGGCATAGTTGCCTGTAGTAAACGATAAAAAAGTTATTGGCCATCAGGGACAAAAAACGTCCCTGATGGTCAATATTAACATAGTGAGACGTCAAAGTTGCAAGGGTAAGAGAATAAGGAGGAGAGAATATGCGGAAAACAAAAATTATTTGTACCATTGGTCCGGCCAGTGAACAGGTTCCTGTCCTAAAGGAACTCCTAAAAAGCGGTATGAATGTGGCCCGTTTAAATTTTTCCCATGGGTCCCACGATGAACACAGGCAGCGCATTATGAATATCAGGCAGGCTTCCAAGGAACTGGGAATACCTGTGGCCATTATGTTAGATACGAAAGGTCCGGAAATTAGAACAGGTCTCCTGGAACAAGGGAAAATCGAGTTAAAAGCCGGGGAAGAAATCATCCTGACTACGGAAGAAATCATGGGTACGGCAAAACGTATCAGTATAAGTTATCCAGGTTTACCAGGTGATGTCAGCGAAGGGGTGCAGATTCTCTTAGATGACGGGCTTATTGCCCTTCGTGTCAAAAAAGTTGAGGGAACGGAAATTCACTGCGTCATTGAAAACGGAGGGGAACTGGGCAACCGGAAGGGCGTTAACGTTCCCGGCGTACAAATCAATTTGCCGGCCATGACCCAGAAAGATATTGATGATATTACCTTTGGCGTTCAGGAAAACGTCGATTTCATAGCCGCCTCTTTCATTCGCTCAGCCAGTGATGTCCTGGCTATCCGTAAATTACTGGAAGATTTGGGGGCCGACATTGATATTATTTCTAAAATCGAAAACCACCAGGGTGTGATGAACCTTGATGAAATCATTCAGGTCTCTGACGGCATCATGGTAGCCAGGGGTGATTTGGGTGTGGAGATTCCGGCTGAAGAGGTTCCTCTGGTGCAAAAAACTATGATTGAAAAGTGTAATATTGCCGGGAAACCTGTAATCACCGCTACCCAAATGCTGGATTCCATGATCAGAAATCCCCGTCCCACCAGGGCGGAGGCCAGTGACGTGGCCAATGCCATCTTTGACGGCAGTGACGCCATTATGCTTTCCGGCGAAACGGCAGCAGGTAAATATCCTCTCCTGGCTGTACAAACCATGTCCCGCATCGCCCTGCGGGCGGAGGAATCCCTGAACTGGCGTGAATTGATTAAAAAGAGGGCTTTAACTGTGGCCCGCACTACTACGGAAGCCATCAGTCATGCCACCTGTGCCACGGCTCTCAGTCTGGGCGCAGCGGCTATCATTACTGCTACCAAGTCGGGTTCTACAGCACATATGGTATCGAAATACCGTCCCCAGGCACCCATTATTGCGGTCACACCACAGGAGAAGGTTTATAGGAAGCTCCTCCTGGTATGGGGTGTCTATCCCCTCTTATCCCCTGAGAGTGATACTACCGATGAAATGATTGACACTGCAGTCAATACTGCTTTACAGGCCGGGTATATTCGTAACGGTGATCTGGTAGTGATTACCGCAGGAGTACCCGTAGGCATTCCTGGTTCTACCAACCTGTTAAAGGTTCATACCGTAGGGGAAGTCCTGGCCAAAGGAACAGGTATTGGACGTGGTTCTGTAGCAGGCCGTATAGTGATTGCCGAAACCGGCGAGGAAGCTAAAGCCAGGATGCAGAAGGGAGACATTCTCGTTGCTTCCTCTACTGACCGGGAATTTATTCCCGCCATGGAACTTGCCGGCGCCATTATCACAGAAGAGGGTGGACTAACCTCCCATGCTGCCATTGTGGGTATAAACCTGGGGATACCTGTAATTGTTGGGGTGGGGGAAGCGACTAAACTCTTGTCCCAGTACAGTACAGTTACCATCGATCCTGTCCGTGGCCTTATCTATAAAGGAAACGCGAAAGTGTTATAATCGACATTCCGATATCCGCTATCCGAATTTAGAGTTATCTTAAATTTGGATAGCGTTTTTAATTTGGCTAGAAATACTTTCTCAAAAGAAATATTATGATTATCGGAATTCGGAAGTCGGATTTCGGAAATCGTTTCTCTTAACGGCAGGATTTTAATATGTTAAAGTAGAACTAGAGAAAAAAAGGCAAAAGAGGTGAGCCTGATTATGGGCTATGACAGCCGTTTGAAGGATGAGTTTACGGATAAACTTTTTGAAGCCATTTTACTTCTTGAAACAGAGGAAGAGTGTTACCGTTTTTTTGAGGATATCTGTACAGTAGCAGAAATAAAGGCCATCGCTCAGCGGCTGGAAGTGGCCAAGATGCTTGATCAGGATAAAACATATACGGAAATTGCAGAAAAGACGGGGGCCAGTACCGCCACCATCAGCCGGGTCAAAAGATGTTTGTATTTTGGGGCTGATGGGTACCAGCTCATATTAAAACGTTTAAAAGCGAAGAATAAGGATGAAAATACCGGCTGACAAGCCGGTTCTTTTTTTGGAGGTTTTTCCTTGACAATTGGCCGGTCTATTCATACAATTAATTTAATTAGCATATTAATAATTTAACAAACTAAAGGATGTGCGGCTAATGTACCCAAAAAAAACCTGGAATATACCGGTAGGGATGCGCGATTGGCTGCCTGGTGAGGCTGAAAGGAGAAGGGCTCTCACCAACGAATTGCTGCAAACCATGGCCACCTGGGGATATACGGAAATCGCTACCCCACTTTTAGAGTACTACCAGACCCTGGTCCAGGGGGAGGAGGGGTTGACTCAGGACCAGTTATATAAACTGATTGACAGGGATGGCAGTATCCTGGCCTTGCGACCGGAGCTGACTACACCCATAGCCCGGGTGGTAAGCAGCAAGATCGAGGGGTCTCCCCCCTGGCGCCTGATGTATGGTGCAGAAGTATTCAGGTATGAAGATGTGCAGACAGGCAGGCAGCGGGAATTCAGCCAGGCAGGCGCCGAACTCATCGGACAGGAGGGCCCGGAGGCGGACGGTGAAATTCTGGCCTTAGCTATAGAAACACTGAAAGCTCAAGGTTTAGAGCGTTTTACCGTAAGTATCGGTCATATGGGTGTACTGCAGGGATTATTACAAAGTTTAACCTGTGAGGAGAACCAGCTTAGAGCAGTCCGCCATCTCGTGCTGGAAAAGGACTTTGTCGGCTTAAGTGAGCTTTTGGGGAAAGCCGGATTGGCTGAGGAGAAATGGAAAGCGGTTGTTGATTTATTGACTCGCCCGCTGGATATTCACAACTTGCCCTTGGAAAACTCATCTTTACCCGGGGAAATTCTCACAGCCCTGGGGGACCTCCAGCAAATTGTACAGCTTATAGGTCTATACGGCTATGAATCATATATCCAGGTGGATTTAAGTACTTTACGGGCTCAAGAGTATTACACAGGGATGGTTTTTGAGGTTTATACTGCAGGAATCGGTTATCCCATCGGTGGCGGCGGTCGCTATGATCATCTTCTCCACCGTTTTGGTCATTCCTACCCGGCTACCGGCTTTGCCCTGGGGGTTGATCGCCTTCTTCTCAGCCTGGCCCAGAAAGAAAAAAAGAGTGAGCTGTTTCTGGTAGCGGGGGAAGAACCAGGTCTCGTCCTTAAAAAGGCTCAAGCCTTACGGGTGGAGGGCAAGAAAGTCATTGCGGAATTGAGAAGAATCACGGAACAAGAAGCAAAACTGCTTTCTAGGGAAAAAGAGGCCCAACTTGTCTGGTTAGGAGGGGTGACTTACTATGGAGACTAAACTGACCATCGCGCTGCCCAAGGGAAAACTCTTCGCACCCAGTATTAAGCTATTAAGCCAGTGCGGTTTCAACTGTGCTCACTTTTCCGATGAGGCCCGGACTTTAGTCTTTACCGATGAAAAAAACCAAACCAGCTTTATCATCTGTCGGCCCACGGATATACCCACCTATGTGGAATACGGTGCGGCAGATTTAGGTATTGTGGGTAAGGACAGCATTATGGAAGCAGGTAAGAATCTCTATGAATTGGTGGATTTAAAGTATGGCTACTGTCGTTTTGTGGTGGCCGCTCCCCGCAGTGTGCTGTCTCCAGACGGTGAATACCAGTGGAAAGCGGGGCTCAGGATAGCCACCAAGTTTCCTACTATCGCCAAAGAATTTGTCAAACGGAAAGGTCTCCATGCCGAGATCATCAAACTCCACGGCAATATAGAATTAGCCCCCAGAGTGGGTCTGGCCGAACTTATCATTGATATTGTTTCCACCGGAAAAACCTTGAAGGAAAACAATCTTGTCCCCCTGGAGGAAATCGGCTCGGCTACGGCCCGTCTCGTGGTGAACAGGGCCAGTTACCGCCTGAAATCAGAAGCAATTAATCAGATTGTCAGTAGAATGAAGGAAATATTACAGCAGGAAGGGGGGAGCCCTTGATGCTGCCCATTTATCGTTGGCCGGAAAAAGAAGCTGCAGAAAGAATTAAACCTGCGGCTTTGGAGGACTTAAGCGTACAAGCCCAGGTGGCGGAAATACTAAGTGAGGTCGTGAAGAACGGAGATGAGGCCCTTCTTCGCTACACAGAACGTTTTGACGGCTGCCGTCTAACAAAAGACAGCTTGAGGGTTAGGAAAGAAGAAATACAAGAAGCTTACGACAAGGTTGATACCCAGTTTCTTCACTCTTTGCGGCAGGCCAAAGAGAACATCATAAGTTTTCACACCCTGCAAAAGCAAAAGGACTGGTTTGTGCAGGATGAAAGGGGTTCGCTGGTAGGGCAAGTTTACCGGCCATTAAAGAGAGTCGGTCTTTACGTGCCGGGAGGGACAGCCAACTATCCTTCCTCGGTATTAATGACCAGTCTGCCCGCTGTGGTGGCAGGTGTCCCGGAGATTGTAATGGTAACACCGCCAGGGAAGGATGGCACTATCCCAGCCCCTACCCTGGTAGCAGCACACGAAGCCGGTGTAGGGGAAATATACCGGGTAGGCGGCGCCCAGGCTGTGGCCGCCCTGGCCTACGGTACGGAGAGTATCCGCCCTGTGGATAAGATTGTGGGGCCAGGCAACATCTATGTGACCATGGCTAAGAAACTCGTATACGGTCAAGTAGGTATTGATATGCTGGCGGGTCCCAGTGAAATTCTGGTTATTGGGGATGGGAGTGTGGCTCCCGAATATGCGGCAGCGGACCTTCTTTCCCAGGCAGAACATGACAAAAGGGCCCGGGCTTTTCTTGTCACCAATGATGGTAACTGGGCCAGTAAGGTGCGGGAAGAAGTAGAGAAACAGTTAAGATCACTGCCGCGGGAGAATGTGGCCCGGGAGGCCTTAACGAGTTTCGGAGCCATTATTCTTGTTGAGGACTTGGAAGAAGCCTTTGCTGTGTCCAACTTTATCGCCCCCGAACATCTGGAACTGCTCTTAGCCGATCCCTGGCCACATCTTGCCAAAATAAAACATGCAGGGGCCGTCTTCTTAGGTCCCTATTCACCGGAGCCTTTGGGGGATTACTGGGCAGGTCCCAGCCATGTCCTGCCTACAGGTGGAACAGCCCGCTATGCTTCGCCCCTGGGGGTAGAAGATTTTTGTAAACGCTCCAGTATTATCAGCTATACGGCGAAAGGTTTTACCATGGCTGCCCGATCTATTATGCACCTGGCGGAGATAGAAGGTTTGACGGCCCATGGCAGGGCCATAGGCGTTCGCCTTGAGGAGGATGGGTTATGAGTTTACGACGCGGTTTTGTGGAGCGAAGTACTAAAGAGACAAAAATCAAACTGGAATTAACCCTGGAGGGACAGGGCCTTTTTAAGGGCGAGAGCGGTATTGGGTTTTTCGACCATATGCTGGACTCTTTTGTCAGGCACAGCGGGTTTAATGTTAGCCTGGAGGCTAAAGGCGATCTTTTTATTGATGACCATCATACTGTAGAAGATATAGGAATCTGCCTGGGGAAGGCTTTTTTCCAGGCCCTGGGGGACAAAAAAGGTATAGCCCGTTATGCCTCCTTGGCCTTACCCATGGATGAGTCCCTGGTCCTTTGTGCTGTAGACATCAGTGGGCGTCCCGGGTTTTACCCCGAGATTGCCTTTCCTACCGAGAAAATCGGGCAGTTTGACTGTCAATTAATAGAAGAGTTCTGGCGGGCTTTTGTGCAGGAAGCCAGGATTACCCTTCATCTCAGGCAACTAGCAGGAAAGAATTCTCACCACCTGGCGGAGGCTGTCTTTAAAGGGACAGGCAGGATTCTAAAAGAGGCAACCCGCCTGGTAGGAGAGGAAATCCCTTCGGCTAAGGGGGTTTTATAAAATGAAGACAGCGGTGATCGATTACGGGTTGGGTAACCTGGCTAGTGTGGCCCAGGGTTTGAAAGCTGCCGGATTAGAACCTTTGATTACCCGGGAGCGTCACGAGATCCTGGAGGCCCGGGCAGTAGTTCTGCCCGGTGTAGGAGCCTTTCCTAAGGGGATGGAAAATTTAAAGGACTTGGGTCTCCTGCCTGTGATTGCTGAGGTGGTGCAGAGAGGAACCCCTTTCCTGGGGATATGTCTGGGGATGCAGCTGCTATTTGAAGAAGGGGAGGAATACGGGAAGCATCAGGGTTTAGGTTTCATTAAAGGAAAAGTTGTCCGCTTTCCCAAAGGGTTAAAGGTTCCTCATATGGGCTGGAATACCCTGAAGATAGAAAGAAGCCATCCTCTTTTGACCGGTGTTCCGGATAACAGCTATGTTTACTTTGTCCATTCTTATTGTGGAGCGGAGTATAATTCTTCCCATGTGGCAGCAACTTCATTTTATGGTATAGAATTTCCTGCCATTGTGTGTTTTAATAACATCATGGGTATACAATTTCACCCTGAAAAAAGCAGCCAGATCGGACTAAAGATACTGAAAAATTTTGGGGAGTTGGTAAGTCATGTTGGTAATCCCGGCGATTGATTTAAGGGACGGCCGCTGTGTACGTCTAGTCCAGGGACAAAAAGGCACAGAAACCATCTATTCGGATGAACCGGTGGAAATGGCCCGGCTCTGGGAGGAGCAGGGAGCCCGGAGACTGCATGTGGTTGATCTGGATGGCGCTTTTACGGGAACACCACAAAATCTGGAAATTGTTAAACAGATGGCGGAAGCGGTACGGATTCCTATTCAATTAGGTGGAGGAATACGTTCCCTGGAAACTGTGAAGAAAGTCCTGGATGCAGGTGTGGACAGGGTTATTCTCGGCACTGCCGCCATCCTTTCACCGGAGTTGGTTTGCCAGTGCAGCAAGGAATTTGGCGACAGCATTCTGGTAGGAATTGACGGAAGAGATGGTTTAGTAGCCATTGAAGGCTGGGAATCAACGGTGGAAATGACAGTAGAAGCTTTAGCCCTGGAAATTGCCAAGCTGGGCATCAAACGGGTTGTTTTTACGGACACGCGCCGGGACGGGACTTTGCGTGGTCCTAATATAGAGGCAACAAAACGCCTGGCCCAGACCAGCGGTCTTAAGGTTATTGCTTCCGGCGGGGTTTCTTCCCTGGATGACCTGCGTAACCTTAAGTCTCTAAAACCTTTTGGCGTAGAGGGTGTCATCATGGGCAAGGCCCTTTATAACGGGACCATCAGCCTGAAGGAAGCCCTGGAGATTATGGAGGATTAATTTGTTATGCTGGCAAAAAGAATCATACCCTGCTTAGATGTGGACAAGGGCAGGGTGGTGAAAGGTACAAAATTCTTGGAACTGAAAGACGCCGGAGACCCTGTGGAATTAGCCGCTTATTATGACAGGGCAGGGGCTGATGAGTTAGTTTTTCTCGATATCACCGCCTCCAGCGAACACAGGAATATCATCCTGGATGTAGTTTCGCGGGTTGCCGAAAAGGTCTTTATTCCCTTTACCGTGGGCGGGGGAATCCGCTCTGTCCAGGATATGCGAAAGATACTGCAGGCGGGAGCCGACAAAGTGGCTCTTAATACCGCTGCCGTCCAGAATCCCGGGGTCATCAGTGAAGGAGCTTATCATTTTGGCAGTCAGTGTGTGGTGGTGGCTATCGATGCCCGCAAGGTTGCTGAGGGCAGGTGGGAGGTTTACATTCATGGTGGACGTACCCCCACAGGCCTGGATGTGATTACCTGGGCCAAAAAAGTAGAAGAATTGGGCGCGGGTGAAATACTCCTCACCAGTATGGATCGGGACGGTACCAAAGAGGGCTATGACCTGGAACTCACCAGGGCGGTAAGTGAGGCTGTGTCTGTGCCCGTTATTGCCTCAGGCGGTGTGGGAACTGTGGAGCATCTTTATGAAGGAGCTATTTTGGGCCAGGCCGATGGCCTCTTGGCCGCTTCCATCTTCCATTTTGGTGAAAAAACAATAGCTGAAGTTAAAAACTATCTTAACACGAAGGGGGTTGTCGTGCGGTTATGAAGATAACCCCGGAAACTATTGCTTCTTTAAAGTTTGATGATAAAGGCTTGATTCCTGCCGTGGTCCAGGATGTGAAAACAGGGACCGTTTTAATGGTAGCCTACATGAACCGGGAGGCCCTGGAAAAAACCCTCAGCGAAGGACGAACCTGGTTTTACAGCCGCAGCCGCCAGTCCCTCTGGGCCAAAGGTGAGACCTCCGGTCATATCCAGCAGGTGGCGGGTATCTTTTATGATTGTGACGGCGATACCCTCCTGGTTCAGGTGCACCAGACCGGTGCGGCCTGTCATGAAGGAACCTTTTCCTGTTTTACCAGGCCTCTGCTGGTCAAAGAAGATGCTGTCTCACCGGACTGGGCTCTTTTATCCTGGCTGGAGGAACTCGTTAAACAAAGAAAAGAAACCCTTCCGCCCGATTCCTATACCACCTATCTTTTTACCAAGGGGATTGATAAAATCCTGAAAAAAGTGGGAGAGGAAACCACGGAAGTAGTGATCGCCGCCAAAGGCGGCAAACGGGAGGAAATAATTTACGAAACGGCAGACCTCCTGTATCATCTCCTTGTCCTTTTGCGGGAAAAAGAAATTGATTTAGAGGATATCTGGCAGGAACTTGCGCGGAGACACAAAGAAAAATAACCGGGTATAAACACCTCTTTTTACCCTCATACTAAGAGTAAAAGGAGGTGTTTGCTTTTGAACGAGAGTAGAGTTTATGATTTGGGTAATGGCGTAACATATACAACGAAAAGAAACGAGCAAAGAATGACAGGGGCAGTGGACATCGAAGATATCCGTGAGCAGGGTATTACCAGTGAAGTGACAGGAGAAAAAGCCGGCACTAAGTCCAGGGGACAGCATAGAAAATTAGGAAACGCCAAATTTGAACTGGGCCAGGATTTTGGGCTGGGTCGCAACCCCCACAGGGCCTTTGAGGCCGTTAGGGATATTGATGCCGATGGCATGGGCAAGAAAAAAACAGGGTTCGACTTTAACTTTTTTGGCGATGATTAAACATTAGCGCTTCCGCTAAAACGGAAGCGCTAATGTTATACCCTAGCTCTAAAAAAAGTAGGTTCAAGGGAAATCTTCCTTGAACCTATAGAGTGGAGGAGATAAGAGGAGTTGTTCATTATAAATTATTGCCGGGAAAGGGTTTAGTTATACATTCCAGCTAAAAATTTTAAAAGAAAAACTTTTTACAGGTATTTTTCTATCTATTATAATAAGCGGAGACAAATCATTTGGTGCCTGTCACTGGGTTAGCAAAAAATACGATTTTTCCGGCAGGATAAACCGAATATGGTACAATAACTGTATGTAAAGATTAGACATTTAAAGGGAGGACATCCGGTGGTTTTGCCAAACAATATGCTTGAGGAGTACTGGAGATTAAGAGAAGAGATAAGAAACCACCTGTTCCGGCGTCTCAACCCGGAACAGTATAAAGCAGTAGAAACGGGAGAAGGACCTGTTCTTTGCCTGGCCGGGGCCGGTTCCGGTAAAACAACGGCTATGGTTTACCGGGTCTTACACCTGTTGCTTTTCGGTCCCAAACACAACCCCAAACCAGAGCCCCCGGCGGATATGACGGAACAGGATCTGCGGATGATGGAGGACTGGCTGAAACAAGAAAAAAACCGGAAGGCAGGTTTACTGCCTCTCCGGATTAAACAACTTATCGGTACTCTGGGGATCAGTGCCCGCTCTATCCTGGCCATTACCTTTACGAACAAAGCCGCCGAGGAAATGAGGACCCGCCTGGAAGGGGTACTTGGCGCTACCAGCAGGGAAATGTGGGTGATGACTTTTCATGCGGCCTGTGTGCGTATCCTGCGCCGGGAGATTACGGCTCTGGGATATACTTCTGATTTTGTCATTTATGATACCCAGGACCAGCAGCAGGTCATCAAAGGGGTGCTCAAAGAACTCAACCTGGATGAGAAAAAATTCGCGCCCCGTACCATGTCCCATCTCATCAGTAAGTTTAAGAATGAGCTCAAAAATACCCAAGATGCGAAACTCCTGGCCGGAGACTTTTTGGAGGATAAGGCTGCCCAGGTCTATGAAATTTACCAGAAACGCCTGAAAGAAAACAACGCCCTGGATTTTGATGACCTTATCATGCTGACGGTCCAGGTCTTCGAAAAACACCCTGAGGTGCTCAAAAAGTACCAGGAACGGTTCCGTTACATTATGGTGGATGAATACCAGGACACCAACCATGCCCAGTATGTGCTGGTGAATCTTTTGGCCCGGAAATACAAAAACCTTTGTGTGGTTGGCGATGATGACCAGTCCATCTACGGTTTCCGCCAGGCCGATATCAGAAACATTTTGGAATTTGAGCGGGATTACCCCCAGGCCAAAGTCATTAAATTAGAGCAAAATTACCGGTCCACCCAGAGCATTTTGGCTGCTGCCAACCAGGTCATCAAAAATAATGTAGGAAGAAAGAAAAAGAGCCTCTGGACGGAAAATCCCCAGGGTGAACGGCTTGTCCTCTACCGGGCCCAGAATGAACAGGACGAGGCCCGGTATGTGGCAGAGCGCATCAGAGAATTCACCCAGGGCCATTACCGCTACCAGGATTGTGCCGTGTTAATGCGGACCAACGCCCAATCCCGTGTACTGGAAGAATGGTTTCTCCGGGCCGGTATACCCTATAAAATCGTAGGCGGCCTGAAATTCTACGAGCGTAAAGAAATTAAAGACATCCTGGCCTATTTAAAATTGCTGGCCAATCCCAGTGACAGTATCAGTCTGCGCCGCATCATTAATGTGCCCCGCCGGGGCGTGGGTGAGGCCACTGTCCAGAAGGTGGAGG
>JAIHAN010000036.1 GCA_020054815.1 Peptococcaceae bacterium | reverse complement strand
AACTCATAAACTAAGGAAAGAGAGGCCAGGATGGCCCCCCTTACTCCACTATGTCTACAATCACTTTCTTGTTTTCCTCGCGTACCGCGGCTGCCTTAACTACAGTCCGTATGGCTTTAGCGATCCGGCCCTGTTTACCAATGACCTTACCCATATCTGTGGGCGCTACGCGCAGCTCAATGATGACAGTTTCACCATCCTCGCGTCTCGTCACAGTTACGGCTTCCGGCCGGTCAACAAGGGCCTGAGCTAATGTTTTTACTAATTCTTCCATATGCCCTACCCCCAAGCATGGGTGTTATTCACCCAGCTTATTTAATACACCGGCTTTGTTCAGTAATGCTCTAGCAGTTTCGGAAGGCTGCGCACCGGTTTTTAACCACTTAAGTGCCTTTTCCTCATTAATTTCGATGACCGCCGGATTCTTGGTGGGATCATAATAACCAATTTCCTCAATAAAACGCCCATCACGAGGAGAGCGGGAATCAGCGACTACCAGGCGATAAAAAGGAGCTTTTTTGGCGCCCATACGTCTCAGCCTAATTCTTGTTGCCATGAATATCACCTCCTTGACAAAATAAAAAATTATTTAAAGAAAGGCAGTTTGAAGCCACCTTTTTTTCCACTTTTGGCCCCCTGCTGCATTTGCGCAATCTGCTTCATCATTTTCTGGGCCTGGTCAAACTGTTTGAGCAGTTTATTCACTTCCTGTACGGATGTCCCGCTCCCCAGGGCAATACGTTTTCTCCTGCTGCCGTTAATAATTTCCGGGTGCCTTCTTTCCTCCCTGGTCATGGAACGAATGATGGCCTCCGTATGTTTTACGTCTTTTTCACTAATCTCCATGCCCTTCAAGGCTTTCATCTGCCCCATACCCGGCAGCATCCCCATCAATTCACTAAGGGGTCCCATGGATTTCATCTGCTGGATCTGATCCAGGAAATCTTCCAGGGTAAATTCGGCCTTACGTAATTTACGTTCTAATTCCTCAGCTTTTTTGGCGTCAAAATTAGCCTGGGCTTTCTCTATGAGGGTTAAAACATCACCCATGCCTAAAATCCGGGAGGCCATCCTGTCGGGATAGAAGGGTTCCAGGGCATCAAGCTTTTCACCCATACCCACGAATTTAATAGGTTTCCCCGTCACTGCTTTTACAGAAAGGGCAGCTCCCCCCCGGGTATCTCCATCAAGTTTGGTGAGTATAACGCCGTCTAAACCTAGCCTTGCATTAAAGGTTTCAGCCACGTTGACGGCATCCTGTCCGGTCATGGCATCAACCACAAGCAGTATCTCATGGGGCCGGATATTGGCTTTGATGTTTTCCAGTTCAGACATCAAGGCATCGTCAATATGGAGACGGCCTGCCGTATCCACGATCATCAGGTCATGGCCCTGGTTTTCCGCATAAGCCCTGGCTGCCTTGGCAATATCCACGGGATTTTGTTTATCCCCCATGAAAAAAACGGGAATCTCCTGCTGCTCACCTAAAACCTGCAGCTGCTTAATGGCCGCGGGCCGGTAAATGTCACAGGCCACCAGCAAAGGACGCCGCCCTTGTTTTTTAAAGAGCCTGGCCAGTTTACCGCTGGAAGTGGTTTTGCCGGAACCCTGCAAGCCCACCATCATAACGATAGTCGGAGGTTTGGAAGCCAAATTTATCTTACTCTGGGTACCACCCATCAACTGGGTCATTTCATCATGGACTACTTTGATGACCTGCTGTCCCGGCGTAAGGCTTTCCAGAACCTCCACACCCACAGCTCTTTCCTTAACTCTGTTTACGAAATCTTTAACAACTTTATAGTTGACATCTGCCTCCAAAAGAGCCATTCGTATTTCCCGCATGGCTTCGGTAACGTCTTTTTCCGAGATCTTACCCTTGCCGCGTAAATTTTTAAAAATCCCCTGGAGTTTTTCCGCTAAACCTTCGAAAGCCACATGTCTCACCACCTTTTTATGCTTCGGCCATTTTTTTTAAAAGGGTATACACTTCCCTTATTTCGTGAGCCCCGTATTTTTCCTGGATGTTTTCTAATCTTTCCTCCACCTGTTTCAATATTTCCGTGTTATCGTTGTGTTTTCTCACCAGTCCCAGTTTATTTTCATACTCTTCCAGGGTCTCTTCCGTTCTTCTTAAGAGATCATAGATGGCCTGCCGGGAAACCCTGTGCAGTTCCGCAATTTCCCCCAGGGACAAGTCTTGCTGGAAATAAAGGTCATATATTTCCTGCTGTTTTTTTGTTAATAGTTGACCATAGAAATCAAACAATAAAGATCGCCGGGCGATATCCTGCACAACTCCCACCACCCATGCTGTTAAGGATATTTACTTAACAGGCTTTATTCTACACTTTTACTGCATTACTGTCAACATTTTTACGCTTACCTTTACGCTTACGTTTCTTTTTTCTATGGTTTCTAACCCTTGTCATGTTTGGCTTCTGAAACATCGCAAAAAGCTACAAAAAAACCTGCAAAATATGCAGGTCTTTATCACGCATTTATTGTCTGGTCACCAGGTCCTGCCCGCGTTTCCTGGCTTCATAAATGACCCTTTCTTCATCCATGGTTACCATGTGACGGTCCTTCATGACAAGCTTGCCGTCGATAATGACATTTTTTACATCCGAAGACTGGGCGGCATAAACCAGATTGGCCACGGGATCATGGAGGGGGGTTAGGTGGGGTTTATGTAGATCCACCATAATCAGGTCAGCTTTCTGACCTGGCGCAATCAGACCCACTTTTTCCAGGCCCAGAACTTCGGCGCCATTCTTTGTAGCCATCTCCAGAACCTGATAGGCAGGAAGCACAGTGGGATCCTGGGTTGTTACTTTATGCAGGAGGGCACAGGTTCTCATTTCTTCCAGGAGATCCAGGTTATTGTTGCTGGCAGCACCATCGGTGCCCAGTCCTACACGGGCTCCTTCCTTGACCAGCTCCGGGATGGGAGCCACACCACTGGCCAGTTTCATATTGCTTTCGGGGTTATGGGCAATCCCAACCTGGTGTTTGATTAAGACGGCCCGCTCTTCCGGGGTCAGGTGCACGCAGTGAGCGGCTAAAACATGGCGGCCTGTAAACAAGCCTAAGGAATCCATGAGCTTTACGGGGGTCATACCGTACTGTTTTTGGATATCTTCCACTTCCGTACGTGTTTCAGCTAAATGAATATGTAACCCCACCCCCAGCCTGTCGGCCAGTGCCATTACCTGTTTCAGGTATTCAGGCGGGCAGGTATAAGGGGCGTGGGGACCCAGCAAACAGGTGATTCGCCCCTGGGCCTTGCCATGCCACTTTTGTACAAACTCTTCACTTTCCCGCAAAGCTAATTCCGCCTTATCACCAAGACCAATCATTCCCCGGGAAAGAGAAGCCCGGATACCCGTCTCTTCCACAGCCTGGGCCACCTGATCCATATAAAAGTACATATCGGCAAAACAAGTGGTGCCTGATTTAATCATTTCCAGGATGGAGAGCATAGTACCCCAGTAAATGTCTTCCTCCGTAAGATGGGCTTCCCGGGGCCAGATGCGCTGGGAGAGCCAGACCATCAGGGGCATATCGTCCCCATAACTCCTGAGCAAAGTCATGGCCGCATGGGTATGACAATTAACAAACCCCGGCAGCACTACTGTATCCTGCCCATCCAGGATAGTAATATTGGGTGTGTCCGGCGAAAGCTCTTTACCGACCTCTTTGATTGAGTTTCCCTCAACGTAAATATCACCTTGAAACCACGTTGTTTCCTTATTCATAGGCAGTATTAAGGCATTCTTAATTAACAACCCGGTCATTTACTTCTCCTCCTTTTGTCCGTAGTGAAATAAATAAGCCTGGCGCATGATTCTTTTCTCATCGTCACTCAAAAGAACAGGTTCTCCCAGCATTTTGGCCATGATGCCTATCTGGGCCGTCTTTTCAATTAACTGGCATACCCTTAAAGCTTCGGTGATATCCCTGCCCACACCGATGACCCCATGATTGGCCAGTAAAACGCCCATTTTGCCGGCCAGAGCGTTAACGGCATGATCGGCCAGTTCCTGGGTCCCCGGGCTGGCATAAAGGGCTACATCAACGTCCCCGCCCACAATCTGGACCAGGTCTTCCACCAGGGCGGGAATGGGCTTTCTCACTACGGCATAAGCCGTGGCATAGGGGCTGTGGGTATGGACAACGGCCTGGACATCGGGACGATGCCGGTAAATAGTAAGGTGCAGGAGTTTTTCACTGGAAGGTTTACGCTCCCCCTCCAGCACCTTTCCCTGAAGGTCTAAGACTACCAGGTCTTCCGGGTTGATATTGTAATAATCCATGCCGCTGGGGGTGATGATTACCCCTTGATTTTTCGGCAAACGGATACTGATGTTTCCCCAGGTGGCTGCTACCAGTCCCAGGTCTACCAGCTCTTTGCCGGTATGTATGAGTTCTTCTTTATAAACTCTCCAGTTCACTTACCTGCCCCCTTAAACAGCTTAGCCAGGTTTTCTTCATAGGGTGCCTTCACAATTCCCTGGTCTGTAATAATAGCTTCAATGAGGGAGGATGGTGTAACATCAAAAGCTGGATTATAAACCTTCACATCCTTGGGTGCCAGCTGGAAATTGCCCAAACGTCTGATCTCATCATGGTGCCGCTCCTCTATCGGGATCTCTCTACCTGTCCGTAAATCCATATCGATGGTGGAAAGAGGAGCTGCCACGTAAAAAGGTATCTTGTGATAATTGGCCAGGACAGCCAGGCTGTATGTACCGATTTTGTTGGCTACGTCCCCGTTGGCTGTAATGCGGTCTGCTCCAACGATGACTAAATCTATTTTGTCCTGCTGCATCAAATACCCGGCCATACTGTCCGTGATCAGGGTAACGGGAATATTATCCTGCATTAACTCCCAGGCCGTGAGCCTGGCTCCCTGCAAGAGAGGCCGGGTTTCATCGGCATAAACCTGTACCTCTTTACCTGCTTCTTGCGCGGCCCTGATGACCCCTAAAGCCGTACCGTAACCTGCTGTTGCCAGGGCTCCGGCATTACAGTGGGTTAAGATACGGGCTTTGGGGGGAATGAGGTCATTGCCAAAAGCCCCCATTCGCCTGTTCATGGCCTGGTCTTCCTCGTCAATGGCCCGGGCCTCATTTTCCAGGACTGCTTTTAAGGTCTTTACATCTTTATCCCGGTATGCTTGCCAAACCCTTTCCATCCGCTCAAGCGCCCAGAAAAGATTAACCGCCGTGGGCCTGGTCCGGGCCAGAACTTCTTTGGCCCTCCTCAATTCTTCTATCATTTTCCCGGTTTCCGTACCCGCAAAGTGTATAGCCGCTAAGGCCAGACCGTACGCCGCCGCCACACCGATAGCAGGGGCGCCTCTTACTTTCATGGTTTTAATGCTGTCGGCCACTTCCTGGTAGGTATGGCATTCCACTATTTTTAGTTCAGCGGGTAAAAGGGTCTGGTCAATAAGATGCAAGACCTGGTCCTTCCATTCCACAGACTTCACGTCATCATCCTCCCTAAAACTTTCCCGCTTCGCCCGGTCCCTTGCCGCATGTGCAGTTTCCTTCCAGGGGAATGGTTGCCAGCACGGTCATAATCAGCTGTGAGATATTGGCACTTAGTTCATCCATGACCTGCAGGACCTCACCATGGGTTAAAGGATCTGGCGAAATACCGGCAGCGAAATTCGTCACCATAGCCACCGTGGCATAACATAAACCGGCCTCCCGGGCCAACACCACTTCCGGAACACTGGTCATGCCTACCAGGTCACCACCGAGCACTTTAAACATTTTAATTTCTGCCGGCGTTTCGAAACGGGGTCCTTCCGTACAGACATACGAGCCCCCGTCATGGACCCTGAAATTTAACTCCCGGGCTTTTTGCAGGAGAAATTGACGGACTTCCCGGCAATAGGGGTCGGTAACGTCCACATGTAAAACACCCTGGGGTCCCCCCTCAAAAAAAGTTTGCGGCCGGCTTTTCGTAAAATCCAAAAACTGATCTACGATCACAAAATCCTTAGGACCCATCTTTTCATTGAGGGAACCTACTGCTGCCGTGGCAATAACCCTCTTGGCTCCCAGCTTTTTCAGGGCCATGATATTAGCCCTGTAATTCACCAGATGAGGCGGTACGGAATGGCCTTTGCCGTGGCGCGCCAGAAAGGCCACACTTCTCCCTTTATAAAAGCCGGCAATGAGATTCACCTTACCATAAGGAGTTTCTACCTCCACATCTTTTACCTGTTCCAGCATATCCGCTTTATACACACCGGTCCCGCCGATAACGGCTAAATCCACTTTCAACATTATTCTTCCTCCTCACTCTTACCAAATAGCGCTTGGGCAAAGGCCTGGGGTTCAAAATCCCGTAAATCCTCCATCTTTTCTCCCACACCGATGAATTTCACGGGAAATTTATATTCGTTCTGAATGCCTAAAATGACTCCGCCTTTGGCTGTGCCGTCCAGTTTGGTCAGGATGACCCCGCTAACCTGCACCACCTCACCGAAAATCCTGGCCTGGGATAAGGCATTCTGTCCCGTAGTGGCATCCAGGACCAGGAGCACTTCGTGGGGACCGTCAGGAATCTCCCGTTCCACCACACGCCGTATCTTGCGCAGTTCCTCCATGAGATTAGTCTTATTCTGCAAACGTCCTGCCGTATCAATAACCAGCACATCGGCTTTCCGTGACCTGGCCGCCTGGATCCCGTCGTAAACCACGGCAGCTGGGTCTGAGCCCTCTTTCTGGTGAATAATGTCTACCCCGGCCCGCTGGCACCAGACTTCCAGCTGGTCAATGGCCGCCGCCCTAAAGGTATCCCCGGCGGCCACCAGTACTTTGTAGCCGTCCAGTTTCAGTTTATGGCTGAGTTTGCCGATGGAAGTGGTTTTGCCTACGCCATTGACACCCACGATTAAAATGACATTAATCCTTCCTTTTTGTATGTTGAGGGTGTGCTCACCCTCTTCCAGCATGCGGGTGATCTCTTCTTCCAGGAGGTCTCTTAATTGGTGTGCTTCCTCCAGTTTGTTTTCCTTGGCTTTTTTACGTAAGGTTTCCACCAGTTTCAGGGAGGTAGTCACCCCTACATCAGCCTGGATCAGGGCTTCTTCCAGCTCATCAAAGAGTTCCTCATCAATAGGCTTTCTTCCGGTAACCACTTGGGTAACCTTTTCCACAAAAGCTTCCTTGGTTTTTACCAGGCTTTCTTTCAGTTTGCTAAAAAATCCCATTATTCCCGTCCTCCTGTATTAGTCTAATAGTTATCTTTCCTTATCCCGGTTTGTCTTACTACTTTACCCTTAGTAAAAAGCATAGCTAAGGCGCTAAAAAAGAATAGAGAGAAAACCTCCTCCCTATTAACTGGCTTCTCTTCTCACATCTGCAAGTTTTACCGATAATAAACGGGAGACCCCGGTTTCTTCCATGGTAACACCGTAAAGAACATCGGCCACTTCCATGGTTCCTTTGCGGTGGGATATCAATATGAACTGTGTTGTCTCGGCGAATTCCCGGAGGAATTGGGCAAAACGCGCTACGTTGGCTTCATCCAGCGCGGCTTCAATTTCATCCAGCACGCAGAAGGGACTTGGTTTAACCTTCAAAATGGCCAATAGGAGGGCAATGGCTGTAAGGGCCCGTTCTCCCCCGGATAAGAGGGATAAAGACTGGGTCTTTTTCCCGGGGGGCTGGGCGATAATCTCCACCCCGGTTTCCAGGATATTCTCGGGGGAATTTAAGATGAGCTGCGCACGGCCTCCCCCGAAGAGCTGGCGAAAAACCTCCTGGAAAGCCGTATCTACCTGGACAAAGGTCTCCTTGAATTTCCTGGTCATGATCTGGTCCATTTCCCGGATAACCTGCTCCAGGCGTTCTTTGGCTTCCAGCATATCCCGAACCTGGTGTGTAAGAAATTCCAAGCGTTCTTTTAAACGGGCATATTCTTCAATAGCCGCCAGGTTAACGCTGCCCAGGGCATTAATTTCTTCTTTGAGTTCATTGATGCGCTGCAGGGTTTTCCGGCGTTCCTGGATCTGGGCGCCTTTATGCTTAGCCTGGTGAAATTCCAGGGAAAACTGTTCCGTCAAGCGTCTCACCGCCGCCTCCAGGGCTGTCTCTATTTTGGATTGCTGCACCTGCCATTGGTGGATTTTGTCTTCTTTTTCCTTAAGCTTACTCTGCAGTTGTTTAAGTTCTTGCCCAACCTCCAGCAAAATATCCTGGATGTTTTGTTTTTCAATTCTTAAAGCGGAAAGTTTCATCTCCAGTTCTTTTAGGGCGACCTGTACTTTGCCCTGTTCTTCTTCCAGAGTACGCTGGGTGTTCAGCAGTTCCTGTCTTTTTTCCTTCAGGAAAGTCAATTCCTGTTCTTTCCCGGCTTTCTGCTCTTCCAGATTCCTTAGCTGTTGTATGTACTGCTGCTCTTCTTTCTGGTGGGCCGACAATTTTTCTTCCCAAGTGGCTACCTGTACCCTTAACCGGGACAACTGTTCATTTTTGCTGAGCTGTTCCTGCTGGGTGTTTTTGATTCTCTCCTGAAGCTCCTGGATTTTTGCCTGATACACTGCTGTTTTTTCGCGCAGAATTCCTTTCTCTTCCTCCAGGGACAGTATCTTCTTTTGCAGTTGTACTGTTTCTTCCTGAGTTTCCTCATGCTGCCACTTTAAGCTTTCCAACTCCCGTGCAAGGCGTTGAATTTCGCCTTCCCAGCGGGCCAAACTGTTCTTTAATTCTACATCTTTCAAAGAACACTCCTGCATTCTTTGTTTACAGCCCTCGATATCAACCTGCAGGGACTGGAGTAATTTTTCCTTTTTCCCTTCCTGCTCTTGACCAAGGGTTATTTTATCTTCCAATACCGCTGCCTTACCGGCCAGTTCCTCGATATGGCGCTTACGGCTTAAGATTCCAGTCTGGTTGGCTTTAACACTTCCTCCCGTTAAAGACCCGCCTGCATTCACTAATTGTCCGTCTAAAGTAACCATCCGGTATTTAAAGCCCGTTTCTTTAGCCTTTTTAACGGCAGTAGGTAAATCCTCCACGACAAAGACCCGGCCTAAGAGGTACTCGATGATACCGGCAAATTTTTTATCAAAACTTACCAGTTCACTGGCGCGGCCGATGATGCCTTTTCCCTGAGGCAAGAGGTCATTGGGTTTACTCCCTTTAATTGTATTTAAAGGCAGGAAAGTAGCCCGGCCCTTATCTTTGTTTTTCAGGTAGTGAATAGCCTCCTGGGCACACTGGTCGTCCTCGGTAACAATAAACTGCAGTGAACCGCCCAAAACCTCTTCTATGGCTGTTTCATAGGCCTTGGGAACAATAATAAGCTGGGCGACGGTGCCTAAAATTCCTTTGAGCTGATGATGGTGACTGGCCTGCAGCAGTTCCCGGACACCTTGTGCATATCCCTGCCCATCCCTCTCCATTTCTATTAAGACTTTCCGGCGGGAGAGAATGTTATTTTTTTCGTCCATTAAACAACGGTTTTGCTGCAATAATTCCTGGTGAAGGACCGTTTCCCGCTTCAACCTTTCCTCATGGGCTTTGAATTCCTTTTCCAACTGAGCCAGGGTTTCCTGGTTCTCGCTCAAAGACCGTTTTAGCTCGGTAACTTTGGCCGTGACTTCGAGTTTTTCCCGGTACAACATTTCCTTTTTGCTTTTTAGCTGTTCCCATTGTCGTTCAAGTCCGGCTATTTGCTGTTTGGCACCAGCAATTTCGTTGTTTATTTTGGTTTCTTCCTGTAAGGACTCAAAGTGTTCTGTTTTTAAGGTTTCCAAATCTGCGCTGTCTTTTAAATGACGGCTGTATTCCTGGTGAATCAGGTTTTCAAACTCTTTTAAACTGGTCTTGGCCAATTGCAAGTTTACTTTGAGTTGTTCCCCTTCCTTTTGATGTCGGGAAATTTCCTCCAGTAAACAGGCGGCATTTTCCGTTACCTGGGCCAACTCCCGTTCCAGGGCTAATTCCTCTCTGTCCAGGGAGGATAACCGCTCTGCACTGAGTTTCTTTTCCCCTTCATATTTCTCCAGCAGGATATTTTCCTGGTACACCTTTTCCTGAAACCTGGCTACATCCTCTTCCTTCTGCTGCAGCTTCAGCTTTTGCTCTTCTTCCTGGGCCTGCAGTCCATGAAACCGTGAGGTAAGGGCCTCGCACTCCCGTTCCTCCTGGTTGATGTTGTTTTTGAGAAGCTCCAGTCTATTTTGGGCGTTCTGGGCTTCATCGATTAAGAGGCCAATTTCCAGGGAATCAAGCTCTTCTTTGTATTGCTGGTAGATGGAAGCAATTCTGGCCTGTTCCGCCAGGGGTTCCTCCTGCTGAGAAAGTTCACTGATGATATCACTTAGCCTGATGAGACTTGCTTCCGTATCTTCCAGTTTTCTGACGGCTTCTCGCTTACGATGCCGGTATTTAACAATGCCTGCAGCCTCTTCAAGCAAACCACGCCGTTCCTCCGGCTTGGCGGAAAGAATCTCGTCAACCTTTCCCTGGCCAATAATGGAAAAACCTTCCCTCCCTACACCCGTATCCATGAAAAGTTCGTGTACATCCTTTAAACGGCAGGGTACCCGGTTAATCAGATAATCACTTTCCCCTGAACGGTATAACCGCCTGGTGACGGTCACTTCATTAAATTCCAGGGGAAAGATCCCTGAAGAATTATCAATGGTTAAGGAAACCTCAGACATCCCCAGAGGACGCCGCTTATCACTGCCCGCAAAAATAACATCTTCCATTTTTCCGCCGCGCAAGGATTTTACACTTTGTTCCCCCAAAACCCAGCGGATGGCATCGGCGATATTGGATTTGCCGCTGCCGTTGGGACCAACCACCAGTGTAATCCCCGGATTAAATTCCAAATTTGTTTTATCGGCAAAAGATTTAAATCCTTGTATCTCCAAGCGTTTCAGGTACACCTTTTCCGTCCCCTCCTTGTTCACGCTTTACTTAATTCGATATTTTTCCAAAAACTCCTGTCTCGCTAAAATGAGAGGATGGCTTGAGGATGATAGCAAAATCCCTATGTCCTCATTGGGAATGGCGGGGTCAGGGACAACCTTGATTTCCTCTATGTTTAAATGTTGCTTAAAGAAGCCGATATTACAGCGTTTCTGGCCCACCACCTTGGAATAGTCCCGGGGATTAATATATAAAATTAACTCCTGCTCGCGAAAGTTTATTTTTTGTAAAAAATACAGAATCTGCTCCCGCATCAAATAACTT
The DNA here is from genome assembly GCA_020054815.1 of Peptococcaceae bacterium. Taxonomy (GTDB): domain Bacteria; phylum Bacillota; class Peptococcia; order DRI-13; family DRI-13; genus Thermanaerosceptrum. The sequence continues at coordinate 9,456 of JAIHAN010000036.1, read as the reverse complement.
TCTACCAGTTCACCAAAAGCGGGATGATAAGGCCCGGCCAGCAAATCCCCTGCCAATGACAGGTTTTCCGCGGCCTGGAGGCCTATGCGAATAACGGGGATGTCATACAGGGAAAAAGTTGCTAACCAGTGAGCAGCATAAGTTACCGCTTCAGAGAGGCTTAAAGGATGATAGACCCCTTGTTCATACCACTGGGCCAAAAGCGTATCCTTAAGAACCACAGTGGGATAGATGCGGATAAAATCAGGTCGGGCTTCCACTGCTCTCCTGGCCGTAAGAAAAATATACTCTTCCTTATCTCCCGGCAATCCCAGCATGAGCTGGTAACCCAGCTGGACCGGGTATTTCCTGATGATTTCTGTGGCTCGCAAAATGTCTTCATAGGTATGCCCTCTCCTGGTTTCCAACAAGACTTCATTAACCAGGGACTGTACCCCCAGTTCAATGGTGGTAACACCGTGGGCACAGAGCATCCGCAATATCCCGTCATCAATATAATCGGGGCGCGTAGAGAGGCGTAAGCCCGCTATCTCCCCCTTTTGGATAGCGTTTAACCCTTCTTTTAACCACTTGAGCTGGACTTCCACCGGCAGCCCGGTAAAACTCCCCCCAAAAAAAGCTGCCTCTATCCTGGTATCTTCAGTAACCTGGGCCGTGGCCAAAAAACTTTGTACTCGCCTGCTAAATGCTTCAGGCTTCAGTTCTTCACTTTGCCCGCTGATCTCCCACTGGTTACAAAATACACAGGTGAAAGGACATCCCCCATGGGGTATAAAAAAGGGAATAATCAATGTTTTACCCACTACTGGATAACCCCCAGTTTGAGGAGTGCTAGCCTGGCGGCCTGCTGTTCCGCTTCTTTTTTCGTACGGCCCCGGCCACGGGCCATTTCTTCATCATTGCAGTAGACCGCTGCCAGGAACAGCTTGTCGTGATCCGGCCCTGTCTCTTTCAGGATCTGGTAACTCACGCGGCTTTCCGGTGCCCTCTGGATATATTCCTGCAACTGGGTCTTAAAATCACCATAATTACCCTGGGCCGCCTGTATGATATCATGATGTAACACCCTGAGAATAAGGTTCCGTACAAAATCCAACCCCACTGTAAGATAAAGAGCCCCGGCAAAGGCCTCAAAACAATCGGCCAGATTGGAGGGACGTTTTGCACCGCCCATCATTTCTTCTCCCCGCCCTAAAAGAAGATACTGGCCTAAATTGAGCTGCTGGGCCGCCCGGGCCAAAGCCGGTTCACATACTACGGCTGCCCTCATTTTTGTTAGTTCTCCCTCAGTTTTGTGAGGATACTTTTCAAAAAGAAACTGGCCGATGACCAGACCCACCACGGCATCACCCAGAAACTCCAGGCGCTGGTTATGCTCACCCGCTGCGGCTCCTCCTTCATAAACATAAGAGGGGTGAATTAAAGCCTGGTGCACCAGGGTAAGGTCAGCCTTATCTTTTATACCCACCTCTTCCAGCAACTGTTCTAACTGTTTTTTGCGATTTCCATTCATTGCTTACATCCTCCTGACATGTGAAGACCGACATCCGATATCCGAATTCCGACTTCCGAGCATCAGATTTGGGTGACCAGAGCCCAGTGTCCGGAGTCCGGCTCCTGTATGAGTGACCAGAGTCAAGTGTCCGGTTAATTTACTGGTCACAGGTCACGGGTCACCGGTCACTGATATCTGCCAACTACCAATTGCGACCTCAATTCTACTAACAACTAACAACTGCCAACTGCCAACTAAGAAGGAGGCTTATCGCCTCCCTCTTATTATGCCTTAAATTTTCCAATTACAACAGTAGCATTATGTCCACCAAAGCCCAAAGAATTACTAAGGGCATAATCCACGGTCATCTTCCGGGCTTGGTTGGGTACATAGTCCAGATCACATTCGGGGTCTGGGGTTTCGTAGTTTATGGTGGGTGGTACGATATCGTTATGAACCGCCAGAGCTGTTGCCACCATTTCGATACCACCGGCAGCGCCCAGAAGGTGCCCGGTCATGGATTTGGTAGAACTGATAGCCAGCTTATAAGCATGCTCACCAAAAACTTGTTTGATGGCCATAGTTTCGTACTTATCGTTAAGGTCGGTAGATGTACCGTGGGCATTAATATAGTCGATGTCCTCGGGTTTTATCCCCGCATCCCTGATAGCTTCGGCCATGGCTTTGGCTGCACCGGCACCGCCAGGAGCAGGAGCTGTGATATGATGGGCATCAGCGGTAGTGCCATAACCCAGGACCTCTGCATATATCCTGGCTCCTCTTTTCTGGGCATGTTCAAGACTCTCCAGGATAAGAATACCGCTTCCTTCACCCATGACAAAACCGTCACGATTGGCGTCAAAGGGACGGCTGGCTTTTTGCGGTTCATCGTTATGGGTGGACATGGCTTTCATGGAACAGAATCCGGCAAAGGCCAGGGGGGTAATAGAAGCTTCTGTACCACCGGTTATAACGACTTCTGCCCCTCCCCTTTGGATTAACTTAAAGGCATCGCCAATGGCATTGGTGGCCGAAGCACAGGCCGTTACCACCGTAATATTGGGACCAGTAACACCTAAAGCGATGGCTACTTGTCCGGCGGCCATGTTCCCAATCATCATGGGTACAAAGAAGGGGCTTACCCGTCCCGGTCCTTTTTCTCTGAGAATTCTCGCCTGTTCTTCTAAAGTCTCCATCCCGCCAATCCCGGAACCCAGGATAACGCCGACTTTTTCTTTGTCGAGACCTTCCAGGTCCATTTTTGCGTCTTCTAAAGCCACCTTGGCCCCAGCCACCGCAAATTGGGTAAAGCGGTCCATGCGTTTAGCCTCTTTTTTATCCATGTAAAGCCCGGGATCAAAGTCTTTTACTTCACCAGCAATCTTAGTAGGAAATTCCGTAACATCGAAACGCGTCACCAGGTCAATACCTGACTTTCCTTCCAGGAGACCCTGCCAAAATTTCTCCACACCTGTCCCCAGGGGGGAAATGGCGGCAAGGCCAGTAATCACTACTCTTCTTGTCATATTACACCTCTCTCGACTTACTCCTCTTAATTCTTATGGTAAAGCCTCTACTTCTTTGAGCAGAGTGCGAATGATCTCTTTCACAGGTAAAATCTCTTTTATTTTTCCTATAAATTCACCGGAAAAAGCTAAACCGTCTTCCAGGTTTCCTTGCTGGGCATTGACAAGAGCTTCCATAATACAGAAATTACGGGCGCATTCTTTTAAGCAGTTCACACAGTTACTGGGGGGAATAACCTTATCGCCGGCAATTTTTTCAGTGAATTCATTACGAATGGCCCTCCCGGGTAAGCCTACGGGGCTGTTGATCAAAACAATATCTTCGTCGGTAGCCTTCACATATAATTCCTTTAAACTATCTGCGGCATTTGATTCTTCACTGGCTGCAAACCGAATACCAATCTGCACGCCATCAGCGCCTAATCTAAAAGCTTCCGCCATATCTTTACCGTCTACAATACCGCCTGCAGCAATCACCGGTATATTGACGGCACTCTTAACCTCCGGCACCAGTTTCCGCATGGATTCATCAGTTCCCAGGTGTCCGCCCGCTTCTTTTCCCTCCACGATGACGGCGGCAGCCCCAAGCTTTTCCGAAATCTTAGCCAATTTTGCTGTAGAGACAATGGGAACTACAGGAATGTTGGCCTCTTTTCCCAGTACAAACATATCCCGGGAAAAACCAGCTCCTGATACAATCAGGTCAATCCCTTCTGAAATAGCTGTTTTGACCATTTGGGCAAAGGCTGATACTGCAAACATAATATTAATACCAATTATCCCGGAGGAAAGTGAACGGGCAGTACGTATCTCCTGCCTCAGTTCGTCAGGAGACATGCCACTGGCAGCGATCAGTCCAATACCGCCTTCATTAGCTACAGCTGCCGCTAAACGGGATGTAGATATACGGACGGCCATTCCGCCCTGAATTATAGGTATTCTGGGAGCTAAAATTCCAATTCGTAGTGTAGGCAACTTCACGTTCATTCCTCCAGTATTTGACCAGCTAAAGGTTTCTTAAGAAGGTCCCGCAGAGATGACTACGGGACCTTGAAAAATTTTGTGTCGATTACTGTATCTCTTATATGTAATCAACAGCATCACCAACAGTTCTAATCTTCTCAGCATCCTCATCGGGAATTTCAATATCAAATTCCTCTTCTAAGGCCATAATGAGTTCCACCACATCTAAGGAATCGGCATTCAGATCATCAAAACTTGTCTCCAGAGTTATTTCAGCCGCATCAACTCCTAATTGTTCAGCGACGATAGATTTTACCTTTTCAAATATGTTCATAGTTTCACCTCCTTCCACAAGATACTAAAAATTACATAGACATACCGCCATCCACGGCAATAATCTGTCCTGTTATGTAATCAGCCCCTGGTCCGGCCAGGAAAACCACAATGTGTGCTACATCCTCAGGATTACCCAAGCGTTCTAATGGTATTCCCGCAGCAATCTTTTCTTTTACCTCGGCCGATAGTTTATCTGTCATATCTGTAGTTATATAACCAGGAGCAACAGCATTCACGGTGATCCCCCGGGAAGCAAGTTCCCTGGCGGCAGACTTAGTCAAGCCGATGACGCCCGCTTTAGCTGAAGCATAATTGATCTGCCCCGCATTGCCCATGATTCCCACAACGGAAGTGATATTAATAATTTTTCCCCCGCGCTGTTTCATCATGGGACGGGTAACAGCTCTCACACAGTTGAAGACACCGGTAAGATTAACTTTGAGAACCTTTTCCCATTCTTCATCCTTCATACGCATAATCAGACCGTCTTGTGTGATGCCTGCATTATTCACAAGAATATCAATGCGCCCATACTTGTCTACTATCTCTTTTATCATAACATCGACTTGTTGAGAAGAGGAGACGTCAGCTTTTTTTATTTCACCTGAACCGCCATTTTGCAAAATAAAGTCCAGTGTCTCCTGGGCCGCCTGTTCGTTACCGGCATAATTGACGATAACTGTGGCCCCTTCCTTGGCCAAGGCTATAGCCACCGCCCTGCCGATACCCCGGGAGGCCCCGGTTACCACAGCCACCTTTTCTTTTAACACCTACATCCCCTCCTTAAGCTTAAGTATAGTCTCGCCCAAGGAAGCCATATCTTCAATATTATATATTTCCGCATCTTTGGCAATCTTTTTGATTAAACCGCTGAGTACTTTTCCAGGCCCTATCTCCACAAAGACTGATACACCTAAATCTATCAATTTACGGATAGACTGCTCCCAGCGCACAGACCCGCTGACCTGGTCGATTAAATTCTGGCGAATTTCCGCGGGATCGGTTGTGATTTCAGCGGTGATGTTGGCTACCACAGGTATCCGCGCAGGTGATATTTGTACTTTTTCTAATACTTCTTTTAATTTTACAGAAGCCGGTCTCAAGAGGCTAGAATGAAAAGGACCGCTTACCGGGAGCAGAACGGCTCTTTTAGCCCCATAGGTTTTAGCAAGTATCAAAGCTTTTTGTACGGCTGGAGTGGCACCGGCAATAGCAATCTGTCCTGGGCAATTATAATTGGCTGGCTCCACAACGCCTACATCCGAAACTTCCCGGCAAAGAGCCTCTACCTTGTCCTGGTCCAACCCCATGATGGCAGCCATAGTGCCTTCTCCGGGGGGAACGGCTTCCTGCATAAAAGTTCCCCTCTGTCTTACTAACCAGGCTGCGTCTGTATAGGAGAGAGAACCTGCAGCTACCAGGGCTGAATATTCCCCCAGACTGTGACCGGCCACAAAATCAGGCTTAACTCCTTCCTTTTCCACCACTTTGAGAATGGCCACACTGGTCGTTAAGATAGCCGGCTGGGTATTGATGGTCAGCTTTAATTCTTCCTCCGGACCGCTAAAGCAAATTTCACTGAGGGATACCCCTAGTCTTTCATCGACTTGTTCAAATACCTCCCGGGAAAGGGGGAAATGATTATAAAACTCTTTTCCCATACCTACATATTGAGAACCCTGTCCGGGAAATACAAAGGCTGTTTTCTTCATGTTATTCCCCTTACCTTAAAATAATTTCATTTTTTCTTTCAGGACTTGTTCTGCCTCAGCAATAATTTCCTCGATTATCTCCCGGGCCGGCTGGATTTTGTTCACCATCGCTGCCACCTGTCCGGCCATGAGGGACCCCATCTGGTCGTCTCCCTCTACGACTGCCGCCCGCAGGCGTCCTGTCCCCAGTTTATCAAACTCCTCAGCCGGTGCCCCCTCTCTGGTGAGCCGTTCGTACTCCTTGGTGAGCTTATTCTGAATAACCCGGACAAAATGCCCATGATAACCGGTCAGCGTAGTATCCCGGTCTTTGGCCCTGAGGACCGCATTTTTATAGTTCATATGTACCTGGCATTCTTCTGCACAGATAAACCTGGTGCCCATCTGCACGCCCTGGGCCCCCAGGCAAAGGGCCGCTGCCAGCTGCCTGCCGTCGGCGATGCCCCCGGCCGCTATCACCGGTACCTTTACTGCATCTACAATTTGGGGAACCAGGGCCATGGTGGTTAAATCACCGGTATGACCGCCGCATTCCATGCCTTCTGCAATCATGGCATCTACCCCGGTCCGTTCCAGGCGTTTAGCCAGGGCGACGGCGGAAACAACAGGGATGACCTTGATTCCAATCTCTTTTAGCTTGGGAATATGCTTCCCAGGGTTACCCGCCCCCGTTGTGATCACACTTACTTTTTCTTCTAAGATTACCTGGATCACATCTTCCACAAAAGGGGATAAATAATAAACATTAACGCCAAAAGGCTTGTCGGTCAAGGTTTTGGCCTTTCTGATCTGTTCCCGTACTACCTCACCGGGAGCATTACCGGCACCGATAATCCCTAAACCACCGGCATTGGATACGGCAGCAGCCAGCTCTGCCGTGGCTACCCAGGCCATACCACCCTGTATCACAGGATATTTGATACCTAAAAGCTCACATAAAACCGTATGCATCCCAATTACCCCCTTTATTTAGACCACTTCATAACGCAGGAACCCCAGGTGAGGCCGGCGCCAAATCCCACCAGTACCACATGATCACCTTTTTTAATTTTTCCTTCCTTGACGGCTTCATCAAGAGCCACGGGGATAGAGGCACCAGACATGTTACCGTACTTGTGCAGGTTTACATAAACCTTATCCGGTGATAACCCCAGTCTTTTTACTGCCGAATCGATGATACGGGTATTGGCCTGATGGGGAACAAGATAATCCACATCCTCCTTACTGAGGCCTGCCTTTTCCAATGCCTTTAAGGCTGCATCCCCCATCACCTTCACAGCAAATTTAAAGACTTCGTTTCCGCTCATCTGAATATAATGCTCTTTATTCTCCACAGTTTCTTTTGTCGCAGGTTTACGGGAACCTCCGGCCGGCAATTTCAAAAGTTCTCCCCCTGAACCGTCGGCACCCAGGTAAAAAGATAAGAACCCTTCACCTTCCTCTACGGGTTTCAGGACTGCCGCACCCGCACCATCCCCAAAGAGAATACAGGTGGTTCTATCTTCCATGTTCATGATTTTCGTCAGTGTTTCTGAGGCAATCACCAGAACCGTATCATACATACCTGTAGCGACAAACTGGCTTCCCATGGCCAGCCCATATAAGAAACCGGAACAGGCTGCCGAAGCATCAAAAGCTGCTGCGTTCACTGCCCCGATGTTGTTTTGGATTATACAGGCGGTAGAGGGGAAAAACATGTCAGGCGTAACCGTAGCCACAATAATCAGGTCAACTTCCTCAGGCTTCGTTTTAGCGTCTTCCAGGGCTTTTAAAGCCGCCTGGGTACCTAAATCGGAAGCTGCTTCAGCAACCGAGGCCCTGCGTCTTTCCTCAATTCCTGTTCTCTGTAAAATCCATTCTTCAGTAGTATCAACAATCTTGGTTAAATCGGCATTGGTAACTCTTTCCTCCGGTAAGTAGGAACCTAACCCTACTATACCCACGGGTCGAAGTGTTATGGTCATGCTATTCACCAACTTTCTCAGTTTTCACAGTGGTTTTAAGGGTTTCTACAATGTTATTCTGCACACACTCCATAGCCACACGGATGGCATTCTTGATGGCAGGTGCCTTGGAACTGCCGTGACAGATAATACTTATGCCCTTAACACCTAAAAGAGGTGCACCGCCATATTCGGCATAATCCAGGCGGGATTTCAGGGTTCTTAAACCAGGAGCCAGAAGGGCCGCTCCCATTTTACTGGTTAAATTTTTACTAAGCTCCTGTTTCAGCAGGCTGAAAATGGCCCCCGCCGTTCCTTCTATGACCTTAAGGATAGTATTGCCAACAAAACCGTCACAAACCATCACATCTGCTTTACCAGCAGGGATATCCCGTCCCTCAATATTTCCTATAAAATTAAGTTCAGTGACTTTACTTAATAAGTCATAAGCCTGAAGGGTCAACTCATTACCTTTGCTAGGTTCTTCTCCAATATTGACTAATCCCACGCACGGCCGGGTATATCCCAGAATTTTTTCTGCATAAATACTGCCCATTAGGGCAAACTGGACCAGATGATCAGGCTTACAGTCAGCATTAGCCCCTGCATCAAGTAACAGTTTAGGGCCTGCCAGGGTAGGAATCACCGTGCCAATAGCCGGTCTGTCAATACCGGGAATCCTCCCCAAACCAAAAAGGGCTGCTACCATTTGTGCCCCTGTACTGCCCGCTGAGACAACGGCATCGGCTTTTTGTTCTTTCACCAGGCGTGTAGCCACGCTGATGGAGGCATCTTTTTTCTTGCGATAGGCAATAGCGGGATGTTCATCCATGGCTATAACTTCTTCACAATGGCAGATGGAGATTCTACCTTCCTTACCATGCTCAGCCAAACATTTTTTGATGATATCTTCTTTGCCCACCAGGACAATATGTAAGTCTTTATTAAGGTTTAATGCAGCTAGCGCACCTTTAACGATCTCTTCCGGTGCATAATCGCCACCCATGGCATCCAGGGCAATCCTCATGGTATCTCCTCCTATCTTGCAACCACCACGAACTTGGCTACAAAAACTTCTTCCGCCCCCACCTTGGAAACAACCTTAACCAGGTATTTATTCGTTTTTTTTCTAGCCAGCACCGCCCTGGCCACAATTTTTTCATTTAAATATACAGGTCTGCGATAACGAATCCGGGCACTGCCGGTTAAAACCACATCAGCATCGATGAGGGCCACAGCCAGCGTATTAGCCTGAGAAAAAATATAGTCTCCCCGGCAAACTTTACTTTTTTCCGCCACCATATCAGAAGTTACTTCCATGACCGAAGTAGCATGCTGACCTAATTCCAACTCCAGGAGTTCCCCAACCAATTCCCCGCCGCTAATGGAGCGGACTTTGGCAAAAGTTTGCTCAGCTACTTGTTTAAGCCTCTGGCGCAATTCAGGAATGCCCATTTCCATACGGTCTAAGCGGATAGTCT
>JAIHAN010000035.1 GCA_020054815.1 Peptococcaceae bacterium | reverse complement strand
TGCCATCAGCTTCAAGGCCTTCTGCAATTTTATAGCAGCTTTTACCCTTCAGGTATTCTTCAAATACCCGCCGCACAATAGCAGCTTCCTTCTCATTGATAATCAGTTCCCCATTTTCATCCTTGTCATAGCCCATGAATTTTTTGTGGTTGACCCTGACCTTGCCCTGCTGGAACCTGCGAACAATTCCCCACCGGCTGTTTTCCGAAATCGACCGCGACTCGTCCTGCGCCAGGGATGAAAGAATGGTTAGCAAAACTTCACCTTTGGTATCCAGGGTATCGATGTTTTCCTTTTCAAAATATACCGCGATGCCCTTCTCCTTAAGCAGCCGCACATATTTCAGGCAATCCAGGGTGTTCCTGGCAAACCGCGAAATTGACTTTGTAATAATCATGTCAATCCTGCCGGCCATGCAATCCTCTATCATCCGGTTAAACTGGGCGCGTTTTTTTGTGTTTGTCCCTGTAATTCCCTCATTGGCATATATGCCTGCAAACTCCCAATCCGGGCGCTTTTTGATGTAATCCTCGTAATAGGTAACCTGCGCCTCGTAGCTTGCGTAGCAAAGAAGGATCTTTGCCGCGAACAAGAGCTCCACATGGGCAAAATGAGCCGGCTCAAACTGAGCGTAGCACGATGTTAAGCCCAGATTCTGCTTAACCGTGCGGTAAAAAACCTCTATTTCCCATCGCTTGGTATAAGCATCGGCCGCTTCTTCCGGTACATCAACACGATTGCTTATCAGAAGATAGGCATCCTTTACAGAATCGTATAGCTTTTGGCCTTGGTAACCCAGTCAAAGCCCTGATCTATAAGCCAGAGTAGGAACTTTTTACGGATTCCTGATTGTGAAAATAAAAGGGACAGATCGAACAAATCCCAAATTGTCTTGAGTACAGGAATCCCGGCACCTCGCCCGTGATCTTTTTTCTCGAAAGTAGCTTTACAAAGCTTGCTCATCAATATCACCCATATCGCCAGAGCGATGGTAAAAAGTACCATCACTCTGCGATTATGGGGGCTTTCCAAAAATGTCAAGGCCTTTTTTGTCGAAAATTGGGATCTTTTTTAAATATTTTTGGAGTTATGGTTTTCTATTTATTTCCACCAAGTGCATAACTCCTGTAATATATATCTTTAAGATATATTATTGCAAGGTTTGCCGAATATCAGAAGTTCAAAAAATTGCCGGTCAAGGTTAGTCTGGACATTTTACCTCAACCGACATATAACCATTGGTGTAGACCAATGAAATAGGGAAAAGCGACTGGTTTACACCAATCGCTTTAACTCATCCCTTGCTGACTTCAAAGGAAATGCCTTTTAATGGCAGCCTTTTTATATTAAACTACATCTGCTTTTATTTCTTCTTTCTGGGGGAGAAAGTCTTCCAGCAAGGCTCTGGCGTTTGCCAGGGCTTCTGCATAGTAAGCCCGGTAACGGGGTCTCATCTCCAAAGTCACTGCTCCCTGGTAATCAGGTAAGCGTTGGAAGATTTCCCTGGCCGGGATGCTGCCCCAGCCTATAGGCATATGCATATCCCCCCGTCCCGTAGCCGCCGCTTCATACTGCTTTCTCTCATAAGAGGAACCGCTTTTGCCGAAGTTATCATGAAGGTGGATGTGTTTCACATAAGGAGCTATAACCTCAATACCGGAAAGAAGGTCAAAAGAATAATAGGATGCTGACAGGTGGGCATGGCCTACATCCAGGGTAATGCCCACGCAAGGATGGTCTACTTCATGGATCATGGCTGCCAGGGCTTTCAGGTCCTCCCCATAACAGTAGGGGCTGGCATCCATGTAAGGACGGGCATTCTCAACACCAATGGTTACACCCAAACGGTAAGCTTTTTCTCCCATTTCCCATAAGAGATCCCTTTCTGTGTCCCACATCTTTTTCTTCTCTAACGGAGTAATTTTCTTATTCCGGGGCAGTAAGAATTCTTCTTCCGGCAGGTAGCGCCCGGCATGATAGACCATTACATTTGCCCCTATGGCTGCTGTAAATTCCAGACTAGCCTGAAACATATTTTTTTCCAGTTCCAGGTCTTCCAGATTCATCAGGTTCAAAGGGTTAGGCCCGTGCACCAGATATTTAAAAGGATACCGGGCCAGGATGCTCGAAAACTCGGCCATCCGGGCCTGATGCAGGGCTCCGTTGAAGATTACCCCAGCTCCATGGGGAGCAATCTCCACTTGGGTAAAACCCAGCTTCAAAAAATAATCCAGTTCCCGCACCAGATTCTCTGCCTGACCATCGAGCCTTCCCGCATCTGCATTAATGGCAATACCCGTAACCAGCATGGTCCTTGCCTCCTCATACTTTAAAATCTTTTAGGCCACATCGGGGGTCCTGTAGTTGACACCATAGAAGATCTACGTACTTCTCCCTAATCAGGGCTATTATTTCTTCCACACCCGTATAATTGGTGATCTCATAACGCAGGTGGATTTTATTTCTGATTAAAGACCGCTTCCGGGAGGATTCCACTATATATCTCACAACCTTGGAAGCTGTTCCATCGGCTCTCATGCCCCACTCGGCCCCGGCAAAGGAAAAGGAGTGATACATGGTGGTAATGCCCTTGGCCCGCCAACTTTTTTTCCAGCTCACTGAAGGCAATTTCCGTTTTAAGAAAAGTCCCCGCCTAGGTTCAATCTCTTTTTCAATTGCATAGCTGTGCAAATCAATGAAAGCAAAGACCAGAACCCCAATCATGCAGGCAATCCCGCTAAAAAACAAGATACTGGATACTCCCAATCAGTTGGCTGTAAAACCTACTAGAGGCTGCCCAGAGGATGCATCCCCATGAGGGAAATGGTATAAAAACTCATAACCCGGCCCCTTTTATCATCGTCAGAAATGGTCTGCAGGATGGTATTGCTGGAAGCCATGAGGAGCATCATGCCAAAGCCTATTAATACTAAAAGGGGTAAAAAAAGCCAGATAACCTTGACCAATGATAAACTAGCCAGTCCCAGGCCAAAAATAAGGCATTCCGATAAAGCTGGTAAGGGCCTCAGCTTGATGACGTATAAGGCAGCAATAACCGCAAGATAACTGATACCATTAAGCAAAAAACAGTTTCCTTCTCCCAGGGCGCTGACCAAAAACCCCGCTGCAGAAGGTCCGATGAGACGGGCGCTGTTGAACATGGTTGAATTAAGTCAATGGCATTTCCCAGGTCTTCACGGTCTTCCACCATATCCAAGACGGCAGATTGGCATACAGGAATATCGATGGCATTGATAAACCCCAGAAAAGCGCTTAAAATCCCAACAAGTAAAATGTTAACGGTTACGAAAGTACCAGATAGGCCAGGATTAAAGCCTGGACCATGGAAAGGGTCTGAGTCCCCAACAGGATATAGCGCCGGTCCCACTTATCTGCCAAGACCCCGGCAAAAAGGGTTATAACCAGGGCGGGAAACTGGAGAGCAAATTCTACTGCCCCCAATACCAAAGCCGAACCAGTTAAACGGTAAACCAGCCAGCTCACGGCCAACCGTTGAACCCAGGTGCCGATGAGGGAGATCCCCTGACCTAAGTAAAACAAAGAGCAATTCCGATGGCGGAAAGCCCGTAACATGTGGTTCATTTTCATCAGCTATTTCTTATAATACTTTGCAATAAATATATCAAGGTTCAAAAAATCTGCAAAGCGTTCTTCCAGGGTTTTTCGCTCCCAGTCCCACCAGGCTATTGCCAGGAGCTTTTCACTTATTTCCGGGGAAAACCGCCTTTTTATAGGCCTGGCAGGAACTCCGGCCACTATCTCATAGGGATTGACGTCTTTGGTAACCACAGCCCCCGACCCGATTACCGCCCCCGTCCCCACTTTTACCCCCGGCATCACGATGGCTCCATGGCCGATCCAGACATCATGTCCGATAACGCAGTAATGATCGCTTCTCCACTGGAAGAAAGCCTCGTCATCATTGCTAGCAAAACCATATTGCCTCCGGCGGTAGGTAAAATGGTGCTGGGTGGGCCGTTCCATGGGGTGATTGCCAGGGTTGATCCGGACATGAGAGGCAATGGAACAGAACTTGCCTACCTGGGAATAGATAATTGAAACATCCCCTGCGGCATAGCTGTAATCGTCAAACAGGGTTTCTACCAGGGTGCAGTTGGGTCCGATATCTGTGTATTCGCCCAGACGGCTCTTAGCAATCCTGGAGGTAGGGTGAATATGGGGTTCCGGCGTCAGCATCTTTGGGGGCATATTCTTTAAGGACTCAGGAAAAATTTCAATATCATATAACATCAGCCTTTTCTCCTTAACCCAAACATTCTTTAAGTTCCGGGGCGTTATCCCGTCTAAAAAAGCCCTTTTCCATCACCTTGCGGCCATCCACAAAGGCCATTTCCACCATGGGCACTCCCGCCACTTCATTAACCATGACCAGGTCTGCTCTTTTGCCGCATTCGATGGAACCCAGTTCTTCTTCCAGCCCTACGGCCCTGGCGGGATTTAAAGAGCCCATGTTCACAGCCTGGTGGATTGGCATATTATGACGCCTGTGTAAGACAAAGATAGCGTTTAGAATGGCAGCGGGCATGTAGTCAGAACAGATAATATCCACCACCCCTCCCTTCACTGCTTCCATAGCGCTCATATTCCCGGAGTTGGATTTTCCCCTGATGATGTTGGGACCGCCCACTATTACCTTCAAACCTTCCTGAGCAGCAAAATTGGCCGTCTCCATATCAATGGGAAATTCACTGAGTGTAACACCCAGCTTTTTCATAAATCTAACTTTATCCGCAGAATCATCATCATGGGAGGCCATGGGAATGCTTAAGGCCCGGGCCTTCTCGGCCAGGGATTTCAGGGCTTGAAAATCAACCTTTTTAGCCTGGCGGCGTATTACGTTATTCTTCACCGCTTCTTCGTCCAGGTTGCGGTACTTAGCTATAAATTTTTCATAGACCTCAATGTTTTTGTACTGGCCCTGACCCGGGGTATGGTCCATGAAGGATAGCAGCTTGACCTGCTGCCGCTTCATCATTTCCACCAGGATAGGGCTAAATTTATGTTCTGTTACATCATAACGGGCATGGATATAGTTTCTGATAAGGCCATGTTCTTTTAAACGGTTGATCTCTTCCACATTACTGAGGACCATATCGTAGGTACGAACAGCTGACTCCCCTTCCATGAAAGAGAAAGAATGATAGATAGTGGTCACTCCATGGCTCAACAGCCGGGTTTCCAGGGAGAAAAGGGCTATCCCAACAGGTATTACAGCATTAGGTCTCGGCTCGATCTCTTTTTCAATAGCATCGTTATGCAGGTCAATAATTCCCGGCAAGAGCCATTTCCCCTTCCCGTCAATGACCTCATAGTTCTGGGGCCAGTTAATGCCATTTTTTTTCACAGCTCCGATTCTTCCCTTGTGCAGGTAAACGGATGCATTGTTTATTACTTCCTGGGGTGTTACCACCCGGACATCAGTAATTACTGTATCCTTCACACGCACACCTCCTTGCATTTTTTCAGGTTGATATCAAGCTGGGTATCTGCCAGCTTCATTAATGTTTCGTAATCGTGGAACACACCAATCATTGTCGTTCCTTCTTTCTTAAGCTCCTGGATGAGGGAGATAACTTCCCGCTTGGAGACAGGATCCAAAGATGCTGTGGGCTCATCCAGTAAGAGGAGCCGGGGCTTGGAAATAAGGCCCCTGATAATATTGAGGCGCTGTTTCTCCCCGCCGCTGAAGGAGGAAGGATACATTTCCCAGAGGGAGGCCGGAATGCCTAGTCTCCTAAAGAGCTCTTTGGCCCGTTCTTCTCTGGCCTTGGGCTCTACACCCTGGGTTATTAGAGCGCTGCTGACCACTTCCAAGGCCGAAACCCTGGGGATTACGTGGAGGAACTGGGCAACATAACCTATTTCACTGCGGCGCAGTTCCAGGATCTTATGATCGTCCACGGTAGCCAGGTTTACCATCTCTCCCTCCCCGGAAAGATACCAGATGTTCCCCCCGGAAGGAAGGTAGGTGCGGTAAATACACTTAAGAAGGGAGGACTTGCCAATACCGCTGGGTCCGGTAATCCCCAGAAACTCTCCCTTCCTCACCTGGAAACTGATGTCGCTCAGGGTGACTATTTTTTTTCCTCCCCGAATATGCATGGTAAATTCTTTAGAGAGGTTTTCTACTTTTAACATAAATTCAATCCCTTCTCTCTTGATTCTTCTAGGCGTGGTCCTTACAGCATGGAATGAACGAGAAGCTGAGAATAGGCGTGCTGGGGGTCTTCCATGATCTGATCCGTCAGACCTACTTCCACAAGACGCCCGTTTTTTAAGACCAGGGTCCGATTGGTCAAGAGCCTGATAACTCCCAGGTCATGGGATACTACAATCATGGAAATCTGGAGCTCCTGCTGGAGAGCTTTAATGAGATCCAGGACCCTGGCCTGAACGGATACATCCAGGCCGGTGGTAACTTCATCCAAAAGCAGAAGGGGAGGATTATTGGCCAGAGCCTTGGCAATCTGGACCCGCTGCTGCATCCCGCCGCTAAGCTTTTTGGGTATTTCATCCATGTAATACATGGGGATCTCCGTTTTTTCCAGGAGCTTCTTGCCCCTTTCACGGATTTCTTCATAGATATAGAGGTCTGCTGCCAGCAGTTTTTCCGCAATATTACCCCCGCTGGAAATATTTAGCTTCAGACCCAGGACCGGGTTCTGGTATACCATCCCCATGAGGTGATTTCGTAAATACCGTTTCTTGCTTGCAGGAATATTAAGCACATTGTCCTTACCCTCATTGTAGTGGGCAAGGTAAACTTCCCCCGAAGTGGCATCCTGGTCGAAATAAAGGCACTGAACCAAACTGCTTTTCCCCGAACCGCTCTCTCCCACTATCCCCAAGATTTCCCCCTCATAGAGGTCAAAGGAAATATCGTGCAGGGCCAGAATGGAACTGCAGACAGGGCAGACATTGTTATTAAATTCCGGACCCGTTAATGTCTGGCAGCTTGGGCACCCTTTGCCGTACATCTTACTTAAACCCCTGACGGATAGGACAGGCTCTCTTTTATGCGCAATCATGCTCATCCCTCAATTCTTCCTGATTTTTCTGACGCAGCAAGTCGCAGTTGCCCGTATCTGAACAGACATAATACTTCTCCCCAGTTTCCTCGTCATATATCTCATCAAGAAAGGTGTTCCTTGCACCGCAGCGCCTGCAGGAAAGCCCTGAAAAATCCTCTATGGTAAAAGGCTTATCGCTGAACTGCAGGGGTTCTACCTTGGTATAGGGAGGAACGGCATAGATCCGTTTTTCCCGACCTGCTCCAAACAGATTTAAGTTCTCTGCCATATTGAGCTTATTGATGTCATATTTGGGAATAGGCGAGGGAGCCATAATATAATGTTCGTTAACCCGGCAGGGATAGCTGGCGCCAATGGAGACAGCCTGCCATTTGACAATATCCTCATAAAGACTGACCCATAAGGGACTGTATTCCGATTCCCCATGCATCCGCCTGGTCTCTGTTTCCCGGGGTTCTACCCGGCGTAAAGGCTCAGGGAGAGGAACCTGATAAACCAGAATCTGTCCTTCTTTTAAGGGGATTTCCGGGATCCGGTGCCTGGTCTGGATGATGGTAGCTTCCCGGGAATCAAAAGTAGTCCTAACTCCCGTGGTCTTTACCAAAAGATTCCTCAGGCTTACGGCATTGACACTGCCGTCACAACCCTGGTCAATTACCTTCAGCACATCGTCGGGGCCGATGATGGACATGGTTATCTGCAGCCCTCCCGTACCCCAGCCCCTGGCAATAGGAAGTTCCCGGGAGGCAAAAGGCACCTGGTGTCCGGGGATGGCAATAGCCTTCAAGATCTTACGACGGATTTCTCTCTTGGAACCTTCGTCAATGAAAGCAAAATTGTATTGAAAAGTCCCCTTGGTTTTTGCTAATAAATTATTCATAATCTCTTCTCCTTGGTAAGCTTTATCTTTTTCTGTTTCTCCTGGGTTGAACGCAAACGATCCAGGGCTGACTGGAAGGTTATATAGTGGGGGAGTTTAAAATGGGAGCAAAAGCCTGAAGACTCAATACCATCTGTATGAAGCAAGACAAATTCCTGATCCTGGGCAGGAGCTTTGGCTTCCTTTTCTTTCATGGCCCTGTCCAAGACAGCCATCGAGATGGCTTTTAGCTCATTGCTACCGAAGCAGATCCCATAGCCTAAGGTAAAGTAAGGCTTTTCCCCTTTTTCTTCCGCAGCGAATTTGGCAACTATTTCCACTTCGGTAATTTCTACAAAACCGATGGTTAAGTTTTTATTTTTCCGATAGGGGTGAGGGATGTTAACTGGCACAAAGCCAACCCTTAATTCGGCAATAGTGGGGTGAACACTGCCAAAGCCCCGCATACTGCTGTAGGCTAGGGCTAAAATCCCTCCCGTCTCGCTTCTGGCCAGCATCTGCAGCCTGGCGCTGCGTGGTGCGGGAAAAGCCACTGAATTTTGGGTTATATCAAAAATTGGCTCCTCCACCTTTTCTGGGGTTGGTTTAACCAACTCCTGTTCACGTAGGATGTCAACAACTTTTCTAAAAGGTCCCCAGGAAGGCGATTCTTCTGATTTTTCCTGTTCCTGTTTATGAAGAAATTCCTCGACCTGGCTTTCCTCCTCTTCCAACAGGCTGAAATCCAGCATCCGTTGATGATAGTCCGTAGTGGCTCCCAAAATCTGTCCACCTGGTATGTTTTTAAAAGCAGAAGAAATCCGGCGGGTAATACGCATTTCCTCCATCTCCAGGGGTAAGGATTCCGTTAGTCTGGGCAGAGTCGAACGGTAGGCCCTCAGGTAAAAGGAAGCCTCAATGGGATCCCCTTGCGCCTGTTTAATGGCTAAGGAAGCGTGAAAAGGAGAATACAGACCTCCTTCCCCCATAACCCTGTCAACTAAAAACCGCATCTGGTCTTGAATCTGCTTAACCGAAAGAGGAATGCTCTTTCCCCGCAGGCGCATGTATTTAGTCAATTCTTCTGCGTTCTTGATTGCCGTAATTCCTCCCTGGACGGCTACATAACCCATTTATGCCACCTCCACCTGAGTGGTCCGCGGGATACAGGCCAGCTGTCCCTCAACGTCCACCATAATAATATCTATCCCCAGAGGGAAAATAGCGTTTACTTCTGCCAGGGCTTGCCCGAATCTTTTATCCAGCCCTCCAATATTAAGGATGATAAAATCCTTAATTCCAGGCCCTCGCATGGTAAAAGTGCTGGCAGGAGCCGTTAGTATACTGTCTTCCTTCTCTCCCAAGCTATCCACAGAAATTATGGCTGTAGCGCTGTCTTCGGGAAATTCCAATGTACCTCTTTTTATCGTTAGAATATCCTGGGAAAAAATTGGGCCTTGGAAGACAACAAAGTCCGCCTGGTTTACGGATTCCAGCTTCGCTCCCGTGTTAATTTCCAGGTAACTCTCCCAGGGCTCTTTCCTGTCCCCTGCAATAGAGAAGGTGACAGTATTGTCACTCAGGGTTTTTAACAGGGCCAGGACATAGGGGTTAAAACCAGAGGGGATTCTAGTAAAACCATAGTCTGCTAACTTATTGATCTTCCCGGGCCTGCTCATGGCGTCCATTAAAAGCCTGAAGACTTGCTGGCTGTCAAAAACAATATTAAATCCTGTTTCCTTTACTGTCTGTTGTACCAACGGTTATCCCTTCTTTACGTCAAAATTTACCCTGGTCCGGGCAACCTTTTTTGTTTCTTTCTCATAGCGTTGTAAAATTTCTTTTTCCACCAGAGCCAGCATGGGCCTTACCTTGCTAGCTAATTCATGGTCATTGCCCATTATGGCATCCAGAATTGCCCCATAGAGGGCCCTTTCTTCCTCATAGCCCATAACACAGCCATACCCCAGGTTACCGTCAATTTCTACTTCACACTGGGTAACAAAAGCCTCTCCCAAATAGAAAGGTGTTTTTTCCAGAGGGTCAATTACCCTGATCATAACCATTCCCGGTGAAGGTTCGGTGGTAATCTTGAAAGGATGGCTTTCTACAATGAACTCGGCTATGGCTTTAAGCTTTTCAAGATCTCCTGTGGCAACTATTAATGAATAATCCATTTACTGCCTCCTTATTGATAATCAGCAATTTTAACATTTAACTTCACCATATCTGAACGAAACTTGGTCAAGCACTTTTCCAGGGGCATTCCATGCTGGTCCACCACCAGGCTGGTTACCTGGAGCAGGGGAAAACCTTTATACACTGCCAGGTGTCTGAATTCTGAATGGTCGGCGAAAGCTATTTCACAGATAGAATTGATTCTCCTGGGCTTAATTCCGTAATTCTCTTCCAGTGTCTTATAGAGGGAACGGGTTTTCATCAGGTGTTTGTCAAGCTCAGGAGCTCTTTTTAAAGGAATATAGGTTCTGCTTAAAGTAGTAGGAACATTATTACAATAGCGCAGGAAATAGATAGACCACACCATTTGGTCTTTTTCAAGTTGAAAGAATTCCGCCAGTTCGGCAACTGGGTACTCTGGCTTCATTTCCAAAATTTTTACCTTACGTGGCAGATTATTGTTAGAAGCGTTCCGGGTATAGCTAGTTTGGCTGTCAATTTCTATGACTACCCTATTTTGTTTTACAAAATAACCTTTGCGACGGATGGGGTAGACCAGTCCATCCAAAATCAGTTTTTCCGTGGCTTTTCTGATGGTGAAACGATTTACTGCAAACTGTTCCGACAAGTCACGCTCGGAAGGAAGCTGCTCTCCTTCCTTATAAACTTTGTGTTCAATATTATGGCGCAGATACTGGTACACCTGATAATAAAAGGGCAAAGGGCTTTGTCGGTCCACAATACTCATTAAAGCTTACCTCCTTTATAAACCTGGTATGTTTTTCTATACCAGATTGATTTAAGGGTACAACTTATTTCTTATTAGAGTTTTAACCCTAGATGAAGCTTGATTGAAATATTCGTTAAGATACGTTTAAAGTGACAACTTAAACCAAAAAAAGACATGATTATTCCCCAGCATGTCACCACTATAGTAAACCATAATCAAAAACTATACGTAGGCCACTTATCATTACGATAAAAGGCCAGGAAGTCAGTAAATTGTCTAATTTCAGCTCTTGGGATTTTAAAGGGAAGAGGTTGTGAAAAGTATTCTTTGTTGATTTCTGCCAGGCAAGCAGCCAGAGCTTTCCTGGCAGAATGGATTAATTCATCCTCTATGTAAAATAAGGTGATATGTCCTTTAAAACCCCGTTTTCTTTCAATCCCCAGCTTAGACAGGGTTTCATGGGCATATATGTAATCCCTGAATGACTGCAAACGGGTATAATCTTCTTCATTTACAGGTGAAACCATGGCAGCGATGACACCCTGAGGAAGTAGGGAGATTCCTTTAATTTCAAATTCCAGGGGACGGAAAGTTTCCGCTGTTCTAAAAAGGCTGTTCACTCCACTTAAAAGTTCCTGTTCCCGGCCATTTAAAATATTCTTCTGGAAAAGCTCTCCTGAAATCAGGCGCGCTACTGTCATATGCAAGGCTGTCGCCGGAGCAGGCAGAGCCTTTGTTAAATCAAGGCAGCCTGTTAATCTTTCTATAATTTCCACTAACACCTGGTACGTCATAATATTTACAAGATCATCCCCTTTAGTGGGGGTAATAATGGTATATCCCGGATAATAAAGGGGTACCCACTGACCATTGGCTAGTAATTTGAATTTGCCCAAAGGCTTTACTATATCTGCCATTCGCCGTAAGGTTTTATCATTAACAGACTCTTCGATAAATTTAATATACTCCCCATAACTCAGTTCCATAAGCTGGCCTCCGTCTTTAATAGCGACCATAATCCACATACCCCCTTAAGTCTGTCCTACTTTCCTAGTTCTTTTATAAGCCAACAGTCTCTCCAGCCATTCCTCAGGCATTACCCGGCTGCCAAGGGGATTTTCTTTACCTTCGTACATACCATGAAAATCCGAACCTCCCGTTTGAAGTAACCCATAATGTTCAGCCAGGGCAGACAATTCTTCCACAGCCTTTTCATTATGACTGGGGTGCCATACCTCCAGACCATCCAAGCCTTTATTAATAAGTTCAGGAATAAGTTCCTGATTATTATATCCCACAGGATGGGCCAACACAGCGATACCACCTGCTTTTTTGACTATATTCAGGGCTTCAAATACGTCCATATACTCTATTTCCCTGCTAACAATCCCCCCGGGAATACCGTTCTTTGGTTTACCAAAAAGCTTTTCATACAACTCACCCCGAAAAGCAGGAGTATAACCTGTTTCCAGCAAGGCATGTACAATATGCTGCCTGTAGACATTGGTACTTCCTGCAGCCAGTATTTCCACCAGTTCCCAGGATATGGGGTAACCTTCCGCCTGAAGTTTTTCGACTATCCAGCGGGAATTATCCTGCCTCTTTTCCAGGGTGGTCTGACAGGCCTTGCCTACCAGGGCAGGATTATCCATAAGAAATCCTAGGATATGGGCCTTTCTCCCTCTCTGATAGTCATATGCCGAGATTTCTATTCCCGGAATAATATTAATTCCGTGTTTTCTACCCACTTCCAGGGCTTCATCCAGACCCGCCACGGTATCGTGGTTAGCTATTCCTAATCCCTTCAATCCTAATCGCTTGGCTAAAAGAGCAATCTGAACCATATCCATGGAACCGTCGGATACCCGGGTGTGTACATGCAAATCAATACTCATATTTTTTCCCTCCCTCAAACTGCGGTTATCTCAGGGTATACCGGTTTACCCTTCCTGAAAATTCTTCCCTAGAGCTTTATGTACTTCTCCAAAATGCAAAATGATGTTTCCTTATCCAGCATAGTAAACTGCCAGCCTAACAAAACATCATTTCCGCCCGGGGGCTAATATAAAATCATATAAAGACCTTGCTCTAACTATTACTACTATCTTTCACAATACACTTATCAACATTGAGCTTAAGCTTATGGAAAAGCATTTCTACGCTGAAGCTCATGAGAAATATGATAAGAACAACAAAGCCGGCTTTTTCAAAATCAAATATTCTCATGGTATTACTCAGTTCCATTCCTATGCCGCCGGCTCCTACAAAACCAAGAATGGAAGACATTCCTAAGTTAAATTCAAATCTCAGAGCAGTCCATGATATTACTGCTGTGGTGATGGGAGGATAGACTCCCTTGGCCATAGTCTGGACCCAGGATGCCCCGGTAGCTTTCAAGGCTTCAATATTACCTTCTTTAACTTCTTCTATGGATTGAGAAAAAGCTTTGACCAGATAAGCGAAGCTGTGAAAGAAGAGCCCCAATACTCCCGGAAAGGGTCCAAGTCCCAAATAGGCCACAAATATCAAGGTCCAGATCAAGGTCGGCACAGCGCGAACAACGGCAGCCACTGCCTTGCAAAGATTAGAAACAACCCTTAGAGAAACATTGGAGGCTGCGGCAAAGCTCACAAAGAAGGCCAAGGTGGCCGATATTATAGTGGCCAGCACTGCTATGGAAATTGATTCCATTGCTGCAGTCAACACATCTTTCCAATCGGATAAATCCATATGCAACAACATTCTTTTGGCAAAAGAAAGGGCTTTAAGGACATTTTCCCAGCCCCCTTTAAATTCCAGCTTTAACTGGTATAGGGAAAAGAAATATAAAACTAGTGTTCCAATGAAAAGAAGGGTATAAAGGACTCTCTGTTTTTCAGAAATTATACTAATTTTACCAGTTGTATTCACATGATCCGCTCCCTTATGTTTTTGGAGAGAAACTCTACAAATAACACCACAATCGCAACTGCCAGGATTGCCATAGCGGCATGATCATAGCGGAAAAGCTTGATGGTAGATAGGATAAAAAAGCCTATTCCGCCCCCTCCAACCATCCCGATAATAGTTGAGGCTCGAATGTTTAGTTCCAGGTTGTATAAGGTCCAGGAAACAAGGGCCGGTACACACTGGGGTAAGACACCACCTTTCAACATCAGCCAGTACGAACCGCCAACAGCACGCATAGCTTCAATTCCGCCCAGATCAATTTCTTCAATTGATTCTGTAAAAAAACGGGTCATATCACCCACGGAACCAATAATAAGCGCCATTAATCCTACAGTTTTACCTATCCCAAAGGCAGGCACAAGGATAATTGTCCAGGCCAGGGCAGGAATGTTTCTGAGTAATGATGCAAAGGCCCGAATTGTCACTTTGAATAAAGGATGGGGGGTTGTGGGAGTAGCACATAACAGGGCAAGTATCAGGCTTATAGTTGCACCCGTTACTGTGGAAACGATTGCCATATAAACAGTATCCAATAATGAGCCCCAAAAATCGGGTACGGCTTTTACTGCAGGCGGCAAAAAATCCGTAAAGATAAAATTCAGTACCCCAGGTATTACCCGGAAAGCCTCCAGCACGTCGAATTCTGAGATATAACCTGTAACTAAAGTTGTCAGTCCTACTATAATAACGCCAATCCACGTATAGAGACTTTTTTCCTTCCTCAAAGGCAGATATTCCAACTGCATATAATAGGTCTCCTTTAGATGTTATATGGCTATGGCCCTTTGTAATTTAAGTTCATTTTTTGCAAACTCATCTTTTCCTTGGACATATATCTGGTCAATGATGGAATCTGTAAGTTCTTTGGGCTTGCCATCAAAAACTATTAAGCCGTGTTTAATACCTATAATCCGGGTAGCATATTTGAGAGCAAAGTCTACCTGATGAAGGCTTACAATGGCAGAGATCTTGTCCTCCCGACAAATCCTGTATAAATAGTCCATGACTGCTCCAGATGTTACAGGATCCAGACTTGCAATTGGTTCATCAGCTAACATGAGTGAAGGGTTCTGAGCTAGTGCTCTGGCAATTCCTACCCTTTGTTTCTGACCACCGCTCAACTGGTCGGCCCGCTTATGGATTTCTTTTTCCAATCCCACTCTTTCCAGGATACGATAGGCATTCCACCTGTCTTCTTTGCTGTAGAGATCAAAAATACCATGGAAATCACTCATATACCCCAGCCTACCATGGAGAACATTCTGGATTACCGTTAATCTGTCAATCAAGTTGTAATGCTGGAAGATCATCCCGATTTCCCGCCTGATTTTTCTCAATTCGCATTTGTTCACTTTTTCAACGGCTGTGCCCTTAAATACTATGCTGCCCTGAGTAGGCTTGATTAATTGGTTTATACACCTTAAGAGGGTAGACTTCCCAGAACCTGATGAACCTATGATAGCTACAAACTCACCTTCGTATATATCAAAAGAAACCCCGCGTAAAGCGTACGTGCCGTTTCCATATATTTTCTTCACATCTTTAACACTCAAAATTGGTTTCATATGAACCTTCAGCCTCCTTTTATTAATTCAAAAGCTGTCCGGCAAGATATTTGGGGGAAGACATAGACCGGCTATGTCTTCCTCTGTAAATAACTGATTTTTTACAAAAGTTCTTTTCCTAAGACTTCAACAATTCCTCAGCTTTAAGATTCATGGCTTTGGCAATATCTCTTATGGGGTTATAGTTACTGTCATCAATGGAAATGTATCTTTTGCCTTCCTCGTTACGGAGTTTAAAATATTCGGGATTATCATATTTTAAAAAGAATTCTTTAATTTTGGCTTTTAAATCTTCCGGGAGCCCACCGTAAACAGCAACTGGTGAACTTGGGATGGGGTCTGACTTAATAATAATTCTTAAATCTTCTTCTTTGACTAAACCCTTTTTGATGCTGTTCTCATAAGTTGAAGTTGAGACTGCGGCCACGTCCACCGTCTTATTGGCAGCAGCCAATAAGGAATTGGTATGGTTTCCTGCAAACTGTACGCTCTTAAAAAGTTTAGTATCTATTTCTTCAGCTTTTACTCCCAGCCTTGCAACTATGGTGGCACGCGGCACAAGATTACCTGAAGTGGAAGCGGGGTCCACAAAAGCCATGCTCTTTCCTTTTATATCCTCTATGGTTTGGATGCCTGTATCTTTATGGGTTACTAATAAGCTGTTGTAAAATGCGCTTTGTTGGTCTTTTGCCATAACACATATTGCTTCTGCTTTGCTTCTGTCGTGGGCAATAATATATGAAAAGGGACCGAAATGGGCGATATGTGTTTTTTCGTTTCTCATGGTCTCGATTACAGCATTATAGTCATCTAAGATGACTATTTCTACAGGAATCCCCAAAAAAGCAGACATATCCTTCATCAACATGTCTCTACTCTGTTTCCTGTTAACGTCACCAGCTGAATCTTCATTGGGCAAGTAAGCCATGACTAGCTTGGCAGGACGTTTGCCTTGTGAGGAAGCCTGTTGATTTGAGCAGCCCCATGTTGATACAAGAAGGCCTGTGATAAGAGCCATTACGAGAAAAAACCTTAGTCTCATAAATAAACCTCCACAAATTTTTAATTTCGCATCTTTATTTAATGCTAATGTTATTTTCAAATAAGTTAATTATTTAGGTATTATCGAGAGGTAAAAAAATGAAAACGGACATGTTAAGGTAATATTAATGTGAGCACTTTAACCACAATTGTTACCGTAAATAAAAAAGGAACGGGAAACCTTTTTTACGGCTTCCCTGCCCCAAATGAGGAGGTAAGCTTATTGTTAACAGGTCTTGCTTTTTGTGTACCGAATCATCTGATCATTACAAAACCCACAAAATCAGGTGTTTCCAGCATAAACATTGGCTCTAGCCTTACTGTCCGTCTTAGATTTGAACCTATTCTCCTGAGTTTGTCAGTTAGCGAGGCAGAAGAGCCCTCAAACCCTTGAAAATACTGGGTCGTATCCCTGAATTCCGTGAAAATGTAGGGACAATTTGTTTTTTTATATCCCCTTGTATTAGTAAATAATACGAATTAGTTTGTGGTACAATATGCATAGAAACCACTTCCGTTGGAGACAGTTCTATGCATTTCAAAGTAGTTAAAGCCGGGACGTTCCTCTCCGGGACACCCGATTTTTTGTATATAAGGGTCCAGGCCATCATCATCAAGAATTAACTGATGTTCAGGATAAATCATTACTCTAACCATTTTGGAACTTTCTAGATAGGGGTGTATTTTACTCTCCCTTATTTTATGTAATCTAATTAGCGTAGCAAAATCTTCCATTATAAAACACTCCTTATTAATTTCTCCGACTGCATTAGCTTTTCATTCGAGGCAGAAAAACAATTTTTTCATGTCAACTTTACCAAAAGTCATATATTTTTGACCTTATATGTTTCGACATTTGATCAGGAAAATACTGTAAGTATTATTGCTTTGCTGGAGAAAGAACTAGGATTATTGATTTAAGTAAATTCTTAATGTCTCCTTAATCAGAACAATTTCCTACTCTGACGTAAATAATTTTTCCTTTAAAAAATACCGGTAAGCTCGTATTCCTCTAAAAATATATTCATAGCAGTATTATAATCCAAGTTATTTATCCTCCTTTGTTTTGCAAATATCAGTAACAAGTTTTAATACCATTCAGATTATCCCTGTAGCACTCAGAATCTTAATGTGGTATTCATTTGGAAATTATAAAATACATACAGCAGCAGAAAATGGGAAGCCCTTGCTCTGCAAACAAAACTAAAACGGCTTATCAGAAATGAACCCCGGATTGGCGAACGTCCGGAGATGTAGTTAGATCACTCCAGTTTTCCCGGTACCAGGCGGACCGTACATGACCAACTGCTTTTTCCTCTGCAGAACGCCTTCTGCCTGCGCAATGAGTCCGCTGAGTTGGCTCGGAAATTTAGGCGAGTTTGGAGCATTCGTGAGCAGTATAGCAGCGCTTTGATGCAATTTCTCTTCCAATGCAAGCTGATTTTCAAGGTCTTTCAATTGAGATACGGCCGTATGTACACCTTCCGAGGGATTAGGCAATTTGAATTTCTGGGTATCAAGCCACTCCATACTGAGAAGATTGGGAAAAGGCAGGCCTGCATTATATTGATACCTGCCTGTAACCTTTCCAATGCCCAGAATATATCTAACTATCACAGAACCATCCGGTAGTGTCTCGATTATCTCCTGACTGAGATGATACAGCATCTTCTTTACCCGATAGGCCGCTTCCGGGTTAAACTTCACCTTTATGTCACCTACATCTTCGTCATGAATAACCCCCCCAGCTATTCTTGCAGTGCTCTTCTAATGAGAAGTCTGTAGGATATAAGAATTTTCTTTCCTTATATGGTATAGCAGTCTCAATCTGGTCTATCCTGAATGTGCAGAGCGCCTGTTTTTCCAAACACTTTCCTACCAGGTACCAATTATGGTGTTTGCAGATTAGACCATAAGGTTCTACTATTCGCTCGGTCAATTGCCGGCGGTAAGCCACAAAACACTTTATTTTTACAGCGTAACTCTTATCAACCGAATCGAGGATTATCACCAGGTGCAGGCCGACTTCCTCGCGATTAGTTAAGCACTTATTCACTAGATAGATCCTAGAATCCAGTCTTTCTAAGGGGAATGTCTTGAATCTTATACTTGTTTCTGGCTAGAGTAGCTAATAAAGCCTGCTTTATCTCTTTACTGCTTACGGCTAGAGCTGTCCCTTTTTGCTGCATCAGGCTAAGGTAGATAAACAGGGCTTTAACTGGGCTTAAGGCAGGTAAATAGACATTGCCAAGACGATACCGTCCTATTTGCCCGGCATTCCGCTCCGTCCTTTCCAGGTAAACACCCAGTTCCTGGTCTACATTATAGATGGCCGTTGAAAACAAGGTGTCGCTCATATTCCTTGAATTTGGATCGGCGCCTGATTCCAGAAATATTCTTTTGCTATATTTATGTCGGATTTGTCAAGCAAAGCAACTAGAAGATCATTTTCCGCTGGGGTGGGCCACCATTTGTTTTTAACCATACTAACTCCCTCCATCAGACAAAGATTGAACCTGGTGATAAATAATTCGGCCGCGTAGACTCGGCTCTCAATATTCTGATATAATATAAATACTAATATTGATATAAGGAGCATTTGATATGCCCAACATTAGACCGATCTCCGATTTAAGAAACAACGCCAATGATATTTCTGAGTTCTGC
The DNA here is from genome assembly GCA_020054815.1 of Peptococcaceae bacterium. Lineage (GTDB taxonomy): Bacteria > Bacillota > Peptococcia > DRI-13 > DRI-13 > Thermanaerosceptrum. Next base: position 1,837 of record JAIHAN010000035.1, on the reverse strand, counting down.
CATAAATCAAGAGAACCCGTTTTCATTACAAAAAACGGTGTCGGCGATATGGTTGTAATGAGCCTAGAAACATACGAACGGCAGCAGGCATTAATAAGCCTGTATGCAAAACTTGCCGAAGCAGAGGAAGAAATAGCAAACGGTGCAAAGGGTGAGGATTTTTTTGAGGTCGCAAGACAGCTAAGGAACAGCGTACATGGGCAAGTATAAAATCAAGATATTTTCCAATGCTAAAACGGACCTGAAGGATATTGTCAGCTACCTCAATACGCTATCACCACAGGCCGCAATCAATTATTATGATCTTATTATAGAAAAAATCGGCAGCCTTGCCGAAATGGCGGAACGGTGTCCCTTTGTTCGGGATGCTGCCCTGAAGGCTAAGGGATACCGCTGCCTGATTGTAGAAAACTATTTGGTGTTTTTTGTTGTAAAAGCTGATACGGTGCAGATACGCCGCATTCTCTACGGCAAGCGCAATTATGAATGGCTACTATAAGAGAAGAAAACTCTTTAGATGGAGAATTTAAATATATGGGCCTTCCTTATAACGTAGTAAAATTAGAAGTGTACAATCCTGACTGGCCAAAACAGTTTGAGCAAGAAAAAGAAGAAATACTCTCTGTCGTTAAAAATTCATCAATTGCAATTTGTCATATAGGGAGTACTTCAATACCTAATATGACTGCAAAACCAATAATAGACATTATGGTGGGTGTTGACAATAATAATGAGTATGATAGCACCACTAAATCTCTTATAAGCATCGGTTATCACTGTCTTGGTGAATGTGGAAGACCGGATAGGATATTTTTCGTAAAAGGCTCACCGGATAATAATACACATCATTTACATCTTGTGACAAAGGGTAGTTCTTATTGGGTAGAAAACCTTGCATTTCGAGAATATCTTAGACAAAATAGTAAAGCTGCTAACGAGTACCAAGCCTTGAAAATTGATCTTGCTCATAAGTACAGGGATAATAGAACAATGTATAGGATAGCAAAATCATATTTTATAGATGAAATTCTACAAAGGCTCTAAACATACAAACCACTTCCGTACTATTATAGTTAAAAGTATTGCATGAATAATCACGCAAGACAGACAAATGACTTTATGAAGATTAAACCTCCACTGATATTGATATATCACCATGGAGGTAGAGCACATGGCCCTCATGAATAATTCTCGGCCGTCCAAACTTCTGGGAAAAAACCTTTCGTACCCCGTCATAGGGCATCAGAAAATGAGCTGCAAATAAGTCTGCGGTAATCTCCTCTTCCTTATCCGTTTCATTTTCCCCTGGTTTCCTTGTTTAATTCACTATTGTTAGGCTATTCTAAATTCAAAAGATGTGATTAGGTTTTTTGAGATGCTTTGTTCTTTATAAAGGGTAGCATATAAACATATACTCCGAACGCTATGATCATTCCTCCCACTAAAAGCGGGGATGATTTTAATTTTTGTGCAAGAGAACCTAAAGGCCTTTAGTCATTCCAGTCCAGCGGCAACAATTTACCTGGCAGAAGCAATTTTTTGTTATATTCCTTTATTTTTTCATATTCCCCATCCCAGAAATCCATAGAGCGCATGCTATCCAGATACTCTTTACTGTAACCAAAAGGCAGCCAATCTTTTTCCTTACGCTGGAATAGTATTTCCTTTTTGTCATGACGACGAAAATCATAAACATGGTTGTCCCCTGCTCCCAGGAAGATATCACGTCCCCAACGTTCCAGGACATGATCACCTGTTTCCAGGTATCTTTTTTCCAAATCTTCCAATACCGAGCCGTAGCGATCAAAACCATCGGTAGCTATTGTTACCACATTAT
>JAIHAN010000034.1 GCA_020054815.1 Peptococcaceae bacterium | reverse complement strand
TGGAGCAATTTCATGGCCTTGAACATTTCCGGCATCCCGGGGCCGCCCTTGGGACCCTCATAGCGAATAACAATAACTTCACCGGGGTTAATCAATTTGTTTAAAATCGCCTGGTTGGCCGCTTCTTCCGAATCGAAGACCCGGGCCGGCCCCTTAAATTTAAGCATATTAGGATGAATGGCCGCTGGTTTGGTTACGGCAGAATTGGGGGCTAAACTTCCATAAAGAACAGCCAGCCCGCCCATAGGGCTAAAGGGTTCCCGGAAAGTTTTAATTACCGCCGGATTGGTAGATTTACTTCCCTTAATGTTTTCCCCGATGGTCTTACCGGTCACCGTCATGGCCCCCGTATGCAAGAGGCTTGTGATTTCAGCCATCACTGCAGGCACACCCCCTGCTTCATAAAAATCAATGACATTGAGGGGTGCAGCAGGATTCATTTTGGCGATGAGAGGAGTAGAACGGCTGAGGGTGTCAAAGAGCTCCATATCAAAAGGGACCCTCGCATCATAGGCAATGGCGGGAAGATGAAGAGCGGCATTGGTCGAACCGCCGATGGCCGTATTCAGTCTGACGGCATTTTCAATGGACTCACGGGTAATGATTTTTCTGGCTGTAAGATTTTTTTCCACCAGGCTCACGATAACACGCCCCGATTCCTGGGCTACTTTCAACCTGTCATTATATACTGCCGGTACCATAGCGCTCCCCGTCAAAGACATCCCCAGGGCTTCGGCAATACAGCACATGGTGTTGGCCGTTCCCAAAAAGGAGCAGGAACCGCAGGTAGGCGCACAGGAATCCTCCATCCTGACTAATTCCTCTTCGTTAATCTCCCCCTGTTTTAACCTTCCCACGGCTTCAATGATGGAAGTGGTATCTGCCTTGCGGCCATGAAGGACAGGACCACCTAACATGGGCCCCCCATTGACGAAGATAGCGGGTAGATCCAGCCTGGCCGCAGCCATCAGCATACCGGGCACAATTTTATCACAGGAGCCCAGCAGGACAATTCCGTCATATTGATGGGCCTGGACCATCAGCTCAATGCTGTGGGCAATGATATCCCTGGTAGGCAGGATATACCTCATGCCTTCATGGCCTTCCGCAATGCCGTCACAGGCCCCGATGACACCAAACTCCACAGGGGTTCCTCCCGCCTGCCTGATGCCATCTTTCACTGCTTCTGCCACCTGGCGCAGGTTATAATGGCCAGGCACTGTGGTACTCCAGGCATTGGCTATACCTATCATGGGCTTTTCCAGGTCAGCATCGGAATAACCCATGGATTTATAATAAGCCCTGTTGATACTCCATTCCGGACGAGTAAGAATTCTTTGGCTACGCCGCATCATTTACGCACCTCTTTTATTTGTACTACCATCAGCATTTTACTTACCCAACAAGTTCGGGATAAACATGGAAATATTGGGGAAGTTGGAGATGATTAAGACGATAATAATCTCCACAATTAGGAAAGGAACAATCTTGCGGCTGATCTGTTCTACCTTTAAGTTGGAGATACCACAAGCTACAAACAAGTTAACTGCCATAGGTGGAGTAATCATACCTACAGAAGTATTGACTACCATAATAATACCTAGAACGATGGGGTCAATGCCTAACTGCATGGCTAAAGGCAGAAGAATGGGTGCTACCAGTAGAATAATCGCCTGGGTCTCTAGGAAAGTTCCCAAGAATAAAAGGATAATGTTGATCAACAAGGTAATAACTACTGCGTTAGAGGATAAGCTCATCATGGCCGCTGTAACCTTGGCCGGGATTTGGGCGCTGGTGATCAACCAGGAGAAAGAAGCCGACGTGGCAATGACAAAGAGAACTACGGAAGTACTGACCCCTGCTTTAACAATAACGGGGCCTAGTTCTTTGATAGTCAGCTCTTTGTAGACAAAAATACTTACAATAAAAGAGTAAACTACTGCTACGGCCGCAGCTTCGGTGGGTGTAAATACACCACCGTAAATACCCCCCAAAATAATAATGGGCATGACCAGAGCCAGGATGGCTTCTTTAAAAGAGGATACGAACAGCTTCAAACTTGTGGGTTCCCCTTTGGGCAAATCCAGTTTAAGGGCGTAAAAATAGATAACCCCTATTAAGCACAAGGCAATGATAATTCCCGGTACAAACCCAGCCATAAATAAAGTACCAATAGAAACGCTGGCCACAACGCCATATGTGACCATGGGAATACTGGGAGGTATGATAACCCCTAAGGTTCCCCCTGCAGCAGCCACAGCTGCGGCAAAATCCCGGGGATACCCTGCCTTAATCATAGCAGGAATCATAATACCACCAATGGCAGCCACCGTAGCCGGGTTGGAACCCGAAATAGCACCAAAAAAAGCGGAAGCAACGATCGTGATAATCCCTAACCCCCCAGGAACCGTACCTACGCAGGCCTTAGCAAAGCTGATCAGGCGCCGGGAAATCCCGCCGCTTTCCATCAGACCCCCTGCCAGCATAAAGAAAGGAATGGCCATAAAAGGGAAGGAATCCACGGCTGTGAACATGCGTTGAGCCACAACCAACGGGGGTGTAGGCATGTTACCAAAAACCAGGGCAGTAATAGAAGCCAGGCCTAAAGCAACCCCGATAGGGATATTTAAGACCAGCAGTACAAGGAGCGTACCGAATAATAACAGGGACATCATAATCTCTCACCTCTTTCCATCCTGACTTAATCCGCTTTTTTTGTTACAAAAAATGTCCCCTGGATCAGGCGTACACTCATCATCAGGCAGCCTACCGGTACGGCCAGGTAAGCAATCCAGATGGGCATAAAAAGGGCCGGTGAAGTCTGTTTGATGTTGATCTGGTGCATAATGATTTTATAAGAGAAATAGACAATTAAGGTACTGAACAAGACCACAACCAGCACCCTAATGTACCCGGCTATTTTCTGCAGGCTGGGCGGGAGCATATTGACAACCACTTCTACACCCAGGTGAGCGTTCCGTTTCACACCCAGACTGGCCCCGATGTAGGCCATCCAAACCATGATGTACCTGGCCAGTTCCTCAGACCAGGGCATAGATACCAGGTTAAAATAACGGGACACAGTGGCAGCGAAAACAACGATGGTCATAATCGGAAAAAGGATAATTAATAAATACTCTTCGATATGGTCAAAAAATTTTGCCAAAACCATTCACCCCCTAAGGAGAAAGGGAGACCCGTAAAAACCTACGAGTCTCCATTCCCTATTGTACTTGATTATTTCTTCAATAAAGCGTTGATGACATCTTCCCCGATTTCAGCCTTAAACTTCTCATAAACAGACTTGGTAGCTTCCTGTAAAGCTTTCTTATCAGGTGTGGTAACTTCCATACCCTTTTCTTTCAACTTGGCAACCAGATCTTTTTCCAGGTTGATGCAGTATTCTCTTTCCCATTTACGGGCTTCCTGTTCTGCTTCGGAAAGGGCCTTTTGTAGTTCAGGGGACAACTTGTCATAGAAGGATTTGCTTACCAGGAAAGCAGCCGGTGCATAGAAGTGCCCGGTTAAAGCCAGGTGCTTCTGTACTTCATAAAACTTACTGGTGTCGATAATGACGAGGGGGTTTTCCTGACCGTCAACAGTTTTCTGCTGTAAGGAGGTAAATAATTCGCCAAAAGGCATGGGCACAGGTTGAGCACCCAGAACCTTAAAGGTTTCCACGTGAACGGGGTTTTCCATCAAGCGGATTTTCAGGCCGGCGATATCTGCAGGAGTGTTGATGGCTTTTTTACTGTTTGTCAGCATTCTAAAGCCGTTTTCCCAGAAGCCTAAACCTTTAATTCCTTTGGCTTCCAAAGAAGCGAGCATACCTTTACCCATCTCGCCGTCCATGGCAGCAAAGGCTACTGCTCTGTCCTGAATGATGAAGGGCAGATCGAAGACCATGAACTTCTTAGAGAAGTTAGCCAGAGGAGCAGTAGAAACCAGGGTAGCTTCCAGAGTACCCATGGATACACCCTCGATAGCATCACGTTCACTGCCTAACTGGGCACTGTGGAAAATCTGGGCTTTTAGTTTGCCGCCTGATTTTTGTTCGAGAATGGAGGCAAATTTTTCAAGACCTTTATGGTAATGGGACTCGGGAGCCAGGGTATGAGCTATCCGGATAGTTTGAGCTTTAGGTTCCTCCTTAGGAGCATTGGCCGCAGGGGCAGGCGCTTTCTGTCCGCAACCTGCTAAAGACAGGACTAACATGACAATTAACAGGATACTAAGAAACTTTTTCATCACTCTTCCTCCTCCTTTTTTATCAGCGAAAATAGTGAAAAAATCAGCTAATTGACCCCAATCCCCCCTTTCCAGTAAATTTTGAAGTATTTTATCTTTAAACAAGATTCCAAAAATTAAGCATCTATTACTGGCAAGGTATCAGGGGCATGGGTGAGAACTGCAATTTTTGCCTCTTCCCCCACTTCCCGGAGAGCGTGGTTAAGAGCTTCTTCCACCGTGTTGAAAGGCACAAAACCCAGTTTCCTGGCGGCCTCGTGGGGGACCCCACCGGAGACGATATACACCTGCTCTCTTTCTCGTACCTGAGCCCAGGCAATGGCTAAGGCAGCAGCAACAGAGTCCTCAATTAAGCCATCTTCAACCATTTTCTTGATGGTGGCAGAAGATAACCCGGCGTACTCTACCATATCCTGGTGGGTTTTGGCTACACCCTCGGGGCAGGGTGTGACTACAATGATGATTCCTTTCTCCTTTACCGCCCTGTCAGCAGCATAAAGGGTTTTATGGGCCTGCCAAAACTCCAGGTCACAGGGATGAGAACTGGCCAGGACAATGTCCGCTTCCTGAGGAACTCTTACCATATAGACAGCCTTACTCACCTCTACCCCGGCCTTAAAGGCTTCTTCGATATCTCCGAAAAAGCCCTGAATCACCTTACCGTTTCTATCCAAAACCGTGTTAAAAATAGTATGCATGCCTATGGTTCTGGCAATCTTGTTTAACTCACGGCGCACCTGATTATCTTCCACGCCTAAGAGGGAGCGGGGGGCGCGCACACTTAACAAATGGGTGCTGCCTGTGGTTATTTCCCCGGAAACACCAGGCTGCACAATTTTAGCCCCGCCGGCATAGCCGGGAATATGGTGAGGCACGATGCTGCCTACCCCTATCTTAAAGTCCGCCTCATAAACGAGCTTATTGATAGAGACAGGGGTCCCGTTATCCGTCATTCCCAGATCCACCAAGGCTTTTGCACTTTTATAATCATGATTCACAATCTTTACCCGGCGGACTACTTCTTCACCGAACTTGTCTAAAATTTCCCTGTCCGTCATATCACGGTGAGTACCCAAAGCGATGACTATAGTAATCTGCTCATCCTTTACTCCGGCTGCGTTCATCTCTCTTAAAAGGATAGGAATAATTTTATCGGTGGGCGTTAGCCGGGTGTTGTCGTCAGCAACAATCACGACATTCTTTTTACCGGCCACCAGCTCCCTTAAAGTAGGGGAACCAATGGGATGGGCCAGTGCTCGTTCTACTTCCATGGAGATATCGGCCACGGGAGGCAGGTCTACCGGAGAATACACACCCAGAAGATTTTTCTCGGGAATCTGCACATTGATCACGGAAGGGCCATAAGGAAGTTCCACTGTCTTAACGCTCACTTTTTCTCCCCCTTAACGATAATATTTCTTTAAAGCCATCTCGGCCGCCAGTTTAAAGGCTGCTTCCATACTGGCCGGGGACGCCGTACCCTTGCCTGCCTTACCAAAGGCTGTACCATGATCCACAGAAGTGCGGATAATGGGTAGTCCCAGGGTAACATTGACACCGTCGTCAAAATTGATCACTTTTACAGGAATATGTCCCTGATCATGGTACATCACAATCATGACCTGGAATTGGCCTTTCATGGCCCGGACAAACAGGCTGTCCGGAGGAATAGGCCCGATGACTTCCTTCCCTTCGGCTTTGGCTTCTTCAATGGCGGGGATGATATGCTCGATTTCTTCCGTACCGAAGGCCCCTCCCTCGCCACTATGGGGATTTAATCCAGCCACGGCTATGACGGGATTGGGAACCTGGTAGGTTTGGATCATATCATGGGCTAAATCAATGACTGTCTTCACCCGCTCTTTTGTGGCTTTGTCACAGGCCTGCCTTAATGAGCAGTGGGTACTGACATGGATTACATAATAACCATCAGTAGCAAGCATCATGGCGTAATCCTTAGTATTGGTCTTATCGGCAAAGATCTCCGTATGACCGGGATACTGGGTGAATCCTGCCAGGTGCATGGCTTCCTTATGAATGGGCCCGGTGACTACGGCATCTACCTCCCGGTTCTTGGCCAGTTCTATTCCTTTAAAGATATAAGACACCGAAGCTTTTCCGGCAATGGCGTTGACCTGACCATAAGGAACTTCGGAAGCACCATTGATATTCAGGTGCAGCACATCGATGGTGCCAAAAGTAAACTTGGCATCCTTAACATCTTGTATGATATTAACCTCCAGAGGCTGATTTACGAATTTAAAGCTTTGCCTGATTCTCTCAGCATCCCCAATAACAAGGGGACGAGCCATCTCATAATATTCAGGTTTACTCAGTGTTTTTACCGTAATTTCCGCACCAACGCCCGAGGGATCACCCATGGTGATGGCTAATATCGGTCTTTTCTTCATCGTGATTATCTCCTTCCCTGCATGTATTTTCTTTGCAGATGTTGAATGGCTTTGGCAAAGACCTGTTCCGAACCAAATCCTCCTGCCTTGGTGACAAGCCCCATACCCTCTAAAGAACCACCGATAATTCTTCCATAAGGAATACCGGGTTCCAGTTCTTCCTCCACCTCGATGCCTACGCCGGCAAATCCCCTGATGACATGGAGCGCTGTGGTCCCTCCGGTAACGATCATCCCGGAAAACTGGTGTTCTTTCATAAAGATTTGTACATATTTTTGAATACCTTCCGCAATACAATAGGCAGATTCTACATCCGATAATCCGCGTTGCCTTCCCGCCGCTTTAGCTCTTTCCTGATCCTCTTGACCCCGGGAGGTTCGCACAATAAGGTTGTAACCGTCTTTTAGTATTCGTTTGCCTTCCTCAAGGAGTTCTTTAGCTGCATAATCCTTCTCTTCAGCAAGGAGCGGGACAGGGTCAAGAAACAACTCCTTGGCCAGGTTATTGCCAATCAGATAATTCACCATGGCCTGGTTCTGCGGGTGAACACTGCCAACAATCACAAGAACGGGTGGTATCTTGGGGAAAATACGCTCCAGATTGTTCCTGATCAGAGCCCCAGAAAGACCGGCAGACCCGCAGAAAACAAGGGGAGGAAGCTGATTTTGCTCAAGACTGGCGATAATATTTAAATCCTTTTCATCTAATGCATCTATTAAAACCAGGCATTTACCCTCCGCCGCTATTTTCTTCAGGCACTCTGTGAGATAGCGAGGTCCCTGGGCAACCAGCGGAGCCTCTATAAGCTTAACCGGTAGAGAAGTCTGTCCCTGTAAAACCCGTGGTAAATAAGAATCCTTCACTGGAAAACTGGGGTCCTTGGCAATAGGTGTTTCGTGAAGGGGCACGCCGTTAATCAGCAGGTATCCTTCTTTGACAAGACGACCTGTTTTAGGAAAAGCTGAGCAGATTACGGCCAGGGATAACCCCAACTCCGCCATCATGGCTTCCAGTTCCGCCCCAATGTTTCCCCGCCAGGTAGAATCGATTTTTTTATAAATCTCCCTGACACCCATTTCTTTAAGGGATCTACACACATCCCTGACAACTTTTTGGGCTTCTTGACTACTGACTTCCCGGGAATTTGTAGATATTGCCACCACATCGCAGTTATGAATTTTATAATTAGCCCCTTCCGGGTAATTCAAAACGGCGCTCCTATAGCCATAATTACTGAAAGTTACCGCAGTATCGCTGGAGCCACTGAGATCATCGGCAACGATAGCATAATATACCATGGCACCACTCCTTTCTCGCCCTCATACCTTATTGCAAAAAATGTGCCAATGGTGTGATGAACATGAAAACACTGAATATCCTTATCAAGACAGGCACGTCGCATTATTATATATTTTTCAGAATTATAACTATGCAACAACGCAACGGTTGCAACGCAACATTTGCAGCACTTACTGATTTAACTTCTTTATTCTTCTCCATAAAGTTGACCTGTTGATTCCCAAAAGTTCACAGGCCCGGCTCTGGTTGCCATTGCATTTGGCCAGTGCTTCCAGAATCATACCATCAGTCAATCTCCTGGGAGAATGAACAAAACCAAGTAAATTTTTTCCCTGTTTAAGGGTGGAAATCATCAGATTAGAGACATCTTCCCCCGTGATACGCTCACCTTCATGGAGAACGATTAACTGTTCTACAAAATTAAAAAGCTCCCTGACATTTCCCGGCCAATCATAAGCCAGGAGGGGTAAAAAGGCTCCTTCCTCTATCTTTAGATGAGGCGCCTGCCGGCTGCAGAAATGCTTGGCCAAAAGAACCACGTCATCTCCCCTTTCCCTTAACGTGGGAATGGAGAGGGTGAGAACATTCACACGGTAATAGAGGTCCTCCCGGAACAGTCCCTTCTTTACCGCTTCCCAAAGGTCATAATTGGTGGCGGCGATAATCCGGATATCTACGGGGATAATCCGGTCATCACCCAGGCGTATAACCTCCTTTTCCTGCATGACCCGCAGCACTTTGGCCTGAACAGCTAAGCTCATATCGCCAATTTCATCTAAGAAGATGGTTCCCCGGTGGGCTAACTCGAACAATCCTATTTTTCCGCCTTTGCGCGCATCGGTAAAGCTTCCTTCCACATACCCGAAAAGCTCACTTTCCAGCAAAGATTCGGAAAAGGCGGCACAATTCACGGCCATAAATGGTTCATGACAACGGCTGCTGGCATTATGAATACTCTGAGCAAACATTTCTTTGCCTACACCGGTTTTACCGGTCAGTAAGACGGTGGCGTGAGATTTACTGATTTTTTTGGCTTTGTAAATGGTGGCATTGATAATTTCACTATTGCCGACAATATCATTAAAGGTATGTTTGGCCACCAGTCCCCTTTGATGGAGTTTCTTTCTTACTTTAGTTTCGGTTTCCTGAATTTGCTTTAAAGGCTTGACCGATATTATTAAACCCGCATTATCCTGGCCCTGGTAAGCGATTTTCTGTGAGTTAAACAAATACTGTTGTCCCGCCATAGATACCAGTTCCTCTGCTCCCTGGTACTGGGGAATCAGGTCGCGAAGACGCCGGCCTATAATCTTCTCCTGCGCAAGACTAAGGTATTTTTGCACGGCGGGGTTGCAGTGGGTAATGGTTTGGGTATGATCTGTGGCCAGTATACCTTCCCCCACGGCATCCAAAATTGTCCTGAGTCTTTCCTGAGCCAGGACTTCCTTCCTTCTCAACATGGCCAATTCTTCAGCCCTGGTAAGGGCGTTATAGATGGCACGCTTGCCCGAAGAGATAAGGACACCGTGAATGCCTAACTTCAGGGCTATTTCCACGGAAATGGTATCACCCACAATAACCTTAATTCCCGCTTTGATGGCCTCCAATAGCTGCTGCTCCAGTTGGATGGGGTTCTCTACAGGGATCTCCATCACCTGCAGGTTAAGATATCTCCCCACAGAAGCGGCATCATAGATGGTATTAGGGTAACCCACTACCCCTACCTTATAGGAAAACTGGGAAGCGGCAGCAAGGGCTTCCAGCAGGTCAAAGGCGGAAACGTTGATTTGCACCAGGGGTATTTTATCGATAACCCGTTGAATCCCCAGGAAAGTGCCGCCCCGGCTGATGATGGCTTCCACCCCGGTCTTCTCGGCGATTCTAGCCAGTTTTACACCCTGGTCCAGGTTTCCCACCACCACGCGACAATTTATTTCACTTTCCCTGATCACCAGATTGGCTACTTGGGCAATGTTCTCATTAGGGGCAATTAAAATCAGGTTTGGTTTCATTTAAACAGCTCTCTCCCGGGTGTTTTCAAAAACTTAGACATTTAATCTATTTAATTCTATACTAAAACCCCGAATCCCTTGATTTTAAATATAAATTTCCCCATAGGCTGTAATAAATTTTTATGAATACAATCGATGAAAAAAGGCTGAGATTAATCTCAACCTTTTTTCCGGGAATGGGTTATATTGAGGGAGTGGTTATTTGAAATTGGGAGTAAGCTTATGGAGAGGTTAGATCATGAACAGCATTTCCGCATAGGTTGGAATGGGCCAGAGGGCCGAGTCCACCATGGTTTCCAGCTTGTCGCCGTCAGCCCGGAGATCGCCCATGGCCTTGAAGACCACATCGCGATAGAAGACACCCTGCTCATAAACATCGCCTTCTAATCCTTTAGCCTCGGCTGTTACTTTCTCCAGGTCGGCGAGCTTCTTCTTGAAGGAAGCGAGTACTGCTGATACTTCCTCCAGGGTTTCCACCTGGGCAGATACATCAGCCCCGGCGGCAGCGCTCTTCACAGCATTGATAGAATTAGCGAGGAGAGCAGCATACTTGGCGGCAGCAGGGAGAATTTGCCGCTTGGCCATAAAGATCATGGTCTGGGCTTCAATGTTAATCTGCTTGCAGTATTGTTCCAGGAGAATTTCATAACGGGAGTGTAATTCGGTTTCATTAAGCACACCATGCTTGCCAAATAGAGCTACAGCCTTTTCAGTGATGAGGGCAGGGATGGCATCTACGGTAGACTTAATGTTAGGCAAGCCCCGTTTCGCTGCCTCTTCTACCCACTCCTCAGAGTAGTTGTTGCCGTTAAAGACTATACGCTTATGCTTGGTGGCAATTTCTTTAAGGATTGCTTGCAGTTCCCCATTAAAGTCGGCAGCTTTCTCCAGGCGGTCTGCCATCTGGGAAAGAACTTCCGCCACAATGGTGTTGAGTACCAGGTTAGGACCGGCAATAGAGAGAGAGGAGGGAACCATGCGGAATTCAAACTTGTTGCCGGTAAAGGCGAAGGGTGAAGTCCTGTTCCTGTCGGTAGAATCCTTGGGAAGAGGAGGCAGGGTAGTAACGCCCACGGTCAACTGGCCGCCCTGCTTGGAGCTCTTGGGACCGCCGTTGCCCAGCTGCTCAAAAATATCTGTCAGTTGTTCGCCGAGGAAGACGGAGATGATAGCAGGCGGGGCTTCATTGGCGCCCAGGCGATGGTCGTTGCCGGGGTTAGCACAGGAGACACGGAGTAAATCAGCGTAATCATCCACAGCCTTAATGACGGCACACAGAAAGGTTAAGAACTGGGCATTTTCATGGGGCGTAGTGCCGGGTTCCAGGAGATTCTGCCCGTCATTGGTAGCCATGGACCAGTTGTTGTGCTTACCTGAACCGTTAACACCGGCAAAAGGCTTCTCGTGAAGAAGACAAACCAGGCCGTGCCTGTTGGCTACTTTCTTCAATGTGTCCATAACCAGCTGGTTATGATCTGTTGCAATATTGGTGGTATTAAAAATAGGGGCAATTTCATACTGGGCAGGTGCTACTTCATTATGCTGGGTTTTTGCGGATACACCCAGTTTCCAGAGTTCAGTATTTACTTCTTTCATAAAGGCAGCAATCCGTTCTTTAATACTGCCAAAGTAGTGGTCTTCCAGCTCCTGTCCTTTAGGCGGCATGGCACCGAAGAGGGTTCTGCCCGCCAGCATCAGATCCTTTCTTTGCTCATAAAACTTTTTGTCAATCAGGAAATATTCCTGTTCCGGGCCAACGGTGGCAATAACCCGGGTGGCGGTAGTATTGCCAAAGAGCCTTAGAATACGCAGTGCCTGTTTGGAAAGGGCTTCCATCGAACGCAAAAGAGGCGTTTTCTTATCCAGGGCTTCCCCGGTATAGGAACAGAAAGCCGTAGGGATACAAAGGGTTACACCCCCGGCATCTTCTTTAAGGAAAGCAGGAGAAGTACAATCCCAGGCCGTATATCCTCTGGCTTCAAAAGTAGCGCGAATACCGCCGCTGGGGAAGGAGGAGGCATCGGGTTCCCCTTTGATTAATTCTTTCCCGGAGAATTCCATAATCACTTTGCCATCAGCCGTGGGAGATATAAAAGAATCATGTTTCTCCGCTGTAAAACCTGTCATCGGTTGAAACCAATGAGTGAAGTGCGTAGCCCCTCTCTCAATAGCCCAATCCTTCATAGCGCTGGCTACCACTTCGGCTACGGAAGGATCTAAAGGCAGTCCTTCATCGATGGTTTTCTTCAAGGACTTGTAAACATTCTTGGGCAGCCTCTCTCTCATGACTGCGTCCGTAAAGACATTGGCGCCGAAAATTTTCATTTTCCCATATCCCCTTTCTTTTCACGTAAAATTAAAAACAAAAAAGGCGTCACAAAAAGATGATCAACATCCATCTCTTTGAGAACGCCTTTGCCCTCAAATTTATTATTTAATTTTCTATTGGTGTTAGAATAGCATATTTTTTTTGACCTGACAAGACTTTTCTTAGAGTATACAATATTCGTAACTGTCAAATTTTGCTACTCAAGACCGGCCAAGTCAAAATCCGGGATATAACCTACGTCAGAAGAGGTAAGTTCCTGGACAAAACCGTTTTCCAGCCCAAGCTGGAAAAAATAATCAATCATTTCTTCATAGGCCTCTTCTGCAACAGGACGGGCCAGTGCAGGAAATTCAGGTGCACGGTGAACAGGGGTATACTGTCCCATCAGGCTAAGATATACCTCCCGGGGTAACTCCCGGGCAATCCACTCCAGTATCTTCCGTGAATCCTCTTCCAGGCCCGGCAACAGGAGATGCCTGATGATTAATCCTTTCAGAATAATTCCCTCGTCATCGAATTGAGGAACTCCTACCTGCCTGTACATCTCCATGATGGCTCCGGTGGCAATGGAAAAATAGTTAGGGACACCGGAATACTTCACGGCGTGCTCATTGGAAAAATACTTAAGATCAGGCAAATACACATCGATTAATCCGTTTAATTCTTTAAGCGTCCCCACCTTCTCATAACCGTTACAATTATAAACCACCGGAATAGAGAGCCCTCTGTCCTTAGCCTCTTTTAAGCCCGCTTTCACCAGGGGAATAAACTGGGTAGGTGAGACCAAATTTATATTATGAGCTCCTTTCGCCTGCAGGGAAAGGCATATATCAGCCAAACGTGAAATGGAGATTTTCTTGCCAAAGTGTTCTTGACTGATTTTATAGTTCTGGCAATAAACACATTTTAGATTGCAGTGGGTAAAAAAGATGGTTCCCGAACCCCGTGTGCCGCTGATACAGGGTTCTTCCCAGGGATGGAGAAAAGCCTTGGCGACCTTCAGTTCCCCTCCGGCCTGGCAGACTCCCTTTTCCCCCGCCAGCCGGTTAACGCCACATTCCCAGGGACAGATTCTGCAGTTCGTTAAATTCATGGTTATCACCTTAGCTTCTCTCTTCTAAAGACCCCATGATCCTGTCAATCTCATTCTGCAGCTGGCCGTATCCCGCCCAGTCGCCTGCCTTCAGCTTTTCCTTACTTTCCTTGTGCAGAGTAATCAAGCGTTTGATTAATTCCTCGACCTTGGTTTCTGCCGGAGGCAAAGGTATACCGCCAGTGTCCGCAGGTGCAGGTGCGGGAATAGTTGTGCCAAATAAAGAGTTCAAAGCTTTTTCCAGGGTATCTTCCATGATAATCTTGTCTTTGTAAAAGACCAGGACTTTCTTTAATTGCGGGAATTTGTTCTGCTCCGCTTCAATATAGAGGGGTTCCACATAGAGGAGGGAGCCGCCGATGGGGTAGACCAGGAGATTACCCCGGAGGACCCGGCTGCCGCCCTGGCCCCAGAGGGTGAGCTGCCCGGAAATATAAGGATCCTGGTCAATCACAGATTCAACCTGCATGGTACCGGGCACCTGGGCGCCCTTGGGGAACTTGTAAAGCAAAAGCTTACCGTAGTTGCTACCGTCGGAACGCCCCGCCAGCCAGGCCACCATGTTTTGTTTACCCGTAGGAGTAAAGGAACGCATCAAAACGAACTCTTCCTCTTTTTCTCCCGGTAGTTTAATAATACTGTAATAAGGTTCCTGAACTTGACCTTTACCCCAGTACAGTTCCTGGGCCAACTCCCATTTATCTTCACGGTTATAAAAAACCGTAGGGTTGCTCATGTGATAATCCCGTAAAATCAAGGATTGGACGGTAAAGAGGTCTTCGGGATAGCGGATATGTTCTTTCAAGTCCTGGGGAAATGCCTCCCAGGGTTTGAATAAACCGGGATAAATTTTGGCGTAGACCCTGACAATAGGGTCACCCTGGTCAAGCATATAATAATTGACCTCACCCGAATAGGCATCCAGGATGATTTTCACACTGTTTCTGAAGTAGTTAAAACCATTTTTGTCATCAACAGCCTGGGAATAGGGGAACTTGTCGGTAACGGTATAGGCATCCATGAGGTAATAGAGCTTGCCGTCTTTCCCCAGAACCAGATAGGGATCCTGGTCATAGAGAAGAAAAGGTGCAATTCTTTTGACACGTTCTTTGATATGGCGTGTCTCCAGATACTGGCTCTCCGGAGTAATGTAACTGGAAAGCAGGTACTTAAACTCCATATCCCTGATGGTTAAAAGGATTTTGTTCAAAAAGTTCATGGGAATGCCTTTTTTGCCCTGGTAAAGGTATTCCTGGTTGTCGTCACCTACAGGATAATCGAACTCTTTGAGGCCCGTATTGACGATGACATTATCTTTGGTGGCCTCACCGAAATAAATCCGTGGTTCTTGAACCGCAAAAAGGGGAGATTGGGGTGGTATATCTTTGATTAAGTACTGGGGCAAACCCGCTTCACTAACCAAATTGGCCGGACTCATGGCCAGCCCGAAGCCATGGGTGTATTTAAACATCAGGTTATTAAAGGTCCGGGCCTGTTCCGGCAGGGTCTGGCGGTTTAATTCCCTTCCTGCCAGGAGGACCTGGGTCAGTTTGCCATTAATCAGGTAGCGGTCCACATCCACATCGACGAAATCGTAATATGAACGGATTTCCTGCTGCTGGCCATAGGTGCTTTTCGTAGCCCGGTGATCCAGGAGCCTGATATTTTCGATGGTTTTTCTGTTTTCCTGTAGGTCTTTGACGGTTAGTTCACCCACCGGATACTCAACCTCTGTCAACTTATCCAGACCATAGGCCAAACGGGTGTACATAATGTTGCGTTCCAAATAGGGCTTTTCCCGTCCTAATTCATCAGGAGCCACAATAAACTTCTGATATAAACCGGGAAAGACTCCCGCAGCAAGCAGGGTTACCAGGAAAAAGACAGGAATGGCAGTCACAGCAAGAAACATGCGTTTACTAAAAATTAGGGTAATAAACAAACCCGTTATGACAGAGAAAATCACCATCAGATAATAAGCGGGAAGCCTGGCCCCTATATCGGCAGCACCCGCGCCGATGACGGAACCTGCCTGGGAATATAAGAGCTCGTAAGTTGATAGTTTATACTGCACAGCTTGCCAGGCCATTAAAAACCCCAACAGCATCCCTATATGGTTGAGCCCTTTCTTTTCCTCGCCGCTGAATATACGCCTGGTTATGTTCTGGAAGGAAACCTCGCTACGCCGGGGAAAAAGTACCAAATAAAGGGCAAGAGCCGCCACCAGGTTCACCAGGAGCCAGACATTCACTACCCGGTAAACCAGCCACAAGACGGGCAGTTTAAAAACATAAAAGCCCACATCCAGTTGAAACTGGGGATCCGTTAAACCAAAGGGCTCGGCATTTAAATATTTGAGAATAGCCAGCCACAGGTCTCCTGAATTCCCCATCACAATAAAAGCCAGGAAAGCGGCCAAAGGCAGGACAATTAAAAGTTTTAGGGGTTTTTTGGCTACTTTGAAGACCAGGTAAAGATTAAGAAAATTTAAGGCTGCTGCAGCAGCAAATATTGCTCCTCTTACCAGGACCTTGGCTAAAAAGGACTTCCAAAAAACAGGCCCGTAACCTAAAACACTGAACCAGGTCCAGTCCAGCTTGAAGGAGACAAGAAACCGCAAGATGCTGAAAAGCAAAATTACAGCCAGGAACATTATCAATTTATGAGGAATTTTAGGGGATAATTTAAACTCTCTAACATTTTCATCCCCTGGAGTCCCATGATATCCTCCGTACAACCAGCTCACTCTCCTTTACACAGCTTTTTAAAACAGGTCACTAAAAAAACAGATCTTTAAGCTCAGCGATGGTTTCAATGTAATAGTCGGCTTGGGCACCTTTAAGTTTTGTTCTGTCACCAAAACCGTAATAAGCACCACAGGTAAGAGTCCCGGCTGCCTTTCCTGCCGCCATATCCGATGGGAAATCACCTATCATCACACTCTCGGCAGCATCGGCCCGAAAGCGCTCTAGTAAAAGCAGGATCCCTTCAGGGTGTGGTTTTAAACAGCTTACGGATTCCGGTCCTACGATATAACGAAAGTATTGGCCAACACCCAGCTGTTCCAGGATATAGCGGGAAAAGGACTCACTCTTATTGGTTACAACCGCCAGATTTTTGTCCTTAAAGTGGTTCAGAACCTCTTCCACACCAGGATACAGTTTTGTTTTATTGAGACAGGTCGCCAGGTACCGCTCCTTAAAAGTGACCATTGCCTCGTTAAAATAGCTGGCGTATTTCTCGCCAAGCCCGTCAGCTACCAGGTTTTTCGCCCCGTAACCAAAGATGCTTTTTATCTCCTCGTAGCTTTTTTCCGGAGCCCCTACGGCCTTAAAAGCGTAATTAAGAGCATCCGCCACATCAGCAAAAGAATCAATTAATACCCCATCCAGATCAAAGAGCAATGTTGTAATTTTTTTCATCCTCAACTCTCGTCTCCTACAAGTATATTTTTCCATATAAATCAACGATACTTTATTATTGTATCATATTTTTGCAAGACTCAAGGTTTTGGCTTTCTGCTCATTTATGGTATAATGCTGGGAGATACTGGTTGGAGGTGTTGTCATGCTTAAAGAAATTCCCTATAACGAACTGGCCAAAGAGACCCTGGAATACCTTCCCAAAGGAGCTTTCCTCACAGTGGAAGCTAGGGGAAAACTGAATACCATGACCATAGGCTGGGGTTATATTGGCGTCATTTGGGGCAAACCCTGTTTTACCGTGATGATCAGAGATTCTCGTTATACTTATGAACTGATAGAATCTGCGGATAATTTTACAATAAGCATCCCCTTTGGCAAGCTGAAGGAAGCCCTGGCCACCTGTGGCAGCAAATCAGGCCGCGACATCGACAAATTCAAGGAATGCGGTTTAAAAACCTTGCCTGCGGCCAAAGTGTCCTCCCCTCTGATTGAAGGCTGTGACCTTCACTTTGAGTGCAAGATCATCTACAAACAGGCCTTAGACCCCGCCCGGATACCAACAGATGTGGATGCCAAGTTTTACCCGAAAAAAGACTACCATACCCTGTATTTTGGCGAAATAGTAGCCTGCCATCAAGAAGTATAATACCCTGCCCCACCCAGCTTATCTTTGCCCAGGAACTGGTGAGGGAACTGAAAGAACTGGGACTGGAGGATGCCGAAGTCGATGAAAAGGGATATGTCCTGGCCACCCTGCCGGGCAATACAGCTGACCCTGCGCCGGCAATCGGTTTCATCGCCCACATGGATACCTCTCCCGACTGCAGCGCTGAAAAAGTGAGACCGCACATTATTCGTAACTACCCGGGAGGGGATATCCTTTTAAATAAAGAACGGCACATAGTCTTAGCAGTAAAAGACTTCCCTGAACTGGAAAAATACCGGGGTCAGGACCTGATCACCACTGATGGGACCACACTACTGGGAGCCGATGACAAAGCAGGCATAGCCGAAATTATCACCGCAGTCTCCTACCTTCTGAAGCACCCGGAAATAAAACACGGCCCCATCCGCATCGGTTTTACTCCCGATGAGGAAATCGGCCGGGGAACCAATCACTTTGATGTGGCTAAATTTGGAGCCCACTTTGCTTACACCATTGACGGCGGAGAATTGGGAGAATTGGAAACGGAAAACTTTAATGCGGCTTCCGCCACTTTCACCGTACATGGGAAAAGTGTTCACCCCGGCTCTGCCAAGAACAAAATGATCAACTCCCTGCTCATAGCCAGGGAAATTATATCCTATTTCCCGGAAAATGAAACCCCGGCAGCTACCGAAGGCTACGAGGGCTTCTACCACCTGCACCAGATGAACGGCAGTGTGGAAAAAACTGTTCTAAGATATCTTATCCGTGACCATGATAAAAATTTGTGAACTGGGCAGAAACATCAGTATGTAAGTATTTTTCCGTTGGTTCGACTCCCGACACCCGTTACCCGATAACCGGATAATAAAGAAACCTCCATACCGATATCTAGACTAAGGTAATAAGCTTGTCTTTCTGTGTCATCCTCCGTTTTTTCTGGGTCTAACAGACGGTCTTAAATTCATTCCTTCTAGCAAAAAATTCTTTTTACCTGTCAGGGTAATTTCCCGAAAATTCAGAGGTAAATTTCTGTTTCTCCTTAAAGAAGCTTGGCATAATGGTAAAATCAATCTTTTTAATGATACTGCTCATCTGGCCAACGGCTTTAATTTTCTTAACCTTATCAATAGTTTGTACCAGATGGATTGGGTTGTCTATTGTAAAAAGCCTTTCAAGTCTACCTGGCATGTTGTTAATTAGTCACTATAATTACCTAATTTTTTTATATTCGCATTTAACATTGCATATAATGCAATAATAAAATACAATATAATCATCCAATATTCTTATTAAGGAGGCTCATGGAATGGCACAGCCTGTTAAAAATTATACTTTTTCACTTCCAATTGACCTGTTAAATAAACTTAAACGATATTCTAGTGAGGGGCATGTATCGTCTGTAAATGCCGCTGTTAAGGAAGCTATCGAATCTTATGTAAAAAATATTGAAAAGCAAAAGCTGTACGAAGAAATGAAAGCTGCCACCCAGGACCCAATGTTTATGGCAGACCTCAATGAGGCCATTGATGATTTTTCCTATTCCGATTTTGAGGTTACGAAGGAGCTTGAGGATTAATGGATTACCAGTGGAATATCTTTTGGGCGGATCTTAATCCAGTCAAAGGTTCAGAACAAGCTGGGATAAGACCTGTTTTAGTGATCTCCGAGGAAGCAGTAAACCAAGCACTTCCAGTTGTTACTGTTATCAGTCTTACTGCCGCTAAACGAGGACGGAAAATATATCCCATAGAATTATTATTAGACGCAAAAGACTCTCATCTACCTCAACCATCAATTGCTATGGCTCACCAAATCAGGTCAATATCAAAAGATCGCTTAATTAGTCAATGTGGCTATATTGATAATGATGAGTGCAAAGAAAAAATACGAAACATCATAAAATTGTATCTCGATTTATTCTAATTTGACCCTACATTACTTCCTAGTCAATTCTTACTCCCCAATTTTGTCCCATTTAATATTATCGACAGCTGGCAGTACAGGACTTATTGGTTTTATTTCTTTTGTTTTTAAGTTATATGCAAAAATCTGACTTTCAAAGGTATCGATATGTTTGGCAAAAGCAACAATTTCTGACGTGGGATGCGGCATATAATCTTTCCAATTTTCTTCTATATTTATCCTCTTAAGTGATTTGTCTTTTTGGTTATAAGAATATAATTTAGGTTTTTCAAAAGTAACTTGTCCAGTTAATACTTTCTTATTATTACTATACAGGAGTTATGCAGTTGGTGAAAATAAATAGAAAATGATAATCCCAAAAATATTTTAAAAAAGGTGATGACGTTAGGTCTTTATTAGTGCTGGCTAATGAGGGAATAGGACTGGCGATTGGCCATTAGAAATTAAGAAGGCAGTAATTTGGATGCGGCAGAGGTATCTATCCGCTGCCGCTAAACATTTCATAAATACGCTGTCTTCGGATTATTCACTTCTGTTAAAACGCTATTGAAATTAATTTTGCTCTTAGACTTAATCAGCCGTTGGATGGCCTCATCTACTTTCCATTATTTTACTATACATACTATGACTCAATAATGCATATAATAAATATTTTACCAATAAAAAAAGAAGGATAGAATATTCGTAGATTACTACGAAGTCTATCCTTTTAATTAGTACTTTTAATTAGTACTTTTATTTATTTCATCCAGGGCCTGATCTATTTCACTCTGGGACATACCGGATTGAATCAGGCGATAATTGATGGCATCGGCCCAGAACTTAGTCTTTTCATTGATTTTCCTGTATTTTTTCATTTCAGGTCCTTTTCTTTGGGCCCGGGCCGCACTGTTGCTGGCTAAAATCATGAGGATAAATTTGGCTTTAATATTATCTTCCTTTTCCATTTTTTCATAATTTGTTTTGAGGTAGTCCATAACCTGCTGGTAGTAGTCATTAAATTCAGCAAAGGATATTTCTGTATCCATATGTAGATATTCTTTCATTTTGGCAAAGAAGTTTTCCATATTTTCAGCTCCTTAGGTATTTTGTCCTCAAAAATTTTACTACAATGTCAATTTTATGGCAAGATAGTACCATCAGCTTACCTTTTTCTTAAACTCATTGCTGGCATTGGCTAACAGTGTGGCTAAGTGGGTATAGAGATAGCGGGCTCCGGTATTTAACTAAAAAGACTCCATGGTAAGCATCTGGTAATGCTCCAAAAATTCACCCGTTACTTTTCCCGGCTTCCCATAGCCAATAGCTTTACCATCCACTTTAACCAGAGGCATTATTTCCATCAAAGAGTTGGTTAAAAAGGCTTCATCGGCAGCCAAAAGATCTTCGAGGAAATATTCACCCTCTACTACCTGGCACCCTCTGGCAGTAGCAAGATCAATAACAATACGCCTGGTAATCCCTTCAAGCAATCCACAGGTTATGGCAGGCGTATGGAGGAACCCGTTTTTAAGAAAAAAGAGATTGCTCATAGTTCCCTCTGTTAAATGGTGATTTATATTAAGAAAAAGAGCCTCTCGAGAGCCTAATCTGCGAGCCTCCTCAATTGCCAGGATATTGTCCATGTAGTTCAAGGTTTTATGATACACCAGTTGAGAAGTTTGATTTTTCCTAACCGGAGAAATAATTACCGAAAAGCCATCTTCATAATCCTGAGACGAATAAATTAAATCACGCCATGTTAGAATGAACACGGAGTCAATATCCCTTGAGGGGTTACCTTTTGTGATAGTGAGCCGAAGAGCCCCTGCCCCCATTACCTTTGCATATTCCTGGATCCTGGTAGCCATATCCTCGAGAGGTAAATTATCGCTGATGCCCAGCTGGCTACATGACTTAGCCAAGCGCTTAAGGTGCGGATTTAAGGCAAAGACCCTCCCCCTATACACCCGCATAGTTTCAAAAATCCCG
>JAIHAN010000033.1 GCA_020054815.1 Peptococcaceae bacterium | reverse complement strand
TGCTTTCCCCTTCCTTTAAGGCCCCGTATAAGGCTTTTTCAGCATCTTCCGTCAGATATTCAGGGGTAATCTCTGCCCGGTCAACTTTTTTGGCCAGGTTGTAGGCCCTGGTGAAGGAAGTCAGCAAGGCCTGGAATTCAGCATTGCCCTTCATTTCCGTGAGAGCCTGAGCCCGGGCCGCTGTTACGGTCACATAATTGTAATCGATACCCAGCACAGCATCAATGACGTCGTAACGATGCCCCTCATCAGTGAGAATGTTTTTAATCCGGGGCTGGAAGAATTCCTTAATCTTTTTCTGTGTGGCCTCGCCTAATTTCTCCACAGGTAAAACATTTTTATAATTAGCCAGGGCTGCAGCAATAAGCTGATCCAGGGCTGCCTCGTATTTATGCCCCAGAAGAATCAGGCAGATACCCATAGCCTGCCGTCTCAAAGCGTAGGGGTCCTGGGAGCCTGTAGGCTCGATGCCAATGGCAAAACAGCCGGCAATAGTGTCCATCTTGTCGGCGATACTGACCAGGGCCCCTTCGGCGCTGGCCGGGATGGCGTCACCTGCAAAACGGGGCTGGTAGTGTTCCAGGATAGCCTGAGCCACCTGGGGCAGTTCCCCGGAAAGCAGGGCGTAATAACGACCCATGATACCCTGCAATTCAGGAAATTCATAAACCATGTTGGTGACCAAATCCGCCTTGGCCAGTTCGGCAGCTCTTAAGGCATTGGCCTGGATATTGTCACCCAGTTGTAACACCTGGGCCAGCTTCTCGACATTTTTCTTAATCCTGGTGATCTTTTGGGCCACTGTTCCCAGGCTCTCCTGAAAGACGATTTTCTCCAGGCGGGGGAGGTACTCCTCCAGTTTAATTTTCTGGTCCTCTTCCCAGAAAAAGCGGGCATCGGCCAGGCGTGCTTTCAGGACCTTTTCGTTTCCGGCCCGTACAATATCCAGGTATTCTGCATTACCATTACGTACCGTGATAAAGCGGTTTAAAAGTTTCCCTTCTTTGTCCCGGACGGGGAAATAGCGTTGATGTTCACGCATGGGCGTGATCACGACTTCCTCAGGAATAGCCAGGTAGCTTTCTTCAAAACTTCCTATTAAGGCTGTAGGCCACTCCAAAAGGTAAGTGACTTCCTCCAGCAGTTCCTCGTCTTCCGTAACGACCCCTTCTACTGTTTGAGCCAGTTCCTGGATCTGCCGCCAGCATTCTGCCCTTCTCACATCCTGATCTACCAGCACAAAATTTTCCTTTAATTGTTCTACATATGTGTTGGGATTCGTAACAGCAAATTCTGGCTGGCCCAGGAAGCGGTGGCCCTTGGTGACCCTGCCGGCCTGCAGTCCCTCTATTTCAAAAGGAACTACCTGATCATCTAAAAGTGAGACCAGCCAGCGGATGGGGCGGGCAAAGCGCATTTCTTTATCACCCCAGCGCATAGGCTTGGGGAAACTGAGAGAAGTGATGAGCTGCGGGACAATCTCCGGTAAAACTTGGACTGTAGGCTTCCCTTTAACCTCACGCAAAGCAAAGAGATATTCCCCGTTTCCTGTTTCCTTAATAATTAAGCTTTCTACCGGAACACCCTGGGAACGGGCAAAGCCCTCGGCTGCTTTGGTAAATTTGCCTTCAGGGTCAATAGCCGCTTTCTTGGCCGGACCCCTTACTTCTTCCTTAAGGTCTTCTTCTTTTTCCGCCAGGCCTTCAATAATCAGGGTCAGGCGCCGGGGTGTACCCATCACCCTGATCTTTTCATATTTGAGGCGACATTCCTCTAATTTCTTCTCCGCATTTTCCCGTAACTGATTTAAAGTTCCGGGCATAAATTTTGCCGGAATTTCCTCAGTGCCGATCTCTAATAAGTAATTAGCCATTCTTATGCCTCCTTCTCCAGTGGGGTAAGACCGAGCCGCGCTCTCTCCAGAGCGTTTTTCAGCAGGGGATAACCCAGAGATTCCCGCTGTTTCACATAGGCCTGGGCACAAATACGGGCCATATTTCTCACCCGGGCGATGAATCCTGTACGTTCTGTCACACTGATGGCACCCCTGGCATCCAGGAGGTTGAAGGTATGGGAGCATTTTAAGACATAGTCATAGGCCGGTTGTACCAGCCCCTTTTCAATTACCCTTAAGGCTTCTTTTTCATAGGCCTCAAAAAGATTAAACAGCATAGCCACATCCGCAACTTCAAAATTGTAGTGGGAATAATCCACCTCTCCCTGATGATGCACATCACCATAAGTAATACCATTCACCCATTCAATATCAAAGACACTCTCTTTTTCCTGGATGAACATGGCCAGACGTTCGATACCGTAGGTGATTTCCGCGGAAACAGGCTTACAGTCGATACCGCCGCACTGCTGGAAGTAAGTGAACTGGGTAACCTCCATGCCGTCCAACCAGACCTCCCAGCCTAACCCCCAGGCGCCCAGGGTAGGAGATTCCCAGTTGTCCTCCACAAAACGGATATCATGCTGTTCGGGAATAATTCCGATGGAACGCAGGCTCTCCAGGTAGAGTTCCAGGACATCATCAGGAGAGGGCTTTAAAATCACCTGGTACTGGTAATAATGCTGTAAACGGTTGGGGTTTTCCCCGTAGCGTCCGTCCGTAGGACGGCGGGACGGTTCCACATAAGCCACATTCCAGGGTTCAGGACCCAGGGCTCGGAGAAAAGTAGCTGGGTTCATGGTCCCTGCTCCCTTTTCCAAATCATAGGGCTGCTGGATAATACAGCCCTTTTCACCCCAGAACTTATTCAAGGCTAAAATAATTTCCTGAAAGTTCATCTCTTTGGCACATCCTTTCCGTAAAATAAAAAATCCTCCCATCCTCGCAGCATTTCTGCTGCAGGGACGAGAGGTTATTCCCGCGGTTCCACCCTGCTTGACCTCCTGGCGGAGGTCCCCTTGATTATTTTCCCGGCTCCAGGGTGCCATACACTATGACCTTGGCCAGGCTTCCACTCTCCCTGACTCGCTTTGTTGCCGGTTCCACAGCTTTCTTCCCCTTCACAGCCTTATTCACTTAATATCAGTGATAATTTACCAGAGGAAAGGTTGTTTGTCAAGCAGGCAGCAGTTGGTAGTTGATAGTTGGTAGTTGGTAGTTGGTTGGTAGTTGCTTATTTCTAGAATTCGTCCTTGTCCTTTTTCTCGTAACTCTCTTCTAAAAACTTGAGATCGTGCTTTTCCACTTTACCATCGGGACGTACGATTTCCAGGCTGTAGTTTTTAATAAGTGCTGCCACCGTACCCACAACACCGATAATGGCCAGAGGGGTACTGAATAAGGCGCCCCCCACGCCCAATGCTCCCACAGTGGCGGGTATTTCAAAAACTACCTTATCACCTTTCTTCAGGCGGACTTTGGTCACGTTGCCTTTTTTGATGATGTCCTTTATGTAATCAACAAGCTGTTTGCCCTTGTCTTCAAGCTTATCGTCCCAGCTTTCACGGCGGTTTTCCAAATTGATTAAGGCCTGTACCACATCACCCTGGGCTTGGTCCAGAGCTTCTTTGGCTTCCCGGTAACTAACGCCAAGCCTCTCCCGCAGAAGGTCAATTTTTTCAAGTTCATCCATTGTTTAACACCTCCATTTATATTTGTATCCAAGAGAACATAAGCACATACGTGTCTTTTTCCTAAAGCATCATTTTTAAAATAGGCCTGGATTTAAGGGAATGTCCTAACTGTGTATAGAGGAAATCTTCGATGACCCGGTCCAGGATGGTCATCCCCTGCCCGGAAATTTTGATACGGTTTAATTTGCCCAAATCCATGCGCAGCATCTGCTGCCAAACCTGCATAACCTCCCGGGTAAAATAAAGGCTATCCTTTTGGATACAGGAAGAGCACAACACTCCGCCCAAATCCGTGGAAAAAGCTATTTTCTCCTGAATCCTGAGAGGCTCCCCACAGGAAACGCAAGTATCCATTAAAGGATTATAGCCCAGTAAAGATAAAAGCTTGATTTCCAGTCCGCGGATGATCAGTTCCTTGGCCTCCAGACAGATAATATGGAAGCCCGCCAGAGCTAAATTAAAAACTTCGGAATCCACTTCCCCCTCGGGCGTCAGTGAATCCAGAAGTTCTGCCCAATAACTGGCAGCAGTCATACTGTCTATACTCTCTTGAAGGAGTGTAAATCCTTCCAGGCACTGGCTCTGCGTCACAATATCCAAGCTTTTACCCTCATAAAGCAGCATTTCATTAAGGGTAAAAAGCTGTACTCCGCCGCGTAAACGGCTGGTTGGTTTTCTAACCCCTTTGGCAATGGCTCTCACCTTTCCTTTTTTTCTGGTTAAAAGGGTAAGGAGACAGTCAGCCTCGGCGTATTCCCTGCTGCGCAGGACCAGAGCCTGTGTTTTGTATAAACTCATCCCCTTATTCAGCCCTCTTCATCTTTTTATACCCGTACTCTGCTCCCTGATTTTTTGTAATTTCTTTGTAAATCAGATAGGCACCGATGTTACCTGTACTGCTGAAAAACTCCCAGAAAATCTTTGATGTACGCATAGTTTTTGATATCCTTTCTGGCAAGATGATTTTGCTGCTTACTTAGCTTGAGCCCTCATCAGTCATGATATACTGGTTTTTTTCTGCCAGCAGTTGTACCTTATTCCAATTCCTATTATAGCGATTGTGCAAAAACAAAAGCAAGCAGTCATAGCAGTAATGTTAGTTAAAATTAAAAGAAGGCTGGAAAGCCTTCTTTTCACTTTTTCTCTTCTTTTTTTGTCAGACAGGCGGAACAGTTACCACTGCAGCCGCCACAGGCTAAAAGATTTTGCATACAGCGGGGACAGCGGAGTTCTCCTGTTTTAACCTCATAGCCACAGCGCGGGCACTTCATGTTTAACCCTCCTTCGCCATATTTGCTTTGAGGGCCAGGCGTGTCTTTAAGTTTTTGATCACAAGAACTGTTAAGACTGTAAGTACTGTGAAGGAAAGAGCAACAGCGGTCACGGCATGGTTGGGATAAGTCTTAGCAAGCTGCGCTACAGTACCGCCTACCAGGAAGGCTACGATCCAGCTTCCTATCCAGATGAAAGGAGCTTCTTGTTTGCCTCTTTCTTTAAACAGTACCAGCATCGCCGCAATACAGGGAACGAATAAAGTGATGGTGATTAAAGCTACCAGTGTCTGCATGGGATCCAGGGACAATTCTGTCAATCCGGCGGCCCCAAAGTCCCTTCTCACAATACCCATGATAAAGGCAGTAGCGGATTCTTTGGGAAGATTGAGCCAACCTACGGTAAGAGGAGCCAGCAGGTTCTGGAGTATTTCCAGGATGCCTGTGACCTGAAGTGTGCTGATTAAAAGGGCACCCAGGGCAAAGATAGGCGTAGCTTCCTGCAGGAACTGGAACGATTTCGTACCTGTCTTTTTCAACACGTTATTAATCCTGGGCAGTCTTAGAGGAGGCAAGTCAATTAAAAGATCAGAGGATTTACCGGGCAGCACATAGTTTAGTAGAGTCCCTACGATAACCAGTACCGTAAAGATCACCAGAACATAAAGGGCTATATAAGGAGCGCCCAGACCAGCCAGCATCCCTGCAATGACGCCCAATTGGGCGGAACAGGGAATAGCCAGGGCCAATAAGAAAATAGCGATACGTCTCTCCCGTTCGGAACCCAAAAGCCGTGTAACGATGGTCGCCAGTGTCACACAACCAAAACCCAGAATCATGGGTATAACGGCCCGGCCATTCAAGCCTACCGCTGTTAAAACTCTATCTACCAGTGCGGCAATACGTGGCAGATAACCGGAGTCCTCCAAAGTGGAAAGGATTAAATAGAAGCCTACAACAAGGGGCAGGAGAAGTCCTAAGACATAAGTAACAGTCATCGTTAAAAGGCCAAACTCACCGATTAAGATTTGCCCCAGAGTAGAATCTTCTGCCATGAATTTCGTAACAAGCCCCCGGATAGCCGGTTCGTAATAGCCCTGCATTAATGTTTCCTCGGTAAAACCAACCACGCCTCCGGCAACGAAGACACCAATAATCTTGTACATGAGATATAAGGTAACGGCCAGGATAGGTACACCCGTGACCGGTCTTAACATCCAGCGTCCCAGTCTGGTACTGAAAGTAGCACCCTGGGAGATTTCCCGGATCACCTTACTCACAATGTAGTTAACCCTTTCCCGGCGAGCCAGGTAGATTTCTTCCCGGTGAGGGCCTGGCTTTAAGCCATGCCTTTCCGCCACTACAGGGTCCCCTTCTAAAATGAGCAGGGCTTCTCCCTGGCTGGCTACCCGGGTGGCCATCCGGGTTAGGCGACTTTGCAGTTCCGGAGAGATATTCCCCGGTTTTGCCCGGTCGATGGCCTTTTTCAGCTCTTCCAGCCCCTCTTTTTGTACGGCAATGGTGGGAACCACGGGAATTCCCAGAAGCTCACTCAAAAGCTTCACATCAATTTCCATCCCCTGGCGGGCAGCCTCATCCACCATGTTAAGAGCCATCACCACGGGAACTCCCGTATCAATAATCTGCTGGGTGAGGAACAAATCCCTTTCCAGGTGCACCGCGTCCACCACGTTGACAACCACATCTGCGGCCAGGATCACATCACGGGCAATCCGCTCTTCATCATTAAAAGAAGAAATACCGTAAACACCCGGCGTATCAATCACCGCATCTTTCCCGTATCTCCCATGGGAAATCTCCAGAGTGGTACCGGGATAATTGGATACATCCACATACAGGCCGGTCAGGGCATTAAAGAATACGGATTTACCCACATTGGGATTACCGGCCAAGACTATTTTTCTACCGTTTTCGGGTATGTCAATCTTTAAACCCAGTTCGTGACAGTGAGCCAAATTCTTTCCCTCCTTAACTTACGGCCTGAATGGTGATTTCCTCCGCCAGGCCCCTTCCTACGGCAATTTCCTGCCGGTTTTTCCTCAAAATAACCGGACCTGCCGGTATAATTTCTTCACATATGACAATACTTCCCTCACCTATGCCGAAGCGAATGGCTTGAGAACGTACCTGTTCATTAGGAATACGGGCAATTTTCACTACCTGCCCTTTTTTTACCTGTGATAGTTTCATATCTCATCTCCCCTTAATTGAGAATTGTTTTCATTTATCCTACTCATATTTTACTACATAAAGAAAAAATTAACTAGGGTTTAAATGTACTAATCAATAAGAAAAAACCCGGATTAATTAGTCGCAAAAGACTAACTAATCCGGGATTATTAGTAAGTTTGTACTAAAAGGGAGAAGAAAATATTTCGCTATTTCTATAAATATTTTTTTATGGCATAGGATATCATTTGGGTTCTGTTCTCAACACCTAATTTATTTTGCAGCCTCTGGAGATGATTTTTGACCGTATTAGGAGAGATAGCCAGTTTATCCCCTATTTCCTTATTACTAAGACCCTGGGCCAGTAAAATGAGGATCTCTTTTTCCCGGGCTGTAACAGATGCCACCTCTTCCTCAGGAGCTTTATCCCTCTCCTCCGGTTGAGGGGCTAATTCTCTTAAGATGTCACAGGCTACTTTTGCTGCAAAAGGCCTGTCTTTGTTTACAGCACTCAATATCACCTGTTTCCAGACCTCCGGAGAAAGGCTTTTAAGGAGATACCCCTGGGCCCCTAAGCGCATGGCATCAAAAAGGGACTGCACCGCCCGTGAAGCCGTTAAAACCACCACAGGAACATTGATATTGTGCTCCCTAAGCTTTGCTAAAAGGGATTTATCCGGGTTTTCCTGCCATAATTCTGTAAGCACACAGTCAAATTCATATTTTTTAAAAAGCTCCAGGGCCTCTTTGGCCGTAGCGGCTTCACCGGCTACCCGGAATTCCGGAATACTATCTAAAATACTGCTGATTCCTTTGCGTACAAGAAAATCAGGTTCTACTACCAAGAGCCTGAGTTTCTCCTGGTTTTGTTCCACCTTGTCCCTCCATGTATTTATTTACTGTTTGGTCAGCTGTGACTGGAGAATGGCCGGGCCGCTGCTGGTTCCCAGGCGCCGGGCCCCCGCCTTCATGAGCGCCTGAGCCTGTTCCCAGGTTCTGATCCCCCCTGAGGCTTTGACTTTTGCCTTACCCCCGACAGCCTCCGCCATCAGCTGGACATCTTCCACAGTAGCTCCCCCGCCGCCAAAACCGGTAGAAGTCTTAACGAAATCTGCTCCTGCCTCTACGGCAGCTTGACATGCCAGGAGCTTTTCTTCCCGGCTTAACAAGGCCGTCTCGATAATGACCTTTACCACTTTACCCGGATAAGCCCGGGCCTCACTGACAACGGCACGAATATCGTCATAAACGTAGGACATCTTCTTTTCTTTTAAAGCACCGATGTTGATCACCATATCCACCTCGGCCGCTCCCTGGCTAAAAGCAAGTTTAGCCTCATAAGCTTTTACCTCCGGAAGATGAGCGCCAAGAGGAAAGCCTATCACCGTAGCCACGGCAATACCCGATTCTTTGAGGGTGTTAACGGCTACAGAGACATAACAGGGTAAAACACAAACAGCCTTGAAGCCGAAATCCCTTGCTTCCCGGCAGAGTTCTATAACCTGCTTCTCAGTGGAGTCGGGTTTTAAAAGGGTATGGTCAATGCTTTGAGCAACTTCCTGCAGTGAAAACATAAAGCCTCCTATAAAAGATAAGCAATCAGTAAGGTAGCCAGGGTGGAATAAATTAAGAGACCGGTAATATCTATGGCCGTGGAGATAAATGGCGCTGAGGCTACGGCCGGGTCAATACCAATCCTGCGGAAGATGAGAGGCACCAGCGTACCCATCGTCGCCGCTGTCAGCATATTGCCTAACATGGCCAGTCCCACTACAATACCGAGCATGGGTTTCTGCTGCCAGACAGAGGCAATAACACCTACGATTAGGCCCAAAATAGACCCTATGGCCGCCCCCACCAGGGACTCCCTTAATACAACGGTAAAAATCTGGTCCTGTTTAATCTGGCCTGTGGCAATACCCCGCACGGTTACAGTCGAAGACTGGGTGCCCACGTTGCCACCCATGCCTGTAAGAAGCGGGATAAAAAAGGCCAGGGCTACTACGGCATCAATCTGTTCGGAAAAACCGCTTAAAACCCGGCCCGAGACCAAACCACCCAACATGGTGATAAAAAGCCAGGGGAGCCGGGCCTTCAGAGAGGCAAAAATCCTCTGAAAAAACTCTTCCTCCTCCTCTTCTTCTTCACCGGCGGCACCGGCCAAACGGTACAAGTCTTCCGCAGCTTCCTCATGAATAACGTCGATGACGTCGTCTACCGTAATAATCCCCAGGAGCGAATTATCATGGTCAATAACAGGTACGGCGAGAAAATTATATTTGGTAACAATACGGGCAACTTCTTCCTGGTCCATATCTACAGGGACACTAACGACTTTCCTGCGCATGATATCGCGAATGAGGGAATCAGGGTTGGCGATGATTAACTCCCTTAAGGAGATAACCCCAACCAGCTGGTTTTTCAAATTTATCACGTAGACATAATATACTGTTTCGGCATCAGGTGCTATCTCCCGCAGAACCTCAATAGCCCTGGCTGCCGTAATATCCTCCCGTACAGCCACATATTCGGTGGTCATCAGGCCCCCGGCCGTGTCTTCGCGGTAGGTCATGAGTTCCCGGACGTCCTGCTGGTCCTCCGACTCCAGGAGCTCCAGGTACTTGTTCTGCTCCTGATCCGACAATTCACTCAAAAGGTCGGCGGCATCGTCAAAAGACATCTCTTCCAGGATCTCACCGGCCCGCTCCTCATTTAAGTGACCTAAAAGCTCTCCTCCTAACTCAGGATCAAGCTCATTAAGGACCAGGGCCGCCGTCTCGCTGTCCAGCAAAGATAAGATCCACTGCTGTTCTTTAAGCTCCAGTTCTTCGATGATTTCCGCAATATCTACGGGCTGCAAGTCATTAAGAAAGGTTTTGGCTTTTTCTGCGTCAAGATGGGTGATATATGCTTCCAATTCCTGAAGAAGTAATTTCTTATCTTTAACCATGCTGCATCCTCCTTTCTCCTGGGGGAGCAGCACAAAAGACGGGATCTTCAGTGATTCTGCTCCCCTGTTTGTTTTAAGTTTGGCCTGCTAGGGGGGTACGAATCCACTAAAACCCACCTCCACTCATCTCTTTACATAAACAGGGAAAGCCTTTCCGGAGAAGAAAGGCTTACCATCAAATCTACTCTATCAAGTTTCACCCTACGTGTCAAGAAAGGTACGCTCCATCTTGCCCATCTTTTTTTTGCACAGAAACGCACTGATTAAGGCCGTAAAGGGAACGGCCAGAAACAAACCGATACTGCCCGCTAAAGCCCGGATGATTTCCACGGCAATCATATCCAGGTTGATAAATTTTAGATACGGCACGTTGTTGGCCATTAATAAAAGCATCAGCGGCAGGGAACTGCCGGTATAGGCCAGGATAAGGGTGTTGGCCATGGTCCCGATAATATCCTTACCTACGTTCATGCCGCTCTGGAAAAGGTGACGAAAAGTTAGTTCAGGGTTAAGTTCATTCATTTCACTAATACTGGAAGCAATAGACATAGCCACATCCATGACTGCCCCTAGAGCCCCGATGATAATGCCTGCAAATAATAAACCGGTAACATCCAGGTTCCCCTGGGTAAAACTATAGTAAAGCATTTGACTCTCTTCGGAATTAAGGCCGTTGACCCTGGTGAGAACGATAACGTATTTGGCCAGGCCCCCTCCCAGGACCAGTCCTATCACCGTCCCGGTGATGGCGGCCAGGGACTTTTTGCTGAAACCGGTAATCAACATGTGGGTAATAATTGTGACTCCGGTACAGATCAAGATGCTAACTGTAATAGGGTTTTTCCCCGCCAGAATGGCTGGGAGTAAAATCTTAAAAACAGCCAGGCAGGTAATGATGAGAGAAAGAAGGGTCTTAAATCCTTGTTTGAGCCCAATAGCCAAAATTGAGACCGAGAAGATGAAGACTAATAACCAGAGGTAATTATCCCGGGCCAGGCTGGAGATATAGGCTTCTTTAAGGACAAAATCCTCTACATCCAGGCTTACCACAACCTTATCCCCGGGTTTAACCATAAAGTCATAGGCAGGATTACTATCCTGGTAATGAACGGTGTCAATAAGCCTGCCTTTATAAAAACCTTCCGTGATTTTCAGGCGCACAGCCCACTGTTTCTCAGGTAAGGCCGGATTGTTCTTTTCTCCCCCGGCGGGAGCCATTTCTTTAACGTCCAGGACAATGGCTTTAGTCAGGATTTCGGGGTTATCCTGTTTTTCGTATTGAAGGTTGGCACTGTAAAAATAACCTGCACAAATGATGACAAGAGAGATGAGGAAAGCCCAAAAACGCTGCATAGTCCACCCCTAGTTTGCTTAGTTTCTTTTTCTCATTATATCCCGGATGGACAGAATTTGTCTTTGGCAAGTGCTAGTAATCCACAGCCGGAAATATTAGTACTGGTCAGAATAGCCAAACTCACGTAAAAGCCTTTCCCGGTTGCGCCAGTCGGCCTTTACCTTCACCCAGAGTTCCAAAAATACTTTGTTGCCCAGCAATCTTTCGATATCCTGGCGGGCCTGGCTGCCGATGTTTTTCAACATCTCACCTTTTTTACCGATTAATATTCCCTTCTGGGAGTCACGCTCCGTATAGATCGTGGCCCCTACATACACCAGTTCCGGGGAGCGCCTTTCCATCATTTCTACTTCCACCGCCACGGAATGGGGTACTTCCTCCCGGGTGGCCTGGATTACTTTTTCCCTGATGAGTTCGGCCACAATGAGCCTTTCCGGCTGGTCAGTAATGGCATCCTCCGGGTAGTACTGGGGCCCGGGCGGTAAATACTGCAGGGTGGCCCGGATGAGGGAGTCTGTATTCTCACCCTTGAGCGCGGAAATAGGTACTACCTCCGCCCATTTATGCTTGCCCTGATAAAACTCAATCAGCGGCAGGATCTCCGGTTTGGCGATGCGGTCTATCTTATTGAGGAGGAGAAAAACAGGCGTGTTAACCTTGGACAGGGCATCTATCACATAAGCCTCCCCGCTCCCGAAGGGAACAGTCACATCCACCAGATAATAAATAACATCCACTTCATGCAAAGTATCCAGGGCAGTGCTTACCATGTATTCTCCCAGCTTGTCCTTGGGCTTGTGAATGCCGGGAGTATCCAGGAAAATGATCTGCCCCTCGCTTTTTGTCAGGACTCCCATGATTTTATTGCGGGTAGTCTGGGGCTTGTCCGACATAATGGCAATCTTTTGCCCGATGAGCGTATTCAGTAAGGTTGATTTGCCGGCGTTAGGCCGCCCGATGAGAGCCACAAAGCCGGAACGGTATTCCTTATCAGTCATTACAAGTATCCTCCTTGAGATCAGCGGGTGTGAAGGCCTGGGGTAAAAGTTCCCTGACTGTTGTTACTCTTTTTTCCCCCCGGGTATTGGCCATAATCACAGTCAGATCAGGGGCAAATTCCGCCAGGACTTGCCTGCAGGCACCGCAAGGGGCAGCAGGTTCAGTCAGATCCGTGACCAGCGCCAGACGCTCAAATTCCCTCTCCCCGGCACAAACAGCTTTGAAAACAGCATTGCGCTCGGCACAGCTGGTTAAACCATAGGAGGCATTTTCCACATTACAGCCTGTATAGATTTCCCCGTTTTGGGCTAAAAGGGCCGCTCCTACCTTAAAACCCGAGTACGGGGCATAAGCATGCTCCCTGGCCTGCCGCGCTTTCTCAATAAGAATGTCATCCACTTTTCTTCACCTCAATAATCGACTCTCGTACCTTTGGTCACTACCTGAATCCAGGTGGGACCCGGCACCAGGGTGATACTTTTACCCTTCGTATCCACAAATCTGGTAAAGCCGCCGGGCTGTTTCTGCCATAAACCTTTTATGACCTTTCCGTCACGAAAGATCAGGGCATCACCCTCACCATGGAGAATGAGCTGGAGATTACCATCTCCGTTCAGTACCCGGTAGGGGACATACTGCACAATAACATTGGCTGCTACAATCTGTTCGCCTTTAGGGTTCACGTGGGGCTTTTCCGCCATGAACCTTTCGAAAACCTTACGTTCCTTATTATATGTATAGCGAATTTGACTCTCCCGGTTGGGGTAGAAAATATTAATTTCCTCCATGGGCTCCCCTGATATTTCGGTCCCCTGGGCGATATAAGAACGCTCCGGGGGTGGTACGGCCAGGTTATAATTTAATTCTTTGGCGGCACGGCGCAAACTTTCCGAACTGGCATATAAGTTATGGGGTTTGGCACGATCCGGGACCCGCCAAAAAGCCGCACCTACCTGGGGTCCTCCCTCGATTTCATCGAGATGGTCGGGTTTCTCCCTGTCTATGGCTTCAATAGCATCCTCTGACCCGCCCGCATGGACTAAAATGCCGTTATACTCTTTGGCCAGGTCCACCAGATAAGGCCTGGCACTGCGGATAGGCCCTAACAGTTCGGTCTCGTAACGGCTGATAACCGCCAGAAAACGCGTCATCCCACCCTCCACGGGGGTTTCCACCACCACATCAGCCTGGTCTAAGCCCGATTGGGGCCGGGCGGCGGGAGCGTTATCGATAATCACAGCCAGAGCCCTTTTCCGCGGGGCATCCTTCCAGCCGGGGAAAGGGACCACTTCCTGCTGTTCTCTTTTCTGTTTGTCAGGATTGGTGAAATGATTAATGCCAGCTATATTTGGGGGAATATGGGGACGCATATAATAATAAGCCGCTGCACCCGATAAGGTACTTAAAATTATACCTAATATGGCCCATTTTAGAAACTTTCCTCTCATCTCCCTAACCCCTTTTATCTACTCTGTTACTCTCTTTTTGGACTCTGTTAGGTTCTCTTCCCGGTTCTTCTTAATGAGGCGGAGTTTAGCAATCCTTCTTCCTACTATTTTTTCTACGATAATATGTAAATCGTCTATTTCTACTTCCTGTCCCTCATAGGGCAGTTTACCCAGGGTATGAAAGACCAGACCGCTGATGGTATCAAATTCATCATCGGGCAGGTCCAGTTCCAGGAGTTCGTTGATATCGTAAATGGAGGTGCGGGCATCAACCCGCAAAGAACCATCGGCTAAAGTCTCAATATGTTTTTCCTCCCGGTCAAATTCATCCTGGATATCACCCACAATTTCCTCAATCATGTCCTCAATGGTCACCAGACCCGCCGTACCGCCGTATTCATCCAAGACAATGGCCATATGGACCTTTTCTTTTCTTAACTCGGCAAAAAGGTCACGCACTTTTTTGCTTTCCGGCACATAATAGGCGGGCCGCATGAGACGGCGGATCTCCGTGATATTTTCCTGGGCGCCCAGGAGATTTTTCAAGAGATCCTTGGCATAAATGACACCTATGATGTTATCAATGGTTTGCTCGTAAACGGGAATGCGGGAATGCCCCACATCAACAATCAGATTAATCACAGAGGATAGGCTGTCATTGACATTCACGGCAATGATGTCAATGCGGGGGACCATCACTTCCCTGACCAGGGTATCGTCAAATTCAAAAATGCTGTCGATCATTTCTCTCTCATCCTGGTCAATAAGGCCTTCTTCCTGTCCTACGTTCACCAGCATGCGCAGTTCTTCTTCCGTGATAAAAGGGTTTTTATCCGCAGGTCCTCCCATGAGTTTCACAATGCCATTGGTAACAAAATTCAATACTTTAATTACGGGCGATAACAATGTGGCTAAAGAGTTTAAATACCCACTAACTTTCAAAGAAAAACTTTCAGCCCTGCTGGCAGCCAGGGTTTTGGGCGTAATCTCGCCAAAGACAAGGACCAGGATGGTCATGATCCCGGTAGCAATCCCGGCGCCTGTGTCCCCGAAAAAAGTGATGGCCAGGGTAGTAGCCAGGGCCGTAGCGCCGATGTTCACCACATTATTGCCAATGAGGATGGTAGAAATAAGCTTATTGGGCTGGTCCAGCAATTTCCTGGTAAGAATGGCTTTATGGTTTCCTTCTTCGGCCAGGTGCCGGATTTTAACCTTATTGACAGAAAAGATGGCCGTTTCCGATGCCGAAAAAAAGGCTGATAAACCCAATAGTCCCAGCAACAGTACTAGCTGGAGCATTTGCGAACCTGACAAAGATTCCGCCTCCTAGATGAAAAAAATAACCATGCCCATGATAATTGCGTTAAGGGCTGCCAGCAGAACAGCCCCCGCAGCAACGTCCTTGGCTTTCTGCGCCAGGGGATGGTCGTCAAGTGTACATAAGTCAACAGCTGACTCCACTGCAGTGTTAATCATCTCTGTAATTAATACCAGACTAATGGTCATAATAAGGAGTGCCCATTTCCATAAAACCAGATCCCGGTAATAGGCATAGACAAGAACCGTCAGAGCAAAAAACAGGTGAATCTTCATATTGCGCTCGGTTTTACTGCAAATGACAATGCCCCTTATAGCATAATGTAAACCAAGTATTTTCTTTTTCATAAAAGTTTTATTCCCTTGTAATATTTAACTGCCCGAGGATGGCTTCCTCCAAGCTGCGCATTTCAGCTTCTTCGTCCTCGTCTGTATGATCGTAACCCAGAAGATGCAGCATGCCATGGACGGTGAGGAAGGCCAATTCCCTGGTAAAGCTGTGGCCATACTCCTGGGCCT
Organism: Peptococcaceae bacterium; assembly: GCA_020054815.1. Taxonomy (GTDB): domain Bacteria; phylum Bacillota; class Peptococcia; order DRI-13; family DRI-13; genus Thermanaerosceptrum. Next base: position 6,090 of record JAIHAN010000033.1, on the reverse strand, counting down.
GGGCCAAAGTCATCTCCAGGGAAATAATGATATCACCCAGAAGGTGGGTATCCCCGGCTTCCACAAAGGTTCTTTCTTCTGTGATATCCTCTTCATCCAGAGCAAAGGAAAGCACATCAGTAGGACAGTCCATGGCCCGGTAGTCGCGATTCAACGCTCGAATGTTCTCATCATCTACCAGAGCCACACTAACCTCCACATTGTCCTCCAGCTCCAAATATTCCCCTGCCTTGAGGATGACATCACGAATTATTTTCTCCATCTCCGGTGTTACCGGAATTCTCGTCTGTTGATTGTCGATTAAGATCTCCATCGAGAAGATTGCTCCCTTCCATTGCTTGCAGCACATTTTCCGGGTATTCAATACGGGAATGGAAAATCCCGCTTAAAATCCTGGTAAAGGCCGTGGCAATCAAATCTAAATCCTTGAAAGTCAAAGCAGATTCATCCAACTGTCCATCCTGCAGGCGTTCTTTGATAATTTTACGCACTAAACCTTCAATTTTACCGCTGGAAGTTGAGGTCATGGAACGTACAGCAGCTTCCACATTGTCTGCCAGCATAATAATGGCAGCTTCCTTCGACTGGGGTTTGGGTGCATCGTAGCGGTAATCACTTTCTTTGACATTATCAGCGTTCCCCAATTCTAAAGCTTTATGATAAAAATAGGTAGCCAAACTGGTCCCATGGTGCTGTTGAATCAGATCAATGATCACCGGCGGTATGCCATGCTGCTTAGCCAGTTCCACACCGTCTTTGACATGGGAAGTGATAATCAAAGTACTCAAGGACGGTGTCAGCTTTTCATGGGGATTCTCCCCGCCCAACTGGTTTTCAATAAAGAAATAGGGTCTTTTCAGTTTACCGATATCGTGATAATAAGCGCCCACCCGTACCAGCAGGGAATCAGCTCCCACCGCATCGGCCGCCGCCTCACCCAGGTTACCCACCAGAATGCTGTGATGATATGTCCCGGGCGCTTCGAAAAGCAGTCTCTTTAAAAGAGGATGGTTGGGATTGGAGAGTTCCAACAAACGGACACTGGTGGTGACCTTAAATCCCGATTCCAAAAAGGGTAAGCTGCCATAAGCAAAAATAGCGGAAAAAAGCCCGTTCAAGAGCCCCAGAAAACTGCCAATAAGCATCAGTTGCCAAGAACTGTTGTTCATTAAACCGAGGGAGATAATGGTGATAATCTGGGCGAGAGCCACAAAAAGTCCGGCTTTAACCCAGTCCAGTCTCTGACTGAACTTAGAAACGCTATATATCCCCACCAGGCCGCCGGTAAAGGCATTAATGGCATAGCTAAGCTGGTTGCCAGTGAGAATTCCCACAAAAAAGCTGAGCACGGTGGTCAAAAAGATGGCCAGCTTCGTATCTAGTAAAATGGCCACTAACATAGAACCGGCGGAAATTGGTATCAGATAACCCACAAGCTCGGCTACTTGCGGCTGGGGACTAATCTTAATAGTGGCAATCAGTTTGGCCAACAGCAAGGTGATAAAAAAGAGAAGGCTTAAAAGAAGTAAATTGTTTTCCTTGCGGTACAAATCCCTGCGGTAGTGACGCAAAAACAGGATGGTAAGCACCAGCATCAATAAAACAAAGAGCCCGATTCCGCCGACGGTGACATAGGGCGAAGCTGTCCTTTGATAACCCATAAGTTTCAAAATTTCTATATGTTCGGCGGTTACGACTTCTCCCTCACCAACAATTTTCTGATCTTTACGGATGGTCACAAAAACAGGGCCTTCATTCCTTTGGGCTTCTTCTCTCGCTTTGCGGGTGGCATCTTCATCCAGAAGATGGTTGGGTCTGAATTCAACTTTATGCAAAACGCCCTTAATCAGTTCTTTATAGGAGGCTTTGATATTCAACAGCTCAACCTGGGAAAATATTTTCGTTAATCTTTCATCTACTTCGTTTGTTTTTACCCCGTTCTGCCACTGGGCCCTGACCAGACTAATGGTTTCCGCCCGCAAGGCCTTAATGGTCTCAGTTTCAATGGTCAGGAGGTTATTGGCCGTGTCCTCGCTAATTTTGAATTCATTTTTAATAGTCCGTACTTTTTCCTTATTATCCAGAGCATCATTTTTGGTAATGTTTAAAAAGTCCTGAAAAGTACGGGCAATATCTTCCTCCAGCTCGGACAGCACCTTCTTGTCCATTACATAAATATCAGGGATCTTTTCCGCGGCCAAACGTTTGCGTTCCGCAGTTTTCTTGGCATCTTCAAAGGTAATGGTCTGGCGGGCCTTGATGGTATAGGGGGCCACCTCTCCTTCCTTTAAAGAGTAATTCTCCGGCAGGAAGTGGGTGGCAAAGATACCCATTATCCCTAAAAAGAAAATAAGAAACCAGGTAAACCGGCGTACCTTCCTGTTCACCCAGATATTTCCTATAAACTTGGGAGGCTGAATACTCCTTTTGTTACCAGTTATAGTGATCTCCTCCTATAAACCCTTGGCATTACCTTCTTCTTCCTGTCTCTGGTACTCCTCGTAAGCCAGGATAATGCGCTGTACTACAGGGTGCCTGACCACATCGGCCTGGCTTAAATACTGAAAACTTATGCCTTTAATACCTTTCAGGATTTTCTGTACCACGACCAGGCCGGAGTTAGCATTCTTTGGTAAGTCTACCTGGGTAACATCGCCTGTCACTACCGCTTTGGAACCAAAGCCAATCCGGGTGAGAAACATTTTCATCTGCTCCGGGGTAGTATTCTGTGCTTCATCCAGAATGATAAAGGAATCATCCAGTGTTCTTCCCCGCATATAAGCCAGGGGTGCTATTTCGATAACGGACTTATCCATATAGCGCTGGGCCGTTTCAATACCCAGTACATCATAAAGACCGTCATAAAGGGGACGAAGATAAGGGTCTACCTTCTCCTGTAAGTCACCGGGCAGAAAGCCTAACTTTTCGCCTGCTTCCACAGCGGGACGGGTGAGAATGATACGGTTTACTTCTTTATTTTTCAAAGCCGTAACTGCCATGACCACAGCGAGATACGTTTTGCCCGTCCCGGCAGGACCAATGCCAAAAACGATGTCATGGTTTTTGATGGCCTGGACGTAATTATACTGACCAATGGTTTTGGGTTTAATTTGTCTGCCCCTGGCCGTAACCTGCAGCACCTGGTTCAGCATATCTGTCAAATTAGCGCCTTTACCTTCGGTTACCACTCTTAAACAGTAGTTAATATCGGGAATCGTAATCACGTTTCCGGTACGAATCAATTCAATAAGCTGGTTAAAGACCTCATAAGCTATATCCACTTCTTCGGAACTGCCCGTGATCAGTATTTCACCGCCCCGGGCAACAATTTTTGCTCCCAAATGGTTTTCCAGGAACTTCAGGTTCTCATCCTGGAGTCCATACAAGACTGCTGCTTCCTGATTACTGAGACTCAAGTGCCTTTCTTTGATAGCAGTCAATGAGTTAGTAACCTCCTTGCTTCGTAAAATGAAATACATTCCTAATTATATATTATACCCTATAGGAAGTCAGGAAGAAACTTTATAGACGCCTATGTCCTCGATAGTTTCCAGGAAATAAAGGGCTTTAATCAAACCCTTTTTCTCTGCAGGCACGGGCTCATGTCCTTCTTTAATAATACGGTGGTCTTGAGGGAGTGCTTTCAGTAATTCCGCACGGGCCCTCTTCACGGCTTCCTGGTACGCTCCTTCCACACCCCAGTTCTTCTCATAATGTTCTTGTTGGAAATAAGTATCAGTTATTAATTCGACAGGAGGTAGTATATTCCTGCCCGGGAATAGGGTTTTCACCAGTCTAATCTTGCGATACCGCTCATAAGGTACAGTTTTGGGGCCGCTGACAATAACCTCCCTCCCCATAAATCTTAGGATGACAATAGTTGTCTCGGCGCCTGTATCCAAATCCCCTTCTTCCTTTACAGCACACTGTCCAATCAGTTTCCGTGTTACCTTAGAGCGTACCACACCACGGGCCCGTACCCTTTCGGGATTACCGCTGGGTGTAATACTGCCGTCCTGGTTCACCTGTATTTGCGGGTAGACTAACCCCTGGATCAGTACCTGACCCTTGGTTACCATATCCCCCTCTTTGATCAGAGGTGTACCTTTCAACACTAAAAGTTCTTCCACCTGTCCATCCATACCGGCCACCAAATCCGCCGGTTTACTCTCATCTGTATAAGGGACTACCGTTTTTTCCACCACTTCGATAATCACCTTGGTTCCCTGGATAGTGATTCCCACCCAGGCCAATTCAGGGATTTCAATAAGTAGTTTTTCTTTAACTGTCTCTTTATTAAAGCTTTTGATGGGTACTCCTTTTTTCAGTCCCCGCTCCTCCACTTTAGTTAAGATAAGATCGCCAGGCACCCTTTCATTACCCCGGATTTCGATGAACCAAACGAAAGAGCTAAGCAGGTAAAGGGTTAAACAAAAAAATAGCACCCCGGAGACAAGGATCTTTCGCTTTTGCGCCCGGAAAAGCCAAAAAGGGAATCCTTTTTTTTCCCTGATTTTAATCCGGCAGGAAGACCTCCTGACAATATGCCGCAAGGCCTTGTATCCCCCCAAACGAACTTTCAGGCGAAAATAGCCCTTATCCACCTGGCGTATATCCCACAGGTATATTCCCCTGCTCATGGCCATATTAATAACTCTTTCGGGATTTTCCCCCCAGAGGTTCACTTCCACATAACCGGTCAGCATCCCGTACCATTTCATCTTTCTCCCTCCTACCGGTTAAACTGAACCGACTTGATATGACCGTCCAAATACATCTCTTCCCGTGTGATATTGCGAATGACCAGTTTTTCACCGCCAATTTCCAGTTCCCCAATAGCTATAGCGATACGGATTTTCTCAGAAGTATATTCAATAATTCCCCGGTGGTTTTCTATATAGAGCTGAATATCCCCAATGAGAGTGATTTTGGGTAAATCCAGGATAATTTCTTTGGGAATATCCAGGTAATGTGCAATTTTTTGCTGAACGTTTTTGCTGTGCTGGTTTAGATTCATTGCTGCTCCCCTCCCATCTTCCTTTTCATTTTATGCCTGGCAGCGGGCAATAAGAACAAAACCCCTATGGAGTAACCCGGGAAGAAAAAAACCTCCCTGCACCAATAGCACAGAGAGGTTTTTGTATATGGTAAATTTACTATGAACCATTCGGGTCCGATGCTGCCCAGTAAAATACCAACAGCGATGGCAAATAAGAGCTTTGGTAATAGTCCTAGTCTTTTCATTTGCACCTTCTCCTTCTACGTCAAATTTTTCGCCGTATACAGCATACAACAGCATTGGAGAAGTGCCCTTGGGCCAAAATATGGTTAGAATAAGTTTATACTGCTTCATGATTGAAGAGCATTGTCAATAATCCTTTGCATCTCTTTATGACAGCATTGACCAGAGGGATTGTTGGTCAGACACTTGCCATGCTTCATTGCCCCTGTTATTTCCGTCACAGCTTTCAAATCTTTAGCTCCTTTATTTATTACAGCGTTTATGACTTCCTCAACCGTAACTTTATTGCAATAACAGGCATATTTAGGGCTAGCCCCTTCTTTAAACCAGACAGGCATCTTTACTTCCTGTTGGGTATATACATTGCCATTGGTATCAAAGTACACAATGTCACATTTGGGGTTTGCACATAAATAATAGTCATTTTCTTTTATTTGGGGTACTAAATCTTCTGCCACTAAATTTTTCACAGTAATACTTTTTACCAGCTGCCCCATAGTCTGACAAACAGGGCATCGGGCAAAGTTATTTTCCTTTTCGCAACAGCAATCACACATGTGAGAATCACTTCCTTAACCAGGTATTATATCAGCGATTTATCGTATTACAGATGAAAGGACATTTCAAATTGTGCGGCAATCTTTTTACCTAAACACCTTCAAACGCTAACTTCTTCTCTTTCATTAGGTATTATATGCCCAATCTCCAGAAATATATTTGGCAATATACCTGCAATAATCCCAGGGATTATGTTGATGCCCACATTATTTGGCGGCCACTTGATAACCGTCAGTGGCGGTTGTCATGGAACGCCAAGTAAGGTTGCCAGTAGGTTAGACATTTTCGCC
>JAIHAN010000032.1 GCA_020054815.1 Peptococcaceae bacterium | reverse complement strand
TATTCAGCTATACCATCGGCAATTAAATCAATATCCATGGTGGCATACTTGCCCATGGTCCACAGCTCTACTGCAAATCCGCCTACTATGACAGGAATGATAAAATATTTCTTAAAAGCCTGAGTTAATATTGCCACTACACCAATCCGGCGCATTATACTGTCTTGATTGGATAGAATCTCAGTGAGTTTCTGTTTTAGCTCTTCCATTTGATTCTCAATCCTTTCTGCGGGTCATAACTAAAACGGCCATCAGCCTCAGCCTTTCTTATTGCAGCAACTACTGCCCGACCTATGGCAATGAATTCTTCCCTGCTCCTTGGTTTGGCTCTTGGCGCTTTTATTTTTTTCCCTCCTGTAGCTTTTAAAAAACATTCTTTATTCCTGTTTATAAACTCATCGGCTTTAATGGGTGGTCTCATATACATTATCCTCGCTATTCTTCTTAATACTTATAATATATAGTATACCATTTTCCATTTTTTGAAATAACTCCCCTTCTATTCGGCCCCGGCCACATTCGGTCCAAAAGTACGCATTAACCCGTCCGTTCTACCGGCCAGGATGTGCTCTACGGCGATTTCCACCGCCGTCTCCACAGCCTTACGACAGTTTAAATTCCTTTCCTTACTCTGCCATTCATAAGGCGCACACAGCTCCCGGCAGTTTACGGCTCCCAGCAGTGCCCCACAAGCATACCCCGTCAAGCCTATCCCACCACCGAAGCCGGTTGCCAGGGCTACTGTCTCCGCCGGACAATCGATTAACCCTACACCACGTAGGGCAGAAAAGACAGATTCTGCGCAGTTCATCTTTTCCTTAAAGTTGGCTGCCGCCAAATCTTTGGCCTTCGTTACCAAATCCTGTTCCAACATGAAAATCCCCCTTTTTTTAGGTATAAATTAGCTGCGGAGGGGGGAATTCCTCTATTTTCTAAAAAGTTTTACAGCATGGTATGTGCCGGCATAGGCGTAGCACTTCTCACATCAATAAAGCAGGGTCTATTGCTTGCCATCCATTTTAACCGTAAACACGGTGGTCGCTACCCGTTACCCGATCCCCGCTACCCGAAAATAAATCATAAGATAAAAAATTCTGGAAGCGGGAAGCGGGGAGCCGAAAGCGTATACATGATGGCAAGCCTGAATGAATAATTTCATTCTTCTGCTGGTGCTGTTAGCGGCATGGATGTCCAGTAATAATATTTGCGTCATAAAACTGCCGAAAAACAGTTATAATGGATAATGAATACTTTTAAGGAAAGGCTGATAATATTTGGACACACTGACACATGCGTTAACGGCCATCGGTCTTGCCCAACTGGCCCATTTGTCTCCCCAGGTGGCCCAGGACCCTGTAACTCAGAAAGCTATCTTTTGGGCAACTATGGCCGGTTCCCAGGCACCGGATCTTGACATTTTTTTTCGTTTTAAGGGAGAAACAGCTTATCTTAAACACCACCGGGGCTTTTCCCATTCCCTCATTTCCCAGCTTTTGATTCCCGGTGTGACTACCCTGGTCTTAAAAATAATCTTTCCTTCCGTTTCCCCCCTGCTGGTTTTTATGTGGACACTGGCAGCAGTTTTCCTCCATGTCTTCTTTGACCTCTTGACATCCTACGGAACACAGGCTCTTCTGCCTTTTTCCCCCAGGAAACTGGCCTGGGATGTCCTGATGATTATTGAATTACCTATTCTCCTTCTTTTAGGTTCAGGCTTTCTCCTGGTCTGGCGGGGTTATCCTCCCGGTTCGGTGTTTTTAGGCGTTTTTGCCCTGGTTCTCCTTTATATCCTGGCCCGGCTCTACACCCGCAGGAAACTCTATGCTCTCCTGCTTGAGCATTTTACTCCCGGCATCGACGCATTAAGCCTGGTCCCTACCCTGAACTTCGCTAAATGGGATTTTGTCGTGGAGAAAAAGGAGAAGTACTATACGGGGAGCACCAGTTTACCCTCTATTATCCAAGTTGAGGGGATATATTATAAAAATAACGTGCCGCCTCACTTTTTAGACGCGGCCCTCCAAGCCCCACCTATCCGGGTCTTTTGGGATTTTACCCGCCACCCTGTGATCACTTGCCAACCTTGTGGCGAGGGACATGAAATAAAATTCACGGAGCTGCGCTATCGTTTCCGGGATTACCATCCTTTTTCCGCCACAGTGACCCTGGACCAAAACCTGCAGATTACAGGAGCCGGTCTAGGCAAAAAGTATCCTAGGAGAGCCGCTGGACAGCCTGCGCTTTCCGCCATCCGCCATCCGACATCCGAATAACAAGAACAAAAATAGAAGGTCTATCCGGGAACAAAACCGGATAGACCTTCTAGCTTTCTTTACCCTATTTTCTTTGCTTCCTCCCCACGGCTCGACCTTCTCCTGGTTTCATAACGGGGATCACCCTTTTTCCAGCCAAAATTTCCTCTCTGTTTCTCGATGACATTGTTCGTATTCTTGATAACGAACTCATTTTTGGCTGTGCAGTAATATGTGACCACATCTTCACGGCAATTACCGCATTCAAAACACTGCATGGTGTCTGAAGGTACCTCCATTCCTGTCAAAAGCTAAGGATTTAGTTTTAATCAACAAAATCAAACTCTAGATCCTTAATACGAACCACATCACCATCCTTAGCCCCTTTTTCCCGCAGGGTTTTTTCTACACCCATTCTACGCAAATTGAACAAAAAACGTCTCACTGCGGCTTCATTGGAAAAATCTGTTTTTTGCGCTAATCTATCAATTTCCGGGCCAGAAACAACCCATGCACCATCATTATATTCGACCTCGAAGGGCGGTCCTCCTGCTACCTTCGTAATTTTTAAGCCTTCTTCTTCAATGAAAAGCGGAGTTTCCGGGATCTCCTCCAATAACTGGCCAGCCCGGAACATGAGGGGCTTCAGCCCTTCCCCCGTGACGGCGGAGACAGGATAGATTTCGTATTCCTTCCCCAGGACTTCCCTTAATCTCTCCAGGTTTTCCATAGCACCGGTCAGATCCATTTTATTGGCCACGATGATTTGCCGCCGGGTTTTTAAGACCGGATTATACTTCTCTAATTCCGCATTTATGATCTCGTAATCTTCCAGGGGGTCACGGCCTTCGGAACCGGAGATATCTAAAACATGCAAAAGAAGCCTGGTTCTCTCCACATGGCGCAGGAAGCGGTGTCCCAAACCCACTCCTTCACTGGCTCCTTCTACTAAACCGGGAATATCCACCAGAACAAAGCTCTTGCCTTCTTCCAGCCTGACCACACCTAAGTTGGGGTCAATGGTAGTGAAATGATAATCGGCAATTTTCGGTTTAGCTGCAGAAACATGGGAGATGATGGTGGACTTGCCTACATTGGGATAACCAATTAAACCAACATCGGCCAGCAGTTTCAACTCTAATTCCAGCCACTTTTCTTCCCCGGGTTCACCGTTTTCGGCCACTTCGGGAACCCTGTTGACAGGATTGGCAAAGCGGGCATTACCCCTGCCCCCGCGTCCGCCTTTGGCCACCACAAAGCGCTGTCCCTGCTGGGACAGGTCGGCTATGGTTTCGTGGGTTTCGGCCAATTTGACTACCGTTCCTATGGGTACCTTGACCACCAGATCTTCCCCGTTGGCACCGTGCATGTTCTTACTCATGCCATTCTGGCCCCGGGGAGCTTTGAAATGGCGCTTATAACGAAAGTCAACCAGAGTACGTAAACCCTCATCGGCTTCCAGGATCACACTGCCGCCCTGACCTCCGTCACCGCCGGCAGGTCCCCCTTCCGGTATGTATTTTTCCCGGCGAAAAGCGACGATACCGTTACCGCCGTCCCCACCCTTTACATAAATCTTGGCATAATCATAAAACATGGATTTCCCTACCTCACCTGCAGTTTCACTGTCTATTATTACCGTAATTGTTGGTTTCTTTTCCTACCTGAATTCTCAAGACATCGGTAAGCTCACTCCGGACCGTAAAATTCCTAAGGTTTCCGGCCTCGCTACAGGCTTTAATCCTTCCCGCATATTCTTTGACCATATCCTCCTGTCCATGGACGAGGAGGTGAATGTGTGTATATTCTTTCCCACCGATTAACATTTGACACTGTACTTGTTGCTGGGAAAGAGCCTTAAGCAGCGGCTCAAACAAAGCAGAAATAACTTCCGCTACCTCCCCGTCGTCCTCTTTCCAGGCCTCCAGGCTGTCTTCCACCTGGATTGTTAAAAAATCACCCTGTTCGCCTATAGAAGCCAAGACCCAGGTGAGGTAGGCCTGAAGCTGTGGTAAACATATTTTTCCCAGCACACTATAACGCTGAAAAGACTCCGTAGCTTTCAACAGATATTCCCGGGCTTTTTCAGGCCGCCCAATTTGCAGGTAACCGTGAACCACCTGAAAATGATTCATACAGTCATGCCGTATGATTCGCTGCGCTTCCAGTAATTTTTCCAAATAGTCCAGTTCTGCCACACGCTTCACACCTTATCGCCAATTTCACACAAATACCTACCTTTGTATCTATAATTTACCATCACTAAAGAAAAATTGAAAGCCCCGGTTTAACCGGGGCTTAACATTACATAACAGCTTCGGAATAAATGCTCACTTGTTTCTTTTCTTTACCTTTACGTTCAAACTTCACATACCCGTCGATCAGGGCAAAGAGTGTATCGTCTTTACCAATGCCCACGTTTTCACCGGGATGGATTTTAGTACCTCTTTGTCTAACCAGGATGTTTCCGGCAGTAACAAACTGCCCGTCAAAACGTTTTACACCAAGGCGTTTAGCCTCGCTGTCCCGTCCGTTACGTGAACTGCCCACCCCTTTTTTGTGAGCAAAAAGTTGCAGGTTCATTTTTAACAGCATTTGGTCCACCTCCTCTTGCTGACCTTCAGATACTGTCCATAACTTTCTTCAATACATAGAAGTCCAAGTTCCATGGTGTGCATAATGACCTGGGCCTTCGTCATTTCCTCAGGAGCTAAACCTTCCGGTAACCAGCATTCCAGATAACCCTCGTCATCAAGCTGCCAGCTTGGCTTCACCGTCAAATAGGCATCTAAACCGAGAAGGGCTGTCTGGGCCAGGACCGAAACGCTGGCGCAAACAATATCCTCCCCCGATTCCGCCATACCGGCATGACCTTTAATGATAAAACCCTTCAAAAGAGAACCGTCAAAATAAATATCCGCATGTATCATCTTAAGCCATAATCTTTTCTACAACAACTTTCGTAAAGGGTTGACGATGGCCCTGGGTTTTACGGTAGTTTTTCTTGGGCTTATATTTGAAAACGATAATTTTGTCGCCCTTGCCATGCTTTAAAACCTTTAAAACAGCCTTAGCGCCCGGTACTACGGGAGTACCTACAACAACCTCGCCATCTTTAACAACGGCTAAGACTTTGGTAATTTCCACAGTTTCGCCTTCAGCAGCCTGAAGTTTTTCTACGTTCAGGACGTCGCCTTCCTGTACCTTAAACTGCTTGCCACCGGTTTCAATAATTGCGTACATTTTTACACCTCCCCTGTCCTAGACTCGCCATCTCCAAGGTAGCTTGACGCATTTAAAACCCGGGTTGTGCGGTTTGGCAGGCGTAAGCGCCTACAATATGAAAGAGTATCATAGATAGCTGGAGATGTCAAGGATACTGTGTTTTCACCTCATAATGCTCTAAATGAAATTGTTCTTTGTTTTTAACAATGATCCGTTTGCCCAGTCGTTGTTCCAGGTTCCTCAGTTCACTGGCTCCTGCACCGATCAGCAGTGCCGCCACATGAGGATGAGTTTCCACCAGAAGATTATCGGAGGTTGTCCGGGCTGCCACTTCTTTCAATTCATTCTTGAGGGAAAGGAGGACGGTCTCTTCGGAAAGTACCGTTCCTTTACCCTCACAGTAGGGGCAGCATTTCTCCAAAGTACTGGAGAGAGATTGACGCACCTTTTTACGGGTCATTTCTACCAATCCCAGGGGAGTAATGCCCAAAATGTGGGCTTTGACCTTGTCTTTTTTTAATTCCTCCTCCAGGACCTTAAGTACCCGTTCTTTGTGATGGGGATCGGTCATATCGATAAAATCGATGATGATAATACCGCCGATATTTCGCAAACGCAGCTGCCGGGCTATCTCCTGGGCAGCTTCCAAATTCGTTTTCAGGACCGTATCGGCTAAATCCGTACTGCCCACGAATTTTCCCGTATTCACATCAATGGCCGTGAGGGCTTCGGTTTGGTCAATAACCAGATAGCCTCCGCTTTTGAGCCAGACTTTTCTTTTCAGGGCCTGGGCCAACTCATGGTTAATGGCATATTTTTCAAAAAGATTGTTGGTATCACTTAAAAATACCTTCCCTTTAAGATGGGTTTCCGTGGCTTCCAAAAAATCAATAATCTTTTCAAAGACAGGACGGGAATTCACGCTTAAACGCTGGACATCATCAGTAAAAACATCCCGCAAAATCCGCTGCACCAGTTCTAAGTCTTTGTGTAAGAGAGCCGGTGCCGTAACGGTTTGGGCTTTGTTTTTGATACGCTGCCAAATTTTCATCAGGTTTTTGATGTCCTGTTCTAACTCTTCTTTCAGGGAACCCTCAGCAACAGTACGTACAATCACCCCCATGTTGGGGGGCTTAATCTCTTCAGCGATAGCTTTGAGCCTTTCTCTTTCCGCGTCTTCTTCAATTCTCCTGGAAATACCCGTATACTCCACGGTAGGCATCAGTACCAGGTAGCGTCCCGGTAGAGTAATTTGGGTGGTAACCCTGGCCCCTTTGGTACCCACCGGTTCCTTGGCAATTTGGACCACAATCTCCTGTCCTTCTTTGACGATATCGCGAATATTGGGACGTACCCCATCTTTGATAGGAACATGCTCCTCGTCCTGCCATAAGACATTGGCCAGAGCATCTTCCACATACAAGAAAGCATTTTTCTCCAGCCCGATATCGACAAAGGCAGCCTGCATGCCGGGCAGCACATTCTGGACCACACCCTTGTAAATATTGCCTACCAAACGCTGGTTGAGGGCCCGTTCCACATAGATTTCCACCAGCTGTCCCTCTTCCAGCACAGCTACTTTCGTTTCCTCTTCTGCGACTTGTACGAGTATTTCTCTGTACATCAATGGTCACTCCTACTCAAAGACCTCACTCTTCCTCCATTGGGGTTTTTATCCTGTCATCTTTACGGATAAACAAGCCCTGCCGGTGAATCCGGACAATCGGAGCCAGGGGGATATTTCCCTTATCCCTTAGGATTTGCAGTACTTCATCGGGTTTAACATTTCCTTCACTGCCGGTTTGCAGATCCATTTCTAACAGCACAATATTATCTTCTACTTTCCCCTTGAGATCGAAAATGCCTTCTCTGATATTCACTTCCCGGGGTCCCTTCTTCCCCTGCCGGGTAATGGTAAAAGCGGACTCGGCCAGGATGGCGGCAATTGCTTCATCTAACTGCTCCCGGCTCACCGTCTGGAGCAACGGGATTTCCAGTTGATACCGGGCCATGTTAATCTGAGCAGTCAGGCTTTCTCCCCGGTTTTCTAATTTCTTTATTTCCAGAAGCTTCAGTCCCGGCGGTAAGGCAGCCTCCAGCCTGGAACGCACTTCTTCCACTGGCAGGTCTTCTCTTAATTCAATATCCAGGTACTCTCCTTCACTGGTTACCCCTACGGCCAGGGCAGAACCAAAGGAGAACTTGGGATGGGGATTAAAACCCTCGGAGAAAGCCAGCGGTAAGCGGGCACGGCGAAAGGCCCTTTCCATGGTCCTGGCCATATCCAGGTGGGAGAGGAAACGCCCTTCCGGTGTTTTAGCATACTTAACGCGCAGCAACATCGGCTTTCCCACCTTTCCGCAAAATCATGGCTACGTCTAAATCCTGGCAGATACCACACACAGTACAATGCTGGAAACGGCAGTCTCCGGTTGTAGCAGTCTGGTAAGCCTTTTCTCTTTCCAACCAGAGATATTTTTTGGTCACTCCCATGTCAATGTGGTCCCAGGGCAGTACATCATCATAAGAAAATGGCACATTGGCGATATCTTCCACCTTGATGCCAAGCTTTTCAAAGACTTGCATCCAGGCAGCAAACCGGAAGTGTTCCGACCAGCTGTCAAATTTACAGCCCTGGCGCCAGGCTTCTTCCAGGACTCTACCCATACGCCGGTCACCTTTGGCAAAAACTGCTTCCAGAAGGCTTAAAGAAGCGTCATGATAATTGTAGGTTATTCGCTTATCACTTATTTTGCTTTTTAAAAACTGCTGTTTCTCTTTTAAAAGCTCCAGTTTATCCTGGGCTTCCCACTGGAAAGGTGTATGGGCTTTGGGGACAAAGGAAGACACACTGATGGTGACCTTGGGAGACTTATGGCGCCCCTGACTCCTGGTAATATTGAGGCCAATATCCAAAACTTTTTTGGCGAGAATAGCAATCCCCTCAATATCCTCAAAAGTTTCCGTAGGGAGACCAATCATAAAATACAGTTTAATCTGGGACCATCCCGCCTCAAAAGCGGTGGTAGCCACTTTGATGAGGTTTTCTTCCGTAACCCCTTTGTTAATAACATCGCGCAGGCGCTGGGTTCCGGCCTCAGGGGCAAAAGTAAGACCAGTCCTTCTGACACGCTGTACTTCCTGGGCCAGGTTCATAGAAAAGGAATCCACCCGGAGTGAGGGCAGGGACACACCAATGCTTTCTTTCTGGTATTTATCTAAGAGTTCCCGTAACAAAGGCTCTATACACGTATAGTCACTGGTACTGAGGGAGGTAAGAGAGATTTCATTATATCCCGTACTTTCTACCAGTTTTTCCGCCTGACTGCTTAATACTTCCTTGCTCCTCTCCCGTACAGGCCGGTAGATCATGCCTGCCTGGCAAAAACGGCAGCCCCTGCTGCAGCCCCGCAGCACTTCCAGCATAATGCGATCGTGAACTACTTCCATGTAAGGCACCAGTGGTTTATCGGGAAAATAGGCCTCATCCAGGTCTTTAACCACTCTCTTCACGATCCTGGGCGCCACACCAGATTCTTTTACCTTAATCTCCCGCAACTTTCCGTCCTCACCGTAAAGAGGTTCATAAAAAGCGGGAACATAGACACCCTGGATTTGGGCCAGTTCCTTGAGCAATACTTTTTTCTCCTGGCAGCCCTGGCGGGCTTCCCGGTGCCTTGTTATCAATTCAAAGATTTCCAGAATAACTTCTTCTCCTTCACCAATAACAAAAAAATCAAAAAAATCTGCCAGGGGTTCAGGATTATAGGCACACGGTCCCCCGGCCATAATCAGAGGATAGGAATCATCCCGCTCTTCTGCCTTCAGAGGTATCCCACCTAAATCCAGCATGTTCAGGATATTGGTATAACTCATTTCATACTGCAAGGTAAAACCGATACAGTCATAATCCCTGAGGGGCCGGCAGGATTCCAAGCCGAAAAGGGGAATGTTCCTTTCCCGCAGCTCCTTTTCCATGTCGGTCCAGGGGGCAAAAGTTCGTTCCATCAAATAATCCGGCTGTTCATTCACCAGATGATATAGAATGCGCAATCCCAGATGGGACATCCCCACCTCATAGAGGTCGGGAAAAGCAAAAAGGGTACGCAGTTTAACGGTATCCCAGTTTTTCTTCACTACATTATGTTCATTACCCACATAGCGTAATGGTTTAATTACTTTTGGTAAAATTTCTGCTTCCAGAACCTGCCTCAACTGGTTCAAAATCAACTGCCTCCTCAAAACTATGATTCCTTATTATATCTATTATGGATAAATAAACCTAGAAAAAATCTGCTATGTCTAATATACAATTCTTTCCTACAGATGGCAATGACTCAGTTGTTAGTTGGTAGTTGTTGGTTGTTATGGATTGAGCAACTACCAACTGCCAACTAAATCTTGCTGCTCACAGGCATGAAGAGTTTGGCCGGATCCAGGGGCTCATCTTTGTTGGTTACCTTAAAATATAACTGGGGATTGGCAGCTTTGCCCGTTTTACCTACCCTGGCAATCACCTGCCCCTGAGATACTTGGTCGTTTAGATTCACCAGAATCTCCTTACAGTGTGCATATTTACAGACGACTCCTTTTGCATCGGTGATTTCCACCACCCGTCCTAAAGCCTCTTCATTGCCAATAAGAGTAACCACGCCGCTTAAGGCAGCTTTGACGGGAGTCCCCTCAGGTGCAGCGATAATAATCCCATCATGAAATATTTGCGCATTATCGGCTCCCACAATCCAGCCAAATGGTTTGGTAATCTGCCCGGACACGGGCACAGTCAGGGGTCCTAAGTCCTCCTGTTTTTTTACCGTCTCAAAGGCAGCCCGTTCAAAACTGTCACCCCATAATCCCACTTGCGAAAAGAACTTCAGTACCGGCTGGATATCATAATCCTCGGTAAACCAGCCCTTCACCGTACTTTGCACTGAAGAAACAAAAGGTCCCTCAAACTGGAATATCCCCCAGACCAGGAAAAAAATCACAAGGGAAGCCAAGGTCTGCCATAGTATTTTTGTGAAACGGCCACTCTTCTTGAGACCTTCCCAAGGTGATTTACGCTTATTGTAGTAGGACCGGTAGTTAAATTTCCCCTCTGGTTCCCACAATTTACCCATGGTCATCCCCCTCAAAACACGGTCTTTTACCTAAAGTATATTGTCCCCCTTTAAATAATATGACTAGCTCTCCGGATATTATTGACTTCCTCCCGATTACTAGCTAGAATGAGCTAAACTGGAGGTGTTTGCCATGTCTAATTTTCTTCATACAATAAGGAAAAAAGTACTTTTGGGGGATGGCGCCATGGGAACGATGCTGGCAGCCTCGGGACTGCCCCCGGGTCAGAGCCCGGAACTCTGGATGCTGGAATACCCCGAGACCATCAAACACATTCACCAGGCTTATCTAGAAGCCGGTTCGGAAATAGTCCAGACCAACACTTTCGGAGCCAATGCCCTGAAACTAAAAGAATATGATGCCTCTTCCCGGGTTCGAGAAATTAATATAAAAGCGGCTAAACTGGTAAGAGAGGTAGTAGGAACAAAGGCTTTTGTGGCCGGAATTGTGGGACCCACGGGGCACTTTCCCGCTCCCCTGGGTGATATCAGTTGGAATGAATTGGTGGAAATCTTCGTAGAACAGGTACAGGCCCTGGCCGATGGTGGTGCCGACTTTATTCTCCTGGAGACTTTTTCCGACCTGGGTGAAGCCCGGGCTGCCCTCTATGCCGCTAAGCAATACACTTCCCTGCCCGTAGCCTGTTCCCTCACCTATACTAAAGGCCGTACCCTCACGGGTACCACTCCCCAGGCTGCTGCCGTAGTTCTGGAAGCCATGGGTGCTGACCTCCTGGGAGCCAATTGTTCTACCGGCCCCGAGGAATTGCTGGCCATTATGAAGGCCTACCGGGAAGCCACCGATTTGCCCCTTCTGGTAGAACCCAATGCAGGTATGCCTGAGTTTATCGCCGGCAAAACGGTCTACAAACTTTCCCCGGAAATAATGGCTCGCTACGTAGAACCTTTCCGTCAACTGGGTGTCAACCTGATCGGCGCCTGCTGCGGCAGTACGCCGGAACATATTAAAGCCATGTCCCAGGCCTTTGTCTCCCGGGAGCCCGTATGGCCTGCACCCCGGACTTTCCCCACCCGCCTGGCCAGCCGTACCCAGGTAGTCTCCCTGGGTACAAGTGAACTGCCCTTAATGATTGGTGAACGCATCAATCCCACAGCCCGCAAAACAATAGCCGAGGCTTTCCGGCAAGAAAACTGGCCCTTGCTGAACGAGGAAGCCAAGAACCAGGTAAAGGCCGGGGCCCAGGCCCTGGATTTAAACGTAGGTGTACCGGGTTTAGATGAAGGTCATCTTCTGGCTCAAGGGGTTCAGCATCTCCAGCTGGCCCTGGATGTGCCCCTGGTCCTGGACTGCACCCGTCCCGAAGCCCTGGAGAAGGGCCTGCAGGAATATCAGGGCAAAGCCCTGATTAACTCCGTCAATGGCGAGGAAAAGAGTCTGGATAGCATCCTACCCCTGGCCAAGAAATACGGGGCCGCTGTCCTGGGCCTAACCCTGGACGAAAGAGGCATCCCGGAGAAAGCCGAGGACCGTTTGATTATTGCCGAGAAGATTGTCCAGCAGGCTAAAGCCTACGGTATAGCCAAAGAAGATGTGCTCATCGACTGCCTGGTACTGACAGCTGCCACCTCGCCTGCTATTGCCATGGAAACTGTGCGGGCTATCCAGTTAGTGAAAGCCCGTTTAGGGGTCTCCACTATCCTGGGGGTAAGCAACGTTTCCCACGGTTTGCCCCAGCGTTCCTGGCTGAACAGCACTTTTCTGGCCCTGGCCCTGGGCGCCGGCCTGGACGCTGCCATAGTCAATCCCCTGGACACCCGAATTGGGGAAACTATAGCCTCTGCTGCCTTACTTACAGGACGCGACCCCGGAGCCCAGAACTACCTGGTCAGGAGCGGCAAAGCTGCTCCTTCCCCGGGAGAAAAGAAAGATATCAGTGCCCCTGGTAGCGAGGCGTCCCTGGAGACCCTCCATGAACTCATCATCCACGGGCAGCACGAAGGGATTGGTAACCTTTTAGAAAAACTGCTGCCTAAACACGACATCCTTACCCTTATTAATAAGGGGATTATCCCGCCCCTGGAGAAAATCGGTGAACTCTTTGCCAAGGGCGAAGTCTTCCTGCCCCAGCTTATGCTCTCCGGCGAGGCAGCCAGGAAAGCCTTTGACCTCTTAAAGAAACATCTCTCTGGACAGGCCCTGGAGCACAAAGGAACCATCGTCCTGGGTACGGTAAAAGGAGATGTCCACGATATTGGTAAAAACATTGTCCGTGCTCTTTTAGAAAACTATGGGTACAGGGTCATAGACTTAGGGAAAAATGTCCCTGCCGAAGATTTTATTGCGGCTGTAAAAAATGAAGGTGCCCAGATCTTAGGCTTGAGCGCCCTCATGACCACCACCATGGTAGAAATGGAACGGGTGATTAAAGAAGCAAGAAAAGAGAATCTCCAGGTAAAAATTATCGTGGGGGGCGCCGTTGTTACCCCGGATTACGCCCGGCAAATCGGGGCCGACGGCTACGGCAAAGATGCCGTGGAAGCTGTGAAAATAGTGCAGGCCCTTCTCAAGGAAACCGAGGTTGGCTAAGATGAACCTGGTGCAACTGCCGTTAAACCTTTCACCCGAAGAGGTTTTTCCCTTCCTGGGCATTACATCCGGCACCCGGCTTGCTCCGGAACTTATGAATCTTATCCAACACTACCTGCAGTCAATAAAAGAGCTGGCTAAACCCCAGGGCCTCTGGCAGACTTATGGGGTAAAAGATATATCGCCAGAACGCATCACCCTGGAGGCCAGCCCTTTGGTCATCGCAGGGAAGAAAACGGTCCCCCATTTTGACACGTCCGTGAAAGTATCCCTGTTGGCCGTCACCCTGGGGAGCAGGATAGATAATTTATTGGCGGAACTGGGCCGGGAGCGGACTGCCCACGCTCTCATCCTGGATGGAGTGGCCTCTGCCGCCGTGGAGGGTTTAGCCGAACAATTAGACCAGCATATCTCCCGGGAAATCAGGCGGCAAGGATATTTCCCCACGGCTCGCTTCAGCCCGGGCTATGGCGACTGGCCTCTTTCCTGGCAAAAGGCTTTCCTGGAAAGTATAGACGCTAAAAAGATAGAGCTCAGTGTCACTCCCCATTTTCTCCTGCAGCCCGTCAAATCCATAACGGCTGCCATCGGCTGGAGCCACATCCCCGTGGAACGCAATTACGAATTGCCTGCGAGAAAGAAACCTTGCCAGGGTACTTTATCTTGTCAAAATTGTCCCCTGTCGTCTGTTTGCCAAAAAGTGCCAAACCACCAACTGCGAGACCTTTGAAAATATACACGGCTAAACCTCTATAAAGTACCTTGACACTCCTCTATAAATTTCCTATATTTAAGGATAATTGAAAGAGAAGGGGAGTGTGAGATGGTCACCACTGTTCTAGTATGCAGCTCGGATACAAGAAAACGCAATAAAATCACCTCTCTTTTGCAGCAAATGGGCTTAACCATCGTGGGCGAGGCCTCCGACGGCCCCCAGGCCCTGCGCCTTACCCGGTCTGCCCGTCCCAGTATTGTAGTGGTAGATGTAGAATTATACCAGTACGGTGAGCTGGAGGCCGCTCTCATCATTGCCAGGGAAAAATTAGCCCCCGTTATTCTTGTAACCTCCCCGCATCACCAGGATGTAATCAACGCTATTGAAGAGCACTATATCATGTCCTACGTAGTAAAGCCTGTAAACAGGTGGTCCATAGAATCCAGTATCCGTACGGCCCTGGCCAATTTCCGCAAAATGGAACAGATGGAGCTGGAAATCAATAAACTGAAAGACACCCTGGAAACACGGAAACTGGTGGAACGGGCTAAACACATCCTCATGCGTGATTTAAAACTATCGGAACCAGAGGCCTTCCGCCGTTTACAAAAACAGAGCATGGATAAAGGCATACCCATGAAAGCCCTGGCCGAAGCTATTATTCTCAATGATGAACTTAAAGGTCCTCAATAAAGAGGAGCGAGAAATACATTATATTGCCAGATATCCCCTTGCATTTCATTTATTCTTTGTTAGAATAAAGAAAAACAGCATAGTTTGAAATACGAGGAAGTATCTTTAAGTATGGGCAATGGCGTCCAGCGACAGACCTTTATAGGTTTTGTTTCTGGACGTTTATTTTTTTAGGAAGGGGTGTGATGATATTGGCTACAACCCGTGAGGAAATTCTGAAAAAGGTAAAAGAATTCAACATCAGGTTTATCCGCTTGCAGTTCACAGATATCCTCGGTATACCGAAAAATGTCTCAATTACCGCCAATCAACTGGAGAAGGCCCTCAATGGGGAACTGACATTTGATGGCTCTTCTATCGAAGGGTTTGTCCGCATTCAGGAATCCGATATGTACCTGCGCCCCGACATCAACACCTTTCTGATCTTTCCCTGGCGGCCTGTGGAAGAAGGCGCTGTGGCCCGCATCATTTGTGATATCTATAATCCTAACGGCACGCCTTTCTCCGGAGACCCCCGCTACGTTTTGAAACAGGTTTTAAAAGAAGCGGCAGAGCTGGGGTATACCATGAATGTAGGTCCCGAAGCCGAGTTTTATCTCTTCCATACCGATGCCGACGGTTCACCTACTCTCAACACCCACGACAAAGCAGGCTATTTTGATCTGTCCCCTCTTGATCTGGGGGAATCGGCCAAGCGGGATATGGTTCTGACCTTAGAGAAGATGGGCTTTGAAATCGAAGCGGCACACCATGAAGTAGGCAACGGCCAGCACGAAATAGATTTTAAATACTCCCACGCCCTGGATGTTGCCGATAAAATCATCACCTTTAAAACAGTAGTAAAAATTATCGCCCAGCGCCATGGCCTTCATGCCACTTTTATGCCCAAACCCATTTTTGCTGCGGCCGGCAACGGTATGCACATGAACATTTCTCTCTTTAAAGACGGAAAAAACACTTTCTGGGACCCCCAGGCTCCCGACCAATTAAGTGAAACTGCCCTCCAGTTTATAGCAGGCGTAATGAAACATGCCAAGAGCATAACAGCCATTACCAACCCCACGGTAAATTCTTTTAAACGGCTGGTCTCCGGTTACGAAGCCCCCATCTACATTGCCTGGTCCGCGGCTAACAGGAGCCCCCTGATCCGTATCCCGGCCAAACGCGGCCTCTCCACCCGCATCGAACTTAGAAGCCCCGATCCTTCCTGCAACCCCTATCTGGCCCTGGCCGTAACCTTGAAAGCAGGCCTGGCAGGAATCAAAAACAAACTAACACCGCCTCCTCCTTATAATGCCAACATCTATGAACTGACCGATGAGGAAAGGCTGGAACACAAAATTGAAAAACTACCCGCAAGTTTAGGAGAGGCTTTGCAAGAACTGAGTCACGACCCCCTCTTAATCGAAGCCTTAGGCCCCCATGTTTACCGCCGGTATATGGCGGCGAAAACTTTGGAGTGGCAGGATTACTGTACCAAAGTGCACCAGTGGGAAATTGACCGTTATCTCACTACCTTTTAAAAGATCATAAACCTGTACGACCACAAAGTAGTGGCTTCACTTTAAGAACAAAGGCGTTCTTAACAACCGGGCTTATTTCCCGGGTTAAGAATGTCTTTTTTTTTATTTCCTAATCAATATCATTTTCAGGAGGTATTTTAAATGAAAAAGAAAATTGTACTCCCTCTATTGCTTACCTTATTGGGCCTCATGTTTTCCTATCCCCTTTTGGCAGCAGAAACCACAATTGAAGATGTGGTGAAAAGCATTGATACCATCTGGGTCTTAATTGCCGCTTTCTTAGTGTTTATCATGCACGCAGGTTTTGCCATGGTAGAAACCGGTTTTACCCGGGCCAAAAATGCGGTCAACATTATTATGAAAAACCTGCTCACAGTAGCTATCGGTGTTGTCACCTTTTACTTCGTTGGTTTCGCCCTGATGTTTGGTCAAGACGTAGCCGGGTTCCTGGGGATTACCGGTTTTGGCCTCCAGGGTGTTGATGAATCGGCTTTCACCATTCCTATGGAAGGTTTCTGGTTCTTCCAGGCCGTCTTTGCGGCTACCAGCGCTACCATCGTTTCCGGTGCCGTGGCTGAACGGACGAAGTTTCTGGCTTACTGCCTCTTTACCGTGGGAATCACCTCCGTTACTTATCCCATCGTGGGGCACTGGATTTGGGGCGGAGGTTGGCTGTTCCAGAAAGGTTTTATTGATTTGGCCGGTTCCACCGTGGTGCATAGTGTGGGTGGTTGGTCCGCTCTGGTAGGCGCCTACCTGGTAGGGGCACGCCTTAATAAATTCACCCCCGACGGCAAGATTAATGTTATACCCGGCCACAACTTCCCCCTGGGCGCCCTGGGTGTTTTCCTTCTCTGGTTTGGCTGGTTCGGTTTTAACCCCGGCAGTACCCTTTCCGGGATGACTTCCGATATCGCCCACATTGCTACCACCACCCTCCTGGCGGGAGCTGCCGGTACAATCGGCGCCCTGGCCTATACCTGGATAGCTTATGGCAAGCCTGATGCCAGCTTAACTTTAAACGGTGCCCTGGCAGGCCTGGTAGCCATTACCGCCGGCGCCCAGGTCGTCACGGCTGCCGGTTCCCTGGCTATTGGCGCCCTGGCCGGTATTATCCTGGTCATTTCCGTAGGTTTTGTGGAAAAAGTACTGCGTATTGATGATCCCGTGGGCGCTATTTCCGTACACGGTGTGTGCGGCAGTTTCGGCACCCTCTGTGTAGGCCTTTTTGCTAAGGAAACCGGTCTCTTATACGGCGGCGGCGCAGCACAGCTTATCACCCAGGCCATTGGAGTGGCCAGTGTTGCCGCCTGGTCCCTTGTCCTTGCTTACCTGATGTTCACTTTACTGAAAGTTACCGTTGGTATCCGTGTCACTGCCGAAGAGGAACTGGAAGGCCTGGATTTGGGCGAACACGGCTTAGAAGCCTACGAGAATTATTCCCTTAATCCCAAGAGTATTGTAGCAAGCTCTTTGGCCAGCAAATAGAATGGAGGTAAAATCAATGAAGAAACTTGAATGCATTATCAGGCCGACAAAACTGGATGATGTGAATAGCGCCTTAAGTAAATTCGGCATCCAGGGTATGACAGTGACCCAGGTCATGGGCTGCGGCCTGCAGCGGGGACGTAAAGAAGTATACCGGGGGACCGCTTATGACATCCACCTCTTGCCCAAGATTAAAATTGAAATCGTAGTGCCGGACCGCTGGGTGGACGATATCATCACCATCATCCGCGAAAAAGCCTATTCCGGTGAGATTGGCGATGGGAAAATCTTTATTTCCCCTATTGAAAACGCCATTCGCATCAGGACAGGCGAGCAAGGTGACGCTGCACTATAAAGTTTGATACACTATACCTCCCCTTTTATTTCCCTTTCACAAGTTGCCCTCCGGGGCAACTTATTTTTTCTTAGAACTTAAATTTACTTGCGCAAGGAGAAGCAGTATTGCTAAAATATACCTAATGTAGAAACTATATTAGCCATAGGGAGGTTGACAGACATGCAAAAATATACTAAAGAAGATGTCTTGCAGCTGTGTAAAGAAAATAACGTGCGTTTTATCCGGCTGCAGTTCACAGACATTTTAGGTATTCCAAAAAATGTTTCCATTACCATTAGCCAGTTGGAGAAAGCCCTCAACAACGAACTGATGTTTGACGGTTCCTCTATAGAAGGTTTTGTGAGAATTGAAGAATCAGATATGTACCTGTATCCGGATCCCAACACTTTCGTGATCTATCCCTGGCGCCCCATTGAGGAAGGGGCTGTCGCCAGAATGATCTGTGACATTTATAACCCCGACGGCACTCCCTTCGCCGGCGATCCCCGTTACGTCCTGCGCCGGGCCTTAAAAGAAGCGGCGGAGATGGGCTATACCTTTAACGTAGGACCGGAAGCCGAGTTTTTCCTCTTTCATACTGCCCCCGACGGTTCTCCCACCATTAATACCCATGACAAAGCCGGATATTTCGACCTCTCCCCTGTTGACCTGGGGGAAAATGCCCGCCGGGATATGGTGCTCACCTTAGAGAAAATGGGCTTTGAAATTGAAGCCTCCCATCATGAGGTAGCCCCTGGCCAGCACGAGATTGATTTTAAATACTCCGATGCTCTGGATATCGCTGATAAAATTATTACGTTCAAAATGGTAGTACGTACTGTGGCCCAGCGTCACGGTCTCCATGCCACTTTCATGGCCAAACCCATCTTCGGGGAAGCCGGTAACGGCATGCACATGAACCAGTCCCTCTTCAAAGATGGAAAAAATATTTTCTGGGATCCCCAGGCTCCCGACCAGCTTAGCGAGACTTGCCTGCAGTATATCGCCGGCATCATGAAACACGCCCGGGCCATTGCCGCCATCACCAACCCCACCGTCAACGCCTATAAGCGCCTGGTGCCCGGCTATGAGGCTCCTGTCTATATCGCCTGGTCCGCCCAAAACAGAAGCCCATTGATCCGGATTCCGGCCAAACGAGGCCTCTCCACCCGCATCGAGCTGAGAAACCCCGATCCCACCTGCAATCCTTACCTAGCCCTGGCTGTAGCCCTCAAAGCAGGCCTGGATGGTATTAAAAACAAACTCCAGGCTCCTCCTCCTTGCAACCGCAACATCTACGAAATGTCTCTTCAGGAACGGGAAGAGTTAGGCATTGGCAGCCTGCCCGGCACTCTCCAGGAAGCCCTGCAGGAACTGTCCCGCGATGAGGTCATCAAGGAAGCCTTAGGCCCCCACGTTTATGACCGTTACCTGGAAGCCAAGTACCAGGAGTGGAACGAGTACCGCACCCGGGTCCACCAGTGGGAGCTTGACCGCTATTTAGCCACGTATTAATTAGCTGGCAGTTCGCAGATCACAGTTGGCAGTAAGATTTTCGACAGCCGATTTCCGACTTCCGAATTCCGATTATAAATGAATAAATTGTGGTACAAAAAAGAGCCTACTAGCATATTAGAGCTATCAGGCTCTTTTTTAATGAGATGGCAAACCGCAAATTTTACCAGTCGACACTACCAACTATCAACTAACAACTGAATCGCCATTTAGCATTCATATTCCTATAGGACACCTTATCAGGAATACTATCCCTTCTTCCTTCACACACTATAAAAAAACTTCTCGCTTAAGGAAGGACACCTTGATGCCCAATAATAATTGGCTCAAAAAATTTGTACTCCTTACATCCCTTGGCCTTACAAGCTATTATGGGTTAACGTGGCTGGGAAGGAAAGTGATAAAAACAGCCAGCACCAGCTTTATTCACCGGTTAATGGTAGACGCTTATGATGAAAATTTATGGGAGTTCATTTCGGCTTCCCGCAAAGTGGGCCTGCAGAATATTATCGAAACCAATCTGCGGAGCCAGGAAGGAAAAATGATTAACCGTCCTTTGGGAAGCCCCAAGAGGTTTCCATGTTTGGATGGTGTAATGTTCAACTTTGCCCAATTACACAAACTACCTACAGACGAAGGGGCAAACATTGATACGGCCGTAATTATCGGCCCTCGGGCCAATAAACCCTTAAAAATCAGCATGCCTATCTTAATTTCCGGGATGGCTTATGGCCTGGCTTTGTCAGCTAAGGCCAAAATAGCCCTGGCTAAAGGAAGCACCATGGCCGGGATCGCTACCAATACCGGAGAAGGGCCTTTTTTGCCTGCGGAAAGGAAAACGGCAGAAAAACTTATTTTCCAATATAATCGGGGTAAGTGGAACAAATCGGAGAAAATTCTTAAACAGGCCGACGCCATGGAAATCCATGTGGGTCAGGGGGCAAGGGGCGGGGTAGGTCAATATATCGAGGAAAAGCAAATCGATTGGAAGATCAGGCGAGCCATGGGATTAAAGTGGGGAGAGCGGGCCATCATCCATGCCACTCTGCCGGGAATAAAAAAACATAATTATTTAAACCAGTTAACGACATATTTGAAGGAAGTTACTGAAGGCGTCCCAGTTGGAATAAAATTAACTGCCGGCAAATACATAGAAAAGGATTTAGAAATAGCCCTGGAGGCGGGGGCTGATTATATTACAATCGACGGTACCGAAGCAGGTTCCAAAGGAACTGCACCTATCCTTCAGGATGACTTCGGTCTGCCTACCTTATTCGCTTTAGTCAGAGCCAGTAATTATTTGCAAAAACATAACCTTGAAGGTAAAGTCAGTTTAATCATGGCAGGGGGTTTCTACAATCCCGGGCAAATGTTAAAAGCTCTGGCCCTGGGTGCAGATGCCGTATATATTGGCGCTATTGCTTTGTTTGCCATGAGTCATACCGAAGTCTTAAAGGCTATACCCTGGGAACCTCCTCCCGCAGTGGTCTTTTACAAAGGAGCCCTCCAGAAGAAGTTTAATGTAAACAAGGGAGCTGAAAATTTAGCCAATTTTCTTGTTGCCTGTAACGAGGAAATCAAAGAAGGCGTGAGGGCTTTGGGTAAAACAAGCATCAGAGAGGTAGATAAAAATGACTTGTTTGCCCTGGATCCTTTTACCGCTAAAATAATAGGTATTCCCCTGGGATATAAAGAAATACCTTATGAAGGTTAGTTCAAAAACTGACCAACGCTTCCCGTTACCCGCTTCCCGACACCCGAATGTTTTATTTTAGAAAATTTAAGAGCCTGCTAGCTAATAAAAGCTAACAGGCTCTTTTTTATGGGAGGGCAGAGAAATCACCATTTCGCGTACATATTGCCATAAGGCCGCTTGTTATAAGGAATAAGTTTCTTAAACTCCTTCTTTAAAATCTCTTCGGCATCCAGCTTGAAGTATGCGGCAAACCGTCCCACGTATTTCTGCAGGATAGCATAATCCTCCTCTTCAAGGGGAACCACTTTTACCTCTTTCCCCAACTGGTGGGCTTCCACTTCACCACGGAGATAGATGACGCCCCCGTGCATACCTGCTCCACAGTAGTCACCAACAATTTTTTCCCCAGGCTTCAGGTTAAGGCCCAAGACAATCTGTATTCCCCCGGCCATGTATTCGGCAAAGAAATCTCCGGCCTTACCGCCTATTACGATAACAGGGTTCTTATCCAGGTAACCCTTCATGTGAATGCCCACCCTGTAACCTACGCTACCCTGCACATAAATTTCGCCGCCGCGCATGGCATAGCCCAGGGTATCCCTGGCATCACCGTGGATGATAATAGTACCGTCATTCATGGTGTTTCCTACAGCATCCTGGGCGTTACCCAGTATCTCCAGGTGAAGCCCATCCATAAAAGCGGCCATGTCATTACCCGGGGTACCTTTAATAATAATCTTTTGTCTTCCCTTTAACCCGTCACCGATAAAACGATGGCCGTTGACGTTCTTGATGCTGATCTCCTGGGCCCCATGGGCCATGGATTGTTTCACCAGTTCGTTTAACTCTTTGTATTTCATCCCGCGGGCATCGATTGTAATCATCTGCTGCTCCCTCCCGCCAGCATTCTTTCTTTTCGTAATTCATCTGGCCAGTCAATGTAGCCAAAATCCTTCTTCATCAATTTGTCCTTGAAAGGCTTCACAGTGATTT
>JAIHAN010000031.1 GCA_020054815.1 Peptococcaceae bacterium | reverse complement strand
TTTGTCGCATGCGACAAATAGAACCGTCCCCGCTGTCGCAATATCGGGAATCGGGGAACGGGGGCGTCGGTCACTAACAACTAACAACCAATTACATCGTCCTTATCCTTGCCACTATCTCATCAGCAGTCATTTCCGCTGCATTTAACATCAGCACATAACCATCGGAAGACCCCGTGCTGTTGTAAATACTTTCATCCAGCATGCTCTGGGCTTCATATTCTTCGGGATGAATCTCGCTGGAATAGACCATGGCAGTGATATTGGCCCGGGTATCGGCAATATCCACTACATTAAAACCATGCTGTTCCAGCTTCTCTTTTACTTCTGTTAAACCGGGTTGAACGGCAACAGTCCTGTTTGGCATAAAATAACACCTCCAGCTATAGCATGCGCCGGAGGTGTGGAAGATATTCCTTAATAATTGTGGGCTTGGTCCCAACTTGGTTTGACTAAATTGCCTTTATCATCAAAAACAAAAGGTTCAGGTTCACCGATAATTTCAAAGCCCTGCAGTCCCGCTAACTCTTTAGCCAGGTATTCCGAGACATAAATCTCGTCCAGAAACAGGGTATTCCGAACATAAACAACTTTCAGTTTATCTGGTTTCACACGGGCACAGGCGCCGGCCGCCACCTGGATAGCTTCCTCATCAGTATCAATGATCATGGGGATTTTCACCGAATTAAGCATAGTGGCGGTAAAAGAGTTAATATAACTCTTCATATAATCAATTTTCTCAAAGAGACGTTTGGTAATCACATCAGCCAGGCCGGTCCCATTGGCGTTACCCTCTGTTTTCTCCGTGAGGTCAAGTACAACAATCTTCTGTACCTGAATATCACCTTTTATTCCGGGGACCAGATATCTCCCCACCACGTTGGGATCCATTCCATCACCGCTGACATCCTTGCCAATTTCCTGAAGAATGAGGACATCTATTTCAGGGATCTTGATTTTCCCCATAATGGCCTTAGCTTTAGCCAGGAGTTCTCTGTCCACCTGCCGGAAATTTTCTTTGGGGACCACACGGACATCTGCAGGCTCTTCGTAGGCATTTTCCACAATACCCACCCCAAAATAGATGGGGGCCTTTTCCAAAATCCTCTCACCCACCGCCGGGATTAACTCATGAAAATACTCCACGCCCTGGCGATGCACCATACTGGCTCCCTGGTGCTTGCCCAGACCAATGGTCAGCATTTTCATCAGACCGCTTTCCACGTCACCTCTGAACAACGTATGGGGCTTAACTCTGTTAATGACTACAATTCCATCGGCATTTAAAGCATGGTTGTCAACATAGACAGGGAAAGCCTCGGGGGAAGACGGTATGGTAACAGTTCCTACCTCAGTGACATCTAAAGAGGAAAGAATTTCTACACCCATGGTTTCTTCGGTTATACCATACTCCTCCAGGATATGTTTTTGCCCTTCAGGCGTGGCCCCGCCATGGCTTCCCATGGTTGGTATGATAAAGGGGTTAAACCCCTTGTCTTTCAATAAATCAATAACCGCTTTGGTAACCTGGGCAATACAGTGGATACCCCGGCTGCCTACACCTACAGCAATCCTGGCACCTGGCTGCAGGCGCTCTTCCAAACCTTGGGTTTCAAACTGCTCTCGAATAGTCTGGGCAATGTCTTTCACCCGGGGCCGTTCAAATTTTTGCCGGACACGCACCATACAAGGAAGTTCCATTTTACTCCATTCCTTAATTAGACCACTAACCATCTTCTCATTCCTCCATTCTCTATCCAACAAGTACCGGGACTGCGTAGAATAGACACCTACCCATTTCACTATAATAGCCTACACCTTTAAAGGTTTTTTGTCCAGAGCAATGAGCCGCAGGTTCTATAATGACATGGATAACCTGGTGATGCCAAATTCCCTGTGCCCCATCACCTCCGCTCTGGCCAGCCGCCCGTTAATGACCTCAACCAGGTAGCGGAACAACCGTTCTTCCACATCCGCCAAGGTTTCGCGTCCCAGAATAATGGTACTGGCATTAATGTCGATGTCTTCACCCATCCGTTCCCAGGTTTGAGGATTCCCCGTAACCTTAATGATCGGGCAAATGGGATGACCGGTGGGTGTCCCCCGACCCGTGGTAAAGATAGACACCTGACTGCTGCCGGCTGCCATGCCCGTCAGGGATTCTACGTCATGCCCCGGGGTATCCATGACTACCAGCCCTTTCTTGGAAGGCCTTTCAGCATAATTTAAAAGTTCCTGGATGCTGCCGGTTCCCGCCTTGTGGATAGCTCCCAGGGATTTTTCCTCTAAAGTAGTAAGGCCGCCTCTGATGTTTCCTGGTGAGGGATTCCCCCCTCTAAAATTGACCCCCATCCGGAGATAACGGGTTTCTACCTGTTGGATCAGTTCCAAAAATTTCTGACCCAATTCGGGGGTGGCCGCGCGGCGGGCCATGATATGCTCAGCACCGATGATTTCCGGTGTTTCGGAAAGAATAACCGTACCTCCCAAATTTACAACACGGTCGGCTACACCACCGGTCACAGGATTGGCGGCAATGCCGGAGGTGGTATCAGAACCCCCGCACTCTGTTCCCAGAATCAGGTGTTCCCAGCCAAAGGGCTCTCTCCTGGCCTGGCCTAACCATTCTGCCATTTTAGTGGCTTTTTTGGTCCCTTCCTCTACAGTCCTGGCTGTCCCCCCGGACTTTTGTATAGATACATAATCCACCGGTTTCCCACTAACGGCAATACGATGAGCCAGATCCGCCGCGTCTATAACTTCGCAGCCCAGACCTACTACCAGAACAGCCCCTACGTTTGGATTTTTGCCGGTCCCTTCCAAAGTGCGGAAGACCATCTCCATATCCGCCCCAATATGGGCACACCCATGCTGGTGCGTAATAGGTACAGCCCCCGGAATTGCTGCCGCAATGAGTTCTGCAGCTCTATTAGCACATACCACGGAAGACATGATTACCAAATGGTTCCTGATTCCTACCTGTCCATCGGGCCGCCAGTAACCCAGCAACTCTTTCATAAAACTCTACCTCCCTGTTGATCGCCGCGTCCTCTGCGTCCTTCTGTGTTATGGATATGCACATGTTCACCGGCCCGGATAAAAGCAAAAGCTACGCCGATAGACTCCCCGTACTTGATGACTTCTTCTCCTTCCTCTATATCCCTCAGGGCCACTTTATGACCAAAGGGAATGGGTTGGAGGGTTTTCACATCCATGATGCTTTCCGCTACCAGTGTTTCACCTTCGGCTAAGTCCCTTATTACTGTGGCTACATTATCACGCTTATTCATAATCACTACATTTCTTTCCTGCATTTAAACAACCCCTTTCTCTATAAGCCAGTCCAGTTCCACCACTGCTGGAGATAGCTGAAGTTCCGGACCTTTTTTGGTGTTAGCTCCAGGGAACTATAAGCTGTAAAACCCCTTCGCCATTGCCAAAGGTCAGTTCAATACCGTCCAGATCACCTTTACTGAGAATACCTTTCTCGAAACACTCCATGGCAAAGGCAATAACTGCTCCCGTGCTAATAGTATCGATGGTATAACGGTTGCATGTTGACTGGCACCCAATAAAAAACTGTCTACCCTTATTATAATTTATAATAAAGCTATAAAAAACAAAAGGTTCTCCCGGTTTATCCTGGTTGAACCTTTTCATCACACTACCAACTATCAAGTGCCAACTATCAACTTCTCCATTACCTGCACAGGATGAAGCACTTTCCTGCCCGTATTCTGCTCTATCTGCAGTTTACATGTACCGCAGTCCGTGAGCACTAATTGATAATCTTTATCCATGATTCCCTGAAAGACCGGACTGCCTATAGCCTTAGACAGTTCATATTTTTCCTTCTTAAAGCCGTAGGTTCCTGCCATGCCACAGCAGTACCCGTCACTGACAGTCAATTCCTGCACCACTCCCTGTCCAAGAAGTTCAGCCGCGGGAGTTCCCATGCCCTGGGCCTTCAGGTGGCAGGGAACATGGTAATACGCTGAACCATAAGGATCAGTAGCACCCTTTAATGACACTTCCTCTTCTACCAAAAGCTCACAGACATCATAGACTCCCCGGGCTAATTTCTCCCCTTCGGGTAAAGCAAAGAGGTCACGATACTCTTCTTTTAAGGTTAAGGTACAACTGGGGCAGCTGGAGATCACCTTATAACCCTTTTCTATATAGTCTAAAAGAACACGGCTGTTCTTCTCAGCCAGCTCCCTGGCTTCATTTAAAAAGCCGTTGCTGAAGAGAGGGGTGCCGCAACATCCTAAGGGCGCTATCTCCAGTTGATATCCCAGAGCCTCAAAGATATTAATCACACTCTGGGCTATTGCTACCTCGTTATAGCGGGCATAACAGCCGAGGAAATAAACTGCTTTCTTCTGGGAACTAAAGTGTTTGCCGATCTTTAACTTGCGTTTATCATAGCTGGGCAAATCCCGGCGCGCTAATCCTATAGCATCAAGAAATATTCTGGTCAGGGGATTATGCAGGGCCAGATTGCTCAAGGCAGGCATGTGACTGGCGATCCCACCCCACCAGCCGTTATGGGCCAGCACCCAATCCCGTACTTTCTCCTGGAGGGGAAGACCTATGCGGGCCCGGTTATGCATGTTAAAGACAGAAGGCTTCACACCGTGGGGACAGGCCAGGTCACAGCGCTTGCAGTTGGTACAGTAAGCAAGCTTTCCATCGATAGTAAGCTGTATTTTATGCCCCTGGGCCATCCGCAGTCTTTCCAGTTCCGGCCCCAGGTGTTTGGGTCCCGGGAAGTCCAGAAAATTCTCCAGCACGGGACACTGGGTATGGCAGGTACTGCATTTTAGACAATAATCCAGCCTTTTTTCGTACTGCTTCATGTCACAACGCCCCCTTTCCTGCCAGCCAGCCGGCTGCACAGCCGCTGACCAGGGCCACACCGTTGCCGCTCTTCTCCACAAAGGGATCATAACCTGTCAAGTTTTTTCCGGCCGCAAAAACATTGGTCAACAAGGGTTCGCCCTGGGCGCCGACAGGCTGAAGTAAGCCGTTCACTCTAATACCTGTACGGCTGAGGGGCTGCCCCTGGGGAGCAAAAAAGTCCTGATTACTCATTTCTTGGAGCATCTCTATTTTAATCTGGAAAATTTCTTCCGTAATACCACCAGGTTTTACTTTTAATCCTCCACCCAGGATACCTCCAGTAGCCAGGACATAAGACTGGGCTCTTTTTACCTGCACTCTTCCACTGGCTGTTTCAATCTTTATGCCCGTACATTTTTTACCTTCCTGGAGAGCACCGGTTACAGGATAACCCAACTGAAATTCCACACCTCTCTGTTCCAGGTACTCCATTAAACTTTCTGCTAAACGCATGCCGGTCACAGAGGGAGGCAACGTGGGTATCTCCAGGAAAGTACAAGCCAGCATTCTCTCCAGGTCGCCCTGCACCCGAGCCCACTTGCGTATGCCTAAGACGGCGGGCAGTATTACCAGGGTATTCTCTGATACTTTAACCCTTAACTGCTCGGCCAGGCGAAAACGCACAGCCTCGTCTTCCAGGGCTACAGCCAGGTCATAACTGTTTAGCTCCCGCTCTTTAGAAAGCCCCAAATCCAGCCAGGCAGCGCGAATCAGCTTTTTCTCTCCTTGTTGGTAGAACTGTTCCCGCAGATTGTCCGCGGCATAAAAGGGATAAAAATCAAGCATCTCACGAAAACCAACTACGAGAATTTCCTGGTACGAGGCTAAATCAAGGCAAGACCTCTGGGGCACTAGGGAGGTGGGCGCTAAAGCGCCTGCCGCCGTGGGATAAATCCTGTTCTTTTTCCAGGAACCACTGTATGAATAACCGGCCCGGTTCATGATTTTCAGGAAAAAATCAAAAGCCTGATCAACTTTCTCTTTCCCTAGTAAAGCATAAGGATGTTGGGGATTATCATTGACCATATCTTCCAAAGCTTCTACGACATTTTCCAGGGGTTGGCGGCAGTCCGTAGGATAATATCCTAAAAAGTCAATATACCCAGAAGCTGAATACAAGTTTCCGCGGCCTTTGGCCACCACCAGTACCTTTTTATTTAGTTCCGCTGCGGCCGCGGCCGCCATTAAACCGGCCAGCCCGGCTCCCATCACAATTACATCATACATAGTCTCCACTATCCAATCTATCCAGATTGAGAAGGCTTAAATAAATACCTCTGTTAATCTCTATTTCCTGAGCCTGGCCGCCCCACAGCACGGGCCTGGCCCCTTTCCAGCGCTCCTGTACGTGTTCTTTGAGCAGCTTATTGCCTTCCTGGGCGGTAAGGTTCTTTAACTCATGGTAAAAACCTGCAGCCCGGTAGGTGCAAAAAGTGCCCTGACAGGGTCCCATGCCCAGGCGGGTTAAACGCCTGATATCACTTAAGCTAAACTGCTCCTTGCCCTTCACCGCTTTCTCCAGCATCCCTTTACTGATCATTTCACATTGACAGAGATGTTTCTTATCTTTATCCCGTTCTATACCCAGATTTGCCAAAGGTTCCAGATGAGTAAGGCAGGGTTTATCATTACCCAGCTTTTGCGCCGCCAGATCACTGGCCGCCTGGGCCATCAGGCGATAGGTGGTGAGTTTGCCGCCTACCACAGAAATGAAACCATTAAGGCCATCAAGTTTTTCATGGTCTAAAAGAGAAAAGTCACGGGTAGCCTGGCGCCCGGTTCCCTCCTGGTCACTAGCCTGGTAGAGAGGTCTTACACCGGCAAAGGCCCTGATAAGCCGCATCTCCTCCAGGTCAGGAATCATTTTTCTTCCCTCTGCCAAGAGCTGCAGCACATCTTCCCGGGTGGCCTGGTTGTCCTGGGGATCATGGGTAGCCCGGGAGGTAGTACCAAAAATGGTGACACTGCCGTGGGGGACAAAAATATCGCCGTCACCGGGAGGACGGAGGCGGTTTAAAACCTTACCGGTAATCCGGTGGTTAAAAACGATCAAGACACCTTTATCCGGGATAATATTCAGGTTAACACCAGCCAGCTCACCGATCTGCCCGGCCCATGCTCCCGCCGCATTAATCACCAGGCGGCAGTTTACTTCCCACTCCTGACCCGTGATGGCATTACGCAGAAAGACTCCGGTGATTCTCTGTCCCTCCCGTTTAAAGCCCACAACCCGGGTGTAGTTTTTCACCTTGGCCCCCAGCTTTTCAGCGGAAAGGGCATTGGCCGCGGCCAGGGTAAATCCGTCTACGGCAGCATCGGGTACCAGGTAGGCTTTGGTGACATCTTTATGCAGGACAGGTTCCTGCTTCAAGAGTTCCGAAGGAGAAATTTCCTCCGTAGCAACACCTACTTGACGGCAAGCCTCCAGCCACACCCGTATATATTCAGGATCATCTTCTTTCAGGGCAATAAAATAGCCTCCCGTATCTTCCAGGCAGTTAGCGGCAATCTCTTTTAATATACGGTTTTCCTGGACGCATTCCTGGGCGGAATGGGGGTCTCTGACAGCGTAACGGGCTCCGCTGTGCAGAAGTCCATGGAAACGTCCGCTGGTTCCCGTGGCCAAATCCTCTTTTTCTACCAGCAAACAGGATAAGCCCCGCATGGCCAAATCCCGGACGATCCCCGTCCCGGTAGCCCCTCCCCCGATAATCACTACATCATAGTTATCTCCCATGGAGAACTCCTTCCTAAAGCCAGGCTTTTGAACGTTCCACCGCTTTCTTCCAGCCCTGGTATAAATCCTGGGCCCGGAAAGGTGACATCCCAGGCACAAAGGAACGATCCAGCTGGCAGATTTTTTCTACTTCCTGGAGGGAATGGTAATAGCCTGCACCCAAACCGGCCAGGAAAGCGGCACCTAAAGCCGTGGTTTCGTTCACCCGCGGCCTTTCTACCGTCACACGCAGGATGTCGGCCTGGAACTGCATCAGGAAATTATTTTTGACAGCGCCGCCATCGACGCGTAATTTTTGCAAATCGATCTGGGCATCGGCCAGCATGGCCGCTAAGACATCCTTGGTCTGGTAAGCAATAGCCTCGAGAGCCGCCCGGGTAATGTGGTACTTGTTGGTGCCCCTGGTAAGACCGATGATAATTCCCCGGGCATACATATCCCAGTAAGGCGCACCCAGTCCCACAAAGGCCGGGACCAGGTAAACACCGCCGGTATCCTCTACCTTGAGGGCAAATTCCTCAGATTGGGCGGCATGGGGAAGTATGCCTAATTCATCTCTCAGCCACTGGATGATAGCCCCGCCCATAAAGATGCTTCCTTCCAGGGCATAGAAAACCTTGTTATCAAGCCCCCAGGCAATGGTTGTTAAGAGGCCGTTTTGCGAGGGTATGGCTTTTACCCCCGTATTCATCAGCATGAAACAACCCGTACCGTAAGTATTTTTGGCCGTTCCGGGAGTAAAACAGCACTGTCCGAACAGGGCGGCCTGCTGGTCACCGGCTACACCTGTAATGGGGATACCGGCACCGAACATGTCAGGTACTGTTTCGCCAAAAGTTCCGCTGGAGGATCTCACCTCAGGGAGAATCTCCCGGGGTATACCCAATTCTTTCAGGATATCCTGGTCCCACTCTAAAGTGTGGATATTGAACAACATGGTGCGCGAAGCATTGGAGTAATCGGTAGCATGCACCCGGCCCCCGGTAAGCTTCCAGATGAGCCAGGTATCAACGGTGCCGCAGAGTACTTTTCCCGCTTCCGCCTTTTCTCTTAGACCCGTTACATTGTCCAGGAGCCATTTAATCTTGGTCCCCGAAAAATAGGCGTCCACCACCAGCCCTGTTTTCTGCCGGATGGGTTCCGCCCAGTTTTTCCTGTTCAATTCCTGGCACAGCTCCGCCGTACGGCGGCACTGCCAGACCAGGGCATGATGTACCGGTTTACCCGTTTCTTTATCCCAGATGAGGGTAGTTTCTCTCTGGTTGGTAATGCCGATGGCGGCTATCTCACGGGGTTGGAGACCCGCCTCCTTAAGAACCTGCCGGGCTACTGCCAACTGGCTCTCCCAGATTTCTTCTCCGTCATGTTCCACCCAGCCCGGCTGGGGATAAATCTGCCGAATTTCTTTACTGCACTGTTTAAGGGGGTTACCCAGGCGATCAAAGATAATAGCCCGGGAGCTGGTCGTTCCCTGATCTAAGGCTAATAAATACTGGGCCATGCTAATCCCTCCTTGTTTCGATTCCCAACAGTTCGCAGATCGTAGTTGGCAGTTCGCAGTGAAAATTAGGGGTTTCCGCAACTTAATACTGCGAACTACGAACTACCAACTGCCAGCTAATAGAGTCCTAGTCTTTTGATTGTCTCTTCCTTAGGAATACCGTCTTCACTCCAGCCCATGGCCTGGTAATACTCATCCAGCATGGACTGCAGGTTGATGGTTTGGCCCTGGCTGGGTCCCTCTTTCATGGCCTCTTCCAGGAAGCGCTTGGGAAGGGTGTCATCTTTGCGGCTAAAGCCCTCCCGCATATTAAAGAGCCTTTCCAGGTTAAGGATGCGTTCCCCTACTTCCAGGAGCTCCTGCTTGCTGTAGTTGAGGCCTGTGGCCAGATTAAATAAATCCACCTGTTTATCTACGGTATAAACAAACCGCATGGTGGAGCAGTACCCCAGGGAGTCTACCAGGGCCATTTGCATCTGGATGTCCCTTACAATCCCGGCTTTGCCCACGTCGGCAAAACGATCGCCGGCTATTTCTGCCCCCATGGTGGGGGAAATCATATGGTGTGCTCCTTTAGGTGAGGTGGCATAAGTGAGAGCCATGCCTTTACAACCCCTGGGGTCATAGGTGGCGGGAGGTAATCCCTTAGAATGGATAGCCAGCTCGGGAGCCCCCAGTTTTTCACTGGCAACTTTAACGCCCTCAGCCAGGAGATCACCTAAGCCTTCCCGTTTCACCATTTTTTCTGCCATGGCAACAAGGGCCTCCCCATTACCGAAGTTAAGGGATATGCCAGCCGTGTCTTTTTCTGTGATAATGCCCTTTTCAAAAGCTTCCATGGCAAAAGAAAATACAGCCCCGGCAGAGATGGTGTCAATGCCGTTATAGTCTAAAATCTGGGTAACTTTAATGATAGTTTCCCAATCGCCAATGCCACAGTTAGGTCCAAGTAAACCCACAGTTTCGAATTCGGGTCCTTCAAGCAAAACTTTTCCGTATTTGGGTGAATTAATTTCAGAAATTTTGCCACAGGCAATAGGGCAGGCATAGCAGGAACCATCGCCCACAATGACTTGTTCCCGCATTTTCGGTCCAATCATCTCTTCTCCCGGGGCAAAATAGCCTTCCGAGAAGTTTTTGGTAGACCAAAAGCCCAATTTGTTGATGCCTTCCAGCATTTCTATAGTACCGTACCAGCGGCGGGCATAGACTTTGGGATGGGCTTTGAACTCTTTGTATAATTCCCTGACATAGTTGGCTAGCTTGGGGGCACTGGCTACGTTAACGTCTTTGGTTCCCCTCACCACAATAGCTTTGAGGTTCTTGGAACCCATAACGGCTCCCCCGCCTCCGCGACCGAATTCCCGGTACCAGTCAGCGGTGATACAGGCCATACGGTTAAGGTTTTCTCCTGCCGGCCCGACACAGGCGACTTTAAGGTTATGGTCTCCGCCTAATTCAGCCTTAAGTATCTCGTTCGTCTGGGGAATGGTTTTGCCCCAGAGGGCTTTAGCGCTTTTTAAGACCACTTCCTCGTTTTGAATAAAAAGGTATACCGGTTCCTTTGCTTTACCTTCAATAATAAGCCCGTCGTAGCCGGCAAACTTCAGTTCCGGTCCAAAATGTCCCCCGCACAGGGAGAAAGAATAAGTGTTAGTAAGCGGGGACTTGAAAGTAAGGTTTATTTTGTTAGAACCGGGAGCCATGGTTCCAGCCATGGGCCCATTGAAAAAGATCAACTTATTGTCTTCACTCAGGGGGTCGGTACCTGGGACAAGTTCTTTATAAAGATAATAGGCCCCAGCTCCCCTGCCGCCCAGGTATTTTTCATAGACTTCCCCGGGTACAGCTTCCAGGGAGATCTGCCCCGTCGATAAATTCACACGCAGGATTTGTCCTTGTACGGCACCTATTTTAACCACGGCTATTCTCCCCCTTTGCTGTTTCATCAACAACCAAACTTCTATACAACCTGTCGCTTATCTCTACAGGTACATATTGCAAAGCCCCTTCCGGGCAGTTTTCCACACACTTGGGCCTGCCATGGCAGAGGTCACAGATTAACACGTATTCATCAGTAGGGTGGATAGAAACAGCCCCCTGGGGACAGGCATGGATACATTTACGGCACAGGGTACATTTTTCTTTTTCCAATTTGATTGCACCTGTCTTCGGATCTTTACTTAAAGCCTCAGTGGGACAGGCTTCAATACATGCGGCTTTACTGCACTGGGTACAAATAGTAGGGATGTTGATACCCTTATTTTCCAACCGGGTAATCTTAATGCGGGATTTACCGGGATTAATGGTCCCAAAATGAGTAAGGCTACACCATTGTTCACAAATGCGGCAGCCCACACATTTTTTGCTTTCTGCAATTAGAACTTTTCTCGACATTCGCTCACCTCTTTCTCTAGCCTCCACAGACCATGGGCAGTACAAAGATACAGTCATTATCTTTAATCTCGCTGTCTAGTGTTACGGTTTCCTGGTTAATCAAGACTATTCCCACTTCCCGTAAGTCCACTTCCAGATCCCTCAATAATTCTCTCACCGTACACTTACGAAAGGGAACACTTACCTTGGTGCCAAGTTTAAAACTGGCCATCATGCTGGAACTGAATTCTACCGTTACCATTTTAACGACCTCCGAAATCGTCTTCGACTTCCGACTTCCGAATTTCCGACTTTTTAGGCAGATATAATCTTGTTATCATTATTCGGAAATCAGATAGCGGATGTCGGTTAGTCGGGTTTTACGCTTCCAGTATCGCAGGCCTAATGATACGAGATCCGTCAATCTCCATTTCTAGCTTGGGCCACCAGGTGGGAACGCCCGTCAGGACAACAGGGAGCCCCTCACTGTTAATTAAAAGGGTTTCTTCGCTCTTGGTCCCCTGCAAGGTGGGGTTCCAGCCGTACATCTGGTTAACGGCCATGACCTCATTGCGGTCGGGGGCTTTGAATTCCCGGGGCGCATAGGCAATAAGTCCTCCCTGGTGATGGCGCTTCCACTCGTCGGGATAGCCAAAGCGGGCATAACGCTCTTTCGCCCTTTCCAGGACAGCATTAGTGGTTTGTCCTGCCACGGTAGCCGCTTCCATGGCCCCATCCACCCGGCATACCAGTTCATGCCGTTCTCTGAGGACCTCAGGAAGTTTCCCGAAATATACCGAACGGGTTAAAGTAATATGGATCCCCCACTTTTCGCCCACTATGGCGAAGAGAGCATGTTTTTCTAATTTTTTCTCCGTAACCACAGGGTGACGGTGTTGGAGGATCCGCTCATCAGTGCCCACTAACAATACAGGCGTACGCACACCCTGAGCCAATAGACGGCCGCTCAATAGCCCCTGCATCTCCTGTTCCCTCATACCGGGATGAATATCCACACATAACCTGGCTAATTCTTTTGAACAAATATCTGCTACTTCCCGGGCTTTCAGAATTTCCGTGGGTGTAAGGGTAAAGCGTAAAACATCCACTTCGTTGCCCACAAACTGCATACCGGCCATAGGCAGGTCGGAACCTATTTTCTTGCCCCTGGTGGCACTTTCCATGATACTGAGGGGGTTCTCATACCACTCAAAAGTTACGGGAATAAAATCCTGATCGGGAACCTGCTCTGTCATGATCCGTTCTATTTCATTGACAGGGGCATACATGTATTTTTTTCCCTCAAGAATGAGGATAATGGCACAACCCCGCTCCGTACCTGCCGCAACCCGGTTGGTACCCCCGGCGGTAAACCAGGTAAAGTTGACGGCGCGGAAAAGGCAAAGCCCGTCTAACCCCTGGTCTTTCATAAGCTTAAATATCTTTTGTTCCTTTTCTTGAACCTCACTCATTACAGCCTGGGCTGAAATCATAATCCTGCCTCCCTGTTTAAAATTCCACCACAGGAATATTCATTAACCGGCATAAAGCCTTAATTTCCGGCCTTATATCTCCATAAACCACTACAAAATGGGCTTCCCAGCCCTGCTCAACACTTTGGGCCACAATTTCCGCCGCCTTATTGTCGGTCTTTATGACCACTGAGGTACCCCAGAATTGCTGGGGTTCATCCAGCGCTTCACCACCTAAGAGGTACATGCGGTAGCCTTGAGGCCCTTTGCCCAGGCGCAGTACGGTAACACGACCCGGCTTTAAGCCAAATTCCATGGTAACTCCAAGTTTACGATTGGGATGGACACCAGCTTTGGCCCCCGTATCCTTATGGGCTAAGGAGCAGGCTCCCGCCCCACAATGCCAGAAAGTAATGGCATTCTTTTCTTCATCAAGGGAAACAGGATCACCGAAATAAGGCGCTGAACCTGCCAGTTCCCTGGCAATATACATGGAAATGGCCCCACCGATGTCCGCTTCACAGGAGGAAACGATCCCCTTCTCCGTTAGTCCTGAAATGGCTGCACACACAGAAGCACCATATTCAACAAAGAAGTCAGGCCAACAGCGGGTAGCCAATGCCCCTAAACGATTCTCTTCAGCTACCTGCCGGTAGGCCAGCCGCAGCCTGGCATGTTTATCCAGTGTGGCCTCATCAAAGGCATCCAAACCATTGAGCATTTGTTTAGCCTCTGTCAGGGCCTGCTTAGTTTCCCCTTCCTCAAAAAGGCCGGCTCTTTTCATAATATCTCTGGCTTCCAGGCGCAGCACCCTGGGACCAATATGCCGCATGAGATCTACGTCTTCCAGGTTGGAAAAATAGAAACCGGGGGGGAAATGGCCAATCACACCTACGTTTAAGTCTTTGAGTTTTCGCTGTATGTCAACGGCTTTTAACTGAACAGCTAGTTCGTTGCGTAAATTAGCTTCCGTGGGAGCGCCAAAAACATAGACAAATTCTCTACCCAGGGAGACAAGTACATTACCCGCAGCATAAACACCGGTCAAAGAATTCAGTCTCAATCGTCCCCCGTCTATTACGGGTTCTCGCACACCCCAGAGAATAATGGGGCAGGATAATTCCCGGGCTACATGAGACATAAACACAGA
Organism: Peptococcaceae bacterium; assembly: GCA_020054815.1. Lineage (GTDB taxonomy): Bacteria > Bacillota > Peptococcia > DRI-13 > DRI-13 > Thermanaerosceptrum. Next base: position 8,914 of record JAIHAN010000031.1, on the reverse strand, counting down.
GTCAACGAAAGTAGTACACTGGACTACTACAACATGGGGCAGGGTCCCCTGTACACTTTTTAAGTAATCTAAGAGCATTTCCGGAGATGTCAAAAGTTCCCCCGGGAAAGTCAAGCTGGGCACCAATTCCTTCAGTACTTCCAGAGATTTTTCGTAACATTCTGCAGCACTTTCCATATGGAAGGTGGTGCGTGCCAGGGGTAAGAATACAACGCGTAAGTCTTTCACAAGCGGGGCCTCCTTGTTTTAGTTGGTAGTTGTTAGTTGGTAGTTGATAGTTGATAGTTGATAGTTGGTAGTTGTTAGTTGGTAGTTGTTAGTACAAAAACGCCTCCCGCTTCCCGTCTCCCGACACCCGAAAACAAAAATTTTTATCGGGTAGCTGGAAGCGGGAAGCGGGTGACCACGCCGCTACGCGGCTATTATCCTTTCATCGATCCTGCGGTCATACCGGCAATAAAGTATTTCTGCAGGAAGGTATAGATGATAACCATAGGTATGGAAGCCACAACAACACCTGAGAAGATCATGGGGTAATCGGTCAGATACTCACCCTGAAACTGCAGGAGCGCCAGGGGTAAGGTTTTCAGTTCTGCCGACTTGATGAAAAGCAATGGATACAAGAGATCGTTCCAGGCGATAACAAAGCAGAAAATGGCTGCAGTGGCCAGGGCAGGACCTGATAGAGGAAGAACCAGCCTGGTATAAATTTTCCAGTGGGAGGCTCCGTCAATCATAGCTGCTTCGATAAGACCCTTGGGTAGGGTTTTCATAAAACCGGTCAGAATAAAAACACAAATAGGGAGCAAAGTCGCCACTGTGACAATAATCAAACCAAGATGTTTGTTTAAAAGATCAAGTTTAGCAAAAAAAACATAAGTGGGAATCATGTTAACCTGGGTCGGAATCATCATCCCCAGGGTGATAAAACTAAAAAGGATCGCTCCCGTCCATTTGGGCATCCGGATAATGGCATAAGAGATCATGGAACCAAAGAACAGGATAAAAAACACAGAGGTAAAGGTAACAATCATACTGTTCTTAAAATAGACCACCATGTTCTCGTTTTGGAAGAGGCGGGTATAATTAGCCAGGTCCCAGGAACGGGGCAAGCCCAGGGGATTAGTATAAAGCTGGGACAGGTCTTTAAAAGTGGCAAAGAAAACCAAGGACAGAGGTGTGATGATGATGAGAGAATACAACACCAGGGGAATATGACGCAAGAATTCAGGCCATTTACGCGAGGGAACGGGTTGAGCGGATTTTTGCGGTTCTGGAGCAGGTAAACTCATAAAATCTTCCCTCCTTAATAGCTAACTTTATTAGCCCGCAGTATTCTAAACTGCAGCAGGGTAATACTTGCCACAATCAGCATAAAGATGACGGCTGTTGCCGAGGCGTAACCAAACTTATAATTGTTAAAGGCTTGATGGTACAAGAATAGTGAGAGAATCTCCGTGGCATAAGAGGGGCCACCGTCCGTCATAGCCAGGATAAGGTCAAAGGCCTTAAAGGACTGGAGCGTTGTATAAGCCACCACGATAGTTGCTGAAGGCGCCAAAAGCGGCCAGGTAACATGCCGGAAAGTTTGCCAGGGAGTAGCCCCTTCAATCCGGGCCACTTCATAGAGAGACTTAGGGATAGATTGTAATCCGGCAATAAAGATCACCATCACCTGCCCGATGTGGGCCCAGCATTGTACCACAGCAATGCTGTAAATGGCAATGTTCTTGTCTCCCAACCAGGACTGGATCAGAAAATCAAGTTTAAGTTTAGTAAGAAAGGTGTTAAGGGAACCGATACTGGGGTCATAGACAAAAATCCAGATAAAAGCAACGGAAATGGAAGCAATAATGGTGGGTAAAAAGAAGAGCGCACGATAAAAGACATTCATACGGCTGTTTTTAACCAGCATCATGGCAAAAATTAAAGAAAATAAAGTCTGAAAGAATACCACAAACAACATGTACTTGATGTTGTTCCCAAAGGTCTGGGCAAAAATGGGGTCATTGGTCAGCATCTCTTTGTAATTGGCTAAACCCACAAAATTACGCTCTGGAGTAATCCCATTCCAGTCAGTAAGGCTAAGGCCTAATGCTGAAATGGCCGGGAAAACAAAAAAGATTACATACATCAAGAGGCCAGGCAAAATAAAAAAGGATAAAGGCCAGTATTTCCTCATAGTATTCCCCCCCTAAGAGATGATTGTCATCTCTCAATATGTAGTTGGTAGTTGTTAGTTGGCAGTGTAAAAAGATCTTTGGTGAGGAAAGAAGAGAGAGGACCAAGCCTCTCTCTTTTCTATCCTTATTCAGGCTATTTCTTAATTACCCGGTCTACTTCCTGTTGTGCTTTAAGAGCGGCCTTTTCGGGAGCCATTCCACCGATTACGTCCATGATGGAGTTAACAATGGCTTTTTCCACTTCAGATACGGTAATCATGTAACGAGGCTGGAAGAGAGTCTTTTTCTCGAGCCACTTAGCCTGTTCCATCAACTCTTCAGTCTTGTACTGAACACCGCTGATAGTTAACATCTGACCGGTGGCATTAGCATATTCGGCAGCAATTTCCGGCTTAAAGAGGAAGGCCATAAACTTCTTGGCTGCTTCCACATTCTTGGAATCTTTGTTTACAGCGATCATGAAGGTAGCAGTATGGATACCTTCATACTTCATTTTATCGGCGGATACTGTGATAGGAGCCAGGAGACCTTGCTTGAGATTGGGGTTGGCTTGCTTGTTGGAAGCCATCATATAAGAACCCTGGGCCAGCATAGCACCTTTTTCCTGAGCAAAGAGAGCAGCAGCGCCGGCTTTCTTAGTTCCTAATACGTCTTTCTGGAAGTACCCCTTATCGTTTAACTCTTTGAACTGCTTCAGGGTAGTGACAAACCAGTCTTCAGTAAGCTTGAGTTCGCCTTTTTGTACTTTAACCAGTGCATCGTCACTAGGCATGTTGTTCATGAGCATAGGGTTCATAAACTGGCCGGGACCAATTTCACTGTCAAAGATAATAGGCGTTACGCCATTCTTCTTAAGAGTCTCACAGAGGGCCAGGAAGCCTTTCCAGTCTTTGGGAGGCTCTAACTTATACTTTTCAAAGATCGCTTTATTGTAAACAGGATCATTTAATACCAATTGGTAGGGAACAGCGTATTGTTTGCCACCATCCTGTCCAGGTAAACGAAGGTGGGGTTTTACAACCTCCAGGAACTTCTCACCGGAAATATCCAGGAACCAGCCACCCTTCACCACGTTGGCAAAACGAGCGCCCGGCATAACTGCAAAGACATCGGGGCCATTCTTAGCCTGGAATTCGGCCAATATCTTGGTGTCATGTTTTTCTGAACCTTCGATGGACTGCTCAACTTTAATGGTGGGGTTCTCAGCTTCGAACTTTTTAATGATGGCATCAAAAGCGGCCTTGTCTTCACCGCGCCAATGGGCAAAACGAATCACGGTTTTTTCCGGTTCTTTAGGAGCCTCGGGCTTCTTCTGTCCACAGCCCCCTAAGACTAAACCAGCGACTAACATTAGAATCGTTAATACTACCAAATCTTTTCTCAGTTTCACACTCACCACTCCCTCAATCTTGTTTCACTTTGTTCATGACCAAAGTCTATCCCCTTAAATCCCCCGGCGCTCACCTCCCCCTGAACAGTATTTTCTTACCAGTACTTTTTCTAAAGAGATGAACCTTATTCAGGTTCAGATAAGCTGGGGTATTCCCGCCTACTGTAACCGGAGCGGCACCGTCACGTAAGCGTGCCTGGAGTTCCTGCCCCTCTATCTTTAAGAACACAATCTTTTCCGACCCTAAATCTTCGATGAGTTCAGTCTGGCAAAGGAGTTCTTCACAAACTTTTTCCGGGGAAGGCCTGTGGAGATAGATATCTTCAGGTCTAATACCAAGTACTACTTTATTTTCATTGAGTTCTTCCAAATTAAGACTGTTTCTTAAATTGACGCGAATTCCCTGGGCTTTAAACCAGATACATCCTTCTTCCGTACAGAGTTCGCCCTCCAGGAAATTCATGCTGGGTGATCCCACAAAGTCAGCGACAAAAAGGTTGGCAGGCTCATGATAGATTTCTTCCGGAGTACCTACCTGCTGGATGTACCCGTCTTTCATTACGACAATCCGGTCACCCATGGTCATGGCTTCTGTCTGGTCATGGGTGACATAAATTGTGGTGGTCTTTAGTCTTCTTTGCAGTTTTACAAGCTCTGCCCGCATTTGCACACGCAGCTTGGCATCAAGGTTACTGAGGGGCTCATCCATAAGAAACACTTGAGGATTCCGGACAATAGCCCTTCCTAAGGCTACCCGCTGCCTTTGGCCCCCTGATAATTGACGGGGATAACGCTCCAAAAGATGAGAAATGCTTAGAATCTCGGCAGCCATCTTAACCCTTTCCTCAATCTCGTTTTTGGGCATTTTTCTTAACTTGAGGCCAAAGGCTAAATTATGGTACACATTCATGTGGGGATAAAGGGCATAGTCCTGAAAGACCATGGCGATATCCCTGTCCTTAGGTTCCAGCTTGGTAACATCTTTATTGCCAATCATGATGCGGCCATATGTTGGTTCTTCCAGTCCTGCTACCATACGGAGAGTGGTACTCTTTCCGCATCCGGAAGGACCAACCAAAACAAGAAATTCTCCGTCTTTTATATCCAGGTTAAATTCTGCTACAGCTACAGCACCTTTAAAGTGCTTGGCTACGCCCTCTAATTTTACCCCAGCCAAAAAATCCACTCCCTTCGGCCATTCCTGTTATGTATGTTGTATTGTGTGTTATCGTCGGAAATATTGTAATATTACTTATTTGTCATCTTTATTATAGTTTTTAGGTTTTAGCCCGTCAACTATAAAAATTAAGTATAAATTAATACTTTTATAATATAAAACTAACAAACGATATCCGACTATTGCCAACTAACAACTACCAACTAACAACAAACAACTACCAACTACCAACTACCAACTAAAAAAAGGCCTGCATCAATGGCAAGCCCTCATTCTATATTAAAAATCATGCCTTCTTTACTGGAAATATCATTCCATTTCAATTTAACATGATATTTATAACGGTCGGCCCGGTAATAATTTACTGAAACCTCCAGGGTTTTCTTATCGTTATAGACAATCCGCCGCATCTCCAGGAGAGGTGAGCCCTCGGTTACTTCCAAAGCTTTAGCGATCTCCTTTTTCGCTACAGTAGCAGAGATAATCTGGTTTGCTTCTTCCAGCATAATACCCATACCTGAAACAACCTGGTACATACCCTGTTTTGTCAAGTCATGTTTAGCCAGTTCTTCCCCAATCTCGCAGGGCCAGTAGCTGTGAATATAAGCCACAGGCAGGTTATTCATCTTTTGCACTTTGGTAATACAAAAAAGCTTATCCCTGTTAAACTCTTTGAGTTCCGGCACTTGTTCCAGGAGTTTCGCTGTGACCGTAACGGGCTGCATCTTAATAATTTTTGCACTCGGGGTTAGCCCCTTGTTTACCATTTCCTCGAAAAACCCTGTTAATCTTTGTAAAGTCTCGGTCATTTCACTTTTCACAAAAGTGCCTTTGCCCGGTTTGCGCTCCAGCCAGCCTTCCTTCACGAGTTCGTAAATGGCGCGGCGCACAGTGGTGCTGCTGACACCATACTTCTCCATAAACTGTTTATCGGTGGGAAAAAGCTCTCCGGCCTTCCATCGTCCCTGTTTTAGTTCTTCGCGCAATTCCTGGGTAATTTGATAGTGCAAGGGGCTTGCATTCATCATATCCATGTTCCCACCTCCTTTTAAAAATAATAATATTACAACATTGCTTAATGACATTATATTTGTTTTTTCTTGTTAATTCAAGAAATTAGTTATTTTGTGAGTTCGCTTATATAAGCAGAGTAAAACACCACTTATGAAAGTGGTGTTCTCAATTACGAATCTTTATTCTTCTTTTTTCTTTTTCTCACACCCGCCGGTGGTGATGGCACATTTTACTTTTTCAATGGTATCCACCAGGACATCGGCAGTTTTAACCACAACCTCATCTTTTTTCTCCAGGCCTTGGGATACTTTTTCCTCAATGGTATACTGGGTTTTTAAAGCTTTGCCCTCCAATTCACGTTTCATATTATTTACGGTTTCTTCAATATCCTGCCATTTACTTACAACCGTCTTCTTAAATTCCTCCGTCATTTTTAATCCTTCGCTGTATTTATCCTGAACGGTATAAAGGGTTTTCAAAGCCCTGGCATCCAGTTTATCGACCAGTTTGTCAAGAGACTCTTTGGAATTATCCTCAATATCCTGCCATTTTTCTTCAACCGTGGCTTTAATCTCATTTACCGTGGTGAGTACATTGTTTCTAATTTCTTTGCTTTCTTCGGCAACCTCTCCTTTAATTACGTCTAACAATTCCTGTAGTTTTTCTTTAATCCTTTCCCGACCTTCTTTCCCCATGGTCTCTCCTCCTTATATTCGCGGTTAAGAATAATATACCCATAACTTTCATCTTTTGGCAAGACAAAGACTCCAGTAAGCATATGACTTACTGGAGTCCCGGTTAATTGGGAGGTTGGGGATGAGGAATTCTATTTTAAACTAAAAGGTTTGCCTATAAGCCTTGCGTACTCGGGTAATGGATCACCGAGCAGTGGCAGACAGTATTTACGGAATTCGTCCGTAATAAAGTTCCCCTCTTGATTAATGAAGGAGTCTGGCATAAAATTTTCGATATTGGCTACTTTTTCCAGAGGCACGTATCCTGTTTCACAGCAATATTCAGTTCCCTGGACTCTCTCCAGAGTTACCATAATATCGGTAATGCCTTCAGCCAGATAACGGACACCGGCACTTCCAGCCCGGAAAGCTTCATCGATATCAGTGCGGGAGGCTACCGCAGCCAGGGAGCGTTGAATGGTTCCCGGTCTATTGCAGCGTGTTTTTAAGCCTAGTTCTTTATTAATAATTTTGGCAAGATAATTGCCCGGTCCGTCTCCGGTAGCGATGGCCTTATGGCCGAAGGCATCGGTAACGGCAGACTGAGCACCGATAAACTCGCCGGATTCGTCTCTAATACCTTCGGAAATAATAACATAAACATAGCCTAAATTTTGATGGACTGCTTTGATATCTCTCAGGAACTTCTCCATAGAGAAAGTACGCTCGGGTAAATAGATAAGATGGGGTGCATCCTCAGGCACTTTTTTGGCCAGGGCACTGGCGGCTGCCAGCCAGCCGGCATGGCGCCCCATCACTTCAAAAATGGCCACATCATCAAAAGTACTCATGCACTCCAGGTCACGGCCGGAGTCAATGGTACTGAGAGCCACAAACCTGGCTGCACTGCCAAAACCCGGACAATGATCGGTATAAGGAAGGTCATTGTCGATGGTCTTTGGAATACCCACCACCTGCATTTCATAATTCTCAATCTGGGCCAGTTTGGAAATCCTGTTGCAGGTATCCATGCTGTCATTACCGCCGATATAGACAAAGTATCTTATATTATTAGCTTTAAAAAATTCCAGGATTTTGGGATAATCATTGTCCTTCAGCTTATAGCGGCAGCTGCCTAAAATGGAGGCAGGCGTATATAACAATTTATTGATTAACTCATCAGACTCTTTTGATAGATTATAGGCTTGTTTTGTAAACACACCCTCTATCCCGTGAAAAAGACCGTAAATGTTTTCTATTTCCGGTATTTTTTTGGCCTCGCTGATGACCCCGGCCAAACTGGCGTTAATCACAGGTGTGGGTCCGCCTGACTGGCCAACCATCAAGTTTCCTTTTAATCTTGCCATGTGCTGTCACCTCTCCCGTTAAAGTTAACAGAGGTCTTTCCACTTAAGGGCAAAGAACTCCAGATTCTGCTGCACCACAGCAGCAACTTCATTCTTGCAGGCTTGAGGCACACCAACCATATCCCAGGCATCTACATTCTTTTCGTGAGTTTTAATGAAAGCTTCCATATAGGTCTTTTTAATTTCTGTACCAATATTGATTTTCTTAATACCCAACTGGACCCCTTTGGCAAATTGCTCTAAAGTTAACCCTGTACCGCCATGGAGAACCAGGGGAACATTGCAGATGCCCCCAATTTTCTTTAAGAGGTCAAAATCCAGTTTGGGTTCGCCTTTATACAGTCCATGGGCATTGCCGATAGATACAGCCAATGCATCTACTTGCGTTGCAGCCAGGAATTGGGATACATGCTCTGGATTGGTCATCTTGGCTGCTTTCACTTCTTCGCCATCCTCTAAGCCAGCTAAGGCGCCTACTTCGGCTTCTACCGACACTCCCACACTGTGGGCAGCTTCCGTAACTTTGTTGGTTATTTCAATATTCTCTGCCAGACTTAAATGGGAGCCGTCAATCATCACAGCACTAAAGCCCAGTTTAATAGCTTTCATACAGGTAGCAAAATCTTTGGCATGATCTAAAAAGACACAAACAGGCACACTAGCTCTGTGGGCCATGGTCACCAGCAGTTCACCAATATATTCATTCCCCGGTTTGTTAATGACAGGGGCTCCTAACATGGCAATTACAGGCAAGCCGGCTTTTTCCGCCCCCTGGATAAGCCCAAGAGCAGTGTATAAGTCATATGTACTAAAAGCGCCAACTGCCCCGTCATGTTTTTGCAGGATTTCTTTTAAAGTAACTAACGCCACAACACATCCCTCCACAATATTAGGTATTTTTGTAATGTTGTAATATTATATATTATTTTAGACTGTGACAGAATAACCGTCAAGAAGTTATCTCCGAATTTTAATAAATAAATACAAAAGAAGAGAGACTCGATTACGAATCTCTCTTTAAATTAAATAATCCTGGCAACGACATACTCTCCCAGGCCTTAAGGCCAAGTACCATCTGCGCTGAAGGGCTTAACTGCCGTGTTCGGGAT
>JAIHAN010000030.1 GCA_020054815.1 Peptococcaceae bacterium | reverse complement strand
TACTTTTTCATTTTTTATCGAAATTTTATTGCAGAAAAATTTACCAAGAGCCATCGTGCTAGCGATTTCGTTCTTCTCTTTTGTCGCAAATGTTTTGTTATGCGACACGGGGACGGTTCTCTTTTGTCGCAAATGTTTTGTTATAAAAATAGAGAAGCCGCCTGGCAAGATGAAACTTACCCTGCGGCTTTCTCTTTTTTATTGTGTTACCTTTTGAACTGTGTCCATTTCTCTATATCTGATTAACCCTGAGCCATACGCTTATAAGTCTCGTATCTTTCTTTGGCATCCTCTTCCGCCTTGGCAAAGAGGGCTTCTGCAGTTTCCGGGAAAGTGTTAAGAAGCGAGGAATAACGTACTTCTCCCATTAAGAATTCCCGGAAAGAAGCCGTGGGTTCCTTGGAATCTAACACGAAAGGATTCTTGCCCTGCTTCTTCAGTTCGGGATTATAGCGGTAGAGGTGCCAGTACCCGGCCTCCACGGCCCGTTTTTCTTCCTGCTGGGTGCAGCCCATGCCCAGCTTCAAACCATGGTTGATACAGGGAGCATAAGCAATAATCAAAGATGGACCTTTATAAGCTTCCGCTTCCGTCAAGGCTTTAATCAGCTGATTCTGGTCTGCGCCCATGGCTACCTGGGCTACGTAAACATAACCATATGTGGCGGCAATCATGCCCAAGTCTTTCTTCTTCACTTTTTTACCGGAAGCGGCAAACTTGGCTACCGCCGCTGCAGGTGTGGCCTTGGAGGACTGGCCGCCCGTATTGGAGTAAACCTCTGTATCAAAGACCAGGATATTGATATCTTCGCCGGAGGCCAGCACATGATCCAGACCGCCGTAGCCAATATCGTAAGCCCAGCCGTCGCCGCCAAAGACCCAGTTGGAAGGCTTCACCAGGTAATCCTTCTTCTCGGCAATTTCTTGAACCACAGAGAGGTTAGCATATTTTTCCAGTAAAGGCAGGAGTTTGGCTTTAGCCTCCTTGGAAGCATTGCCCTCATCTTTACCGGCCAACCAGAGTTTGAAGGCCTCTTTCAATTCTTCTGGAATATCCGTTGCTAAAGCCCCCTGCATGAGATCGGCTATTTTTTCCCGAATCTGCTTAATGGCCAGGACCATACCATAGCCATACTCGGCATTGTCTTCAAAGAGGGAGTTAGCCCAGGCCGGGCCCTGCCCTTTAGCATTGGTACAATAAGGTGTGCTGGGGGCGGAGGCTCCCCAAATAGAGGAGCAGCCTGTAGCATTGGCAATAATCATTCTGTCGCCAAAGAGCTGGGTAACCAGTTTGGCATAAGGTGTTTCACCACAACCGGCACAGGCCCCGGAGAATTCCAGGAGAGGCTGGGCAAACTGGCTGCCTTTGACAGTGTGGAGGTTCCAGAGTCCTTCCTTACAGGCAACGGTAGTAGCATATTCCCAGTTGGCAGCTTCCTTTTCCACCATTTCGGCCACCGGCTTCATCACCAGGGCCTTCTGTTTAGCAGGGCAGGTTTGGGCACAGCTGCCACAGCCGGTACAATCCAGAGGACTGACCTGTATGCGATAGGCCAATCCCTCCAGCTGCTTACCAACAGCTTTTTTAGTAACAAAGCCCTGGGGTGCCCTGGCCTGTTCCTCTTCATTCAGCAGCATAGGCCTGATGGCGGCGTGGGGACAGACATAAGCGCACTGGTTGCACTGGATGCAATTATCCACCTGCCATTCCGGCACCTCGATGGCAATGCAGCGTTTCTCGTAAGCAGAAGTACCATGGGGGAAGGAACCGTCTTCCCGTCCCACAAAGGCACTGACGGGCAACTTGTCGCCCTGCTGGGCGTTCATAGGCTCCACGACTTTTTGGATAAATTCCGGCACATCCCTGGTGGCAGCGGCCTCCTCCAGGCTGACTTCAGCCCAGCTGGCGGGAACATCGACTTTAACCAGAGCTTCCAGAGCCTTATCTACGGCAGCCTGGTTCATTTCCACGATGGCATCGCCTTTTTTACCGTAGGTTTTTTCAATGGCATCTTTCAGGTATGTAATGGCGTCATCAATGGGAATAACATTGGCCAATTTAAAGAAGGCAGCCTGCATGACCATATTAATCCTGCCGCCTAAGCCCAGTTTAGCGGCGATATCCACGGCATCGATGATATAGAAATTTATTTTATTTTCTGCCAGGTACTTTTTCATGTCCGCCGGCAGCTTCTCCGAGAGTTCTTCGGGTTTCCAGTTGCAGTTCAGGAGGAAAGTCCCGCCTTCTCTTAAGCCTTCCAGAACCTGGTACTGGTTGACATAAGACTGTTTATGGCAGGCAATAAAGTCTGCTTCATCAATGAGGTAAGTGGATCTGATGGGTTTCTTACCGAACCGCAGGTGAGAGATGGTCACCCCGCCGGATTTCTTGGAATCATAGGCGAAGTAAGCCTGGGCATAGAGGCCTGTGTTGTCGCCGATAATTTTAATGGCATCTTTGTTGGCCCCTACTGTTCCGTCGGAACCAAAGCCCCAGAACTTGCAGCGCGTGGTACCCTCGGGGGCAGTATTGATCTTCTTCCCCAAAGAAAGGCTGGTGAAGGTTACATCATCCACAATACCAATGGTAAAGCGGTTCTTAGGGGTATTCTCTTTAAGATTATCAAAAACAGCTTTTATCTGGGTTGGTGTGGTATCTTTGGAACCCAGGCCATAACGGCCGCCCACAATGAGGGGCGCATTTTCTTTGCCAAAGAACAGGGTGCATACATCCTGGTAGAGAGGTTCACCCAGCGCGCCTGGCTCCTTGGTCCTGTCTAAAACGGCAATTCTCTTTACAGTCTTGGGCAAGACATTGAAGAAATACTTGGCAGAGAACGGCCTGTAAAGATGTACCTTAATGACACCGACCTTTTCACCTTGGGCCCTTAAGTAGTCAACGGTTTCCTCGACGGTTTCGCAAACAGAACCCATGGCTACGATAACATGTTCAGCCTCGGGATCACCGTAGTAATTAAAAGGATGGTATTCCCGGCCGGTCAGTTTACTGATTTCAGCCATATAGGCTTCTACCAGGTCAGGGACAGCCTCGTAATAGGGGTTGGAGGCCTCACGGGCCTGGAAGAAAATATCGGGGTTCTGCGCCGTACCTTTCGTATAGGGATGCTCCGGCGACAAAGCTCTGTCCCGGAAGTCCTTAATGGCTTGATAGTCAACTAATTTGGCAAAATCCTCGTAGTCAATGACTTCAATCTTTTGAATCTCATGGGAGGTTCTAAACCCGTCAAAGAAATGGAGAAAAGGCACCCGGGATTTGATGGCTGTTAAATGGGCGACTCCCCCCAGGTCCATTACTTCCTGGACACTGCCGGAGGCCAAAAGGGCAAAGCCTGTCTGCCTGCAGGCCATCACATCGGAATGGTCGCCAAAGATAGAAAGAGCATGGCTGGCCACGGCACGGGCACTTACATGAAAGACCCCGGGCAGGAGTTCCCCCGCTATCTTGTACATATTGGGAATCATGAGCAAGAGCCCCTGTGATGCCGTAAAAGTCGTGGTGAGAGCACCGGCAGATAAAGAACCGTGGACTGCACCGGCTGCTCCCGCTTCGGATTGCAGTTCAGCTACCCTCACTGTCTGCCCAAAGATGTTCTTTTGACCATGAGCGCTCCATTCATCTACAACTTCCGCCATGGTTGAGGAAGGTGTGATGGGATAAATGGCGGCCACTTCCGTAAAAGCGTAAGCCACATAGGCCGCAGCTGTATTCCCGTCCATGGTCTTCATCTTTTTACCCATAAGATCTAGCTCCTTTTTAATAAATTATTCCAATACTAATTATACATAAACTTTTATATAACATTGTAAGAAATATAAGCAAATAGCAAAAGTTGTAATTTTGTATACAATTTTACAACTATACAACGATATCATTAAAATAGTCGTACATTTTATAAAAATTCAACCGGCCAAAAGGATGGCCGGTCGCTTTACTTTAAAGTGTACTAACAGCTATTTTAAGCACAACTTTTCTAACTTTGCAGGACTCTGTCCCGAACATACAGCCGGGACGGTGGACATCATGGGGGAAGAATATAGCATACATGCCTTTAGATACAACCAGATCGATCTCACCCTGCACCGTTTTATAGAAGATAGCATCTTTCTCTGCCAGGAGATTTTCTTTTATTTCATGCTCCGGGGATTTTAAAGCATACCCCATCACCTCGATACCTTCTGCTATATACTGGACATCAATATACTTTTCGTGGGTTTCCGCTTTACGCTCGGCTTTAGGCTGGGTTTGATTGTCCTGGACCAGGGCAAACATCTTATCACCGTCCAGCTCATAGCGTCCTGGCGCCAGGGTGGAGAAATCAGTGTTAGCCAGGTATGCCAGACCTTTAACCAGCGTAGGTGAGAAGGCACCTTTTTCTACATCCAAATTTTTGATGTGTCCAAGAATCATCGATAATCCTCCTTCAAATTTGAGATTACCGCTATAATATTTCCATAAGTATCGACTTAATCCTCCTCTGAATTCTGACATAACCTAAGAAAGCTAAAAATAATTTACGATGTAAAACAGTGTTTCGTTTAGTGAAACACTATCGATATTCTTTATAGCCCTCTATCCCCCGTAAAACCCGTAAGGCCCCTTCTGCCAGGGCTTCCATTTCTCCTTCACCGGGGAAGATCATTACAGGAGCAATAAACTCCACTCTTTCTTTTATCCAGTTCGTTAGCATCTGGGAATAAGCCAGGCCGCCCGTCAAGGCAATAGCCTCCACTTTTCCTTTCAGCACCGCAGCACAACTGCCAATCTCTTTAGCTACCTGATAAGCCATGGCCTCATAAACCAGGCGGGCTTCTTCATTTCCCTGTCTGATCATCTCTTCCACAACCCGGGCATCGTTAGTACCCAGATAACCCACCAGGCCCCCCCGCCCCACAATACATTTATATACTTCATTGCGGCTCAAGCCCTGTGCAAAGCACATTTCTACAATACTGCCTACGGGAACTCCGCCGGAACGTTCCGGGGAAAAAGGTCCATCCCCGTCTAAAGCATTATTAACGTCAATTACCCTGCCCTTTTGATGAGCGCCTACGGAGATGCCGCCGCCCAAGTGAGCTATGATCAAATGAGATTCTTCGTATTTTTTGTTTAGGGCCGCTGCTGCCTTCCGGGCAATGGCTTTCTGGTTTAAGGCATGGAAAAGGCTTTTACGCTCAACCCCTTTCATCCCCGATACCCTGGCCAGGGGCTCCATCTCGTCTACCACGACGGGGTCTACAATAAAGGCAGGGATGCCAAACCTCTCGCCTATCTCTCTGGCAATCAGGGCACCCAGGTTAGATGCATGTTCCTTTTGGGCATGCTTCAAATCATGACACATGGCTTCATTGACAAGATAAGTTCCGCCGCTAATCGGTTTGAGTAATCCCCCCCGGCCCACTACAGCCTGCAGGCTGCTGAGGGGAATTTGGGCTTCCTCCAGGGAAGAAGTAATTACCTCCATGCGGAATAAAAACTGGTCGGCCACCTGCGGGAACTTCTCCAGTTCCTCCGTACTATGACGCAACGTTTTCTCAAAGACCAGGTTTTCATTAACAAAGACAGCAATCTTCGTAGATGTTGAGCCCGGGTTAATGGCCAGGATTTTATAGTTCTCCATCTTATCCGTCTCCTCTTATTTTTATTCATCCCCTTGGGCCAGCAGCATGCTCAAGGCGATAGAATTCAGCTTGGCCTCGGCCGTATCGGCACGAGAAGTAAGCACAATGGGAGCCAGGGCACCCATTACTACCCCGGCATTATCGGCATTGGCCAGGTAGACCAGTGTCTTATACATAATATTACCCGCTTCAATATCGGGCACTAAAATAATGTCAGCCTCACCAGCAACGGGGCTCTTAATACCTTTGTGCCTGGCGGCCTCCAGGGAAACAGCATTATCCAGGGCCAGGGGTCCATCAATAATAGTCCCTTTGATCTGGCCCCGTTCACTCATTTTCGCTAAAAGCGCAGCATCCACAGTGGCCGGCATATCCTGGTTTACAGTTTCCACTGCACATACCGCCGCCGTTTTGGGATGGTTTATGTTTAATTTTTTCGTGACCTGTAAGGCATTCTGGATAATTTGTACCTTCTCCGGAAGACCAGGTGCAATATTCATAGCAGCATCGGTAACCAGCAGTAAACGGGAGAAGTGGGGAACTTCAAATAAAGCTACATGACTGAGAACAATGCCCGTCCTTAAGCCCACATCCTTTTCCAGGATGGCTTTGAGGAAGGGAGCTGTACCGATTAATCCCTTCATGATGATATGGGCCTCGCCTCCACGAATCTTGCCCACAGCTTTACGGGCAGCCTGGAACTGGTCCGGTTCGTGAATGACCTGTATCCCAGTCAAATCAAAGGCTACATCATCCGCTATTTTACGGATTTTTGTCTCATCGCCGATGAGAATTGGTTCAGTCAGTTTCATCTGCCGGGCCACTTTTACAGCCTCCAGCACATCTTCATCATCAGCAGCGGCTACGGCTATGATTTTCTTAACCGGGTGATTGAGAACTGCCTCTTTGATTTCCTGAAAAGATTTCATAAAGCATCTCCTTCATCTGGTAGTTAGACGTTAAATATACTTCTCGATAAACTCCTTTTTCCCTTCATATTTTCGGCTGTATTCTGTATTATTGGCCTTTTCCTGCCTTTTATAGTATGATATTTCAGGAAAAAATTGTTTTACGAGGTGATCCTTTTGTTAAGCCAATTCCTGGTCAAAGCTTTCATCCGAGACTATCAAAAAACACAAAAACCTGAAGTCCGTTCCAAGTACGGCTACCTGGGAGGCGTGGTAGGTATCCTGGCTAACCTCCTCCTTTTCGCCGTAAAATTGACTACTGGTCTGGCCTTAAACAGCATTGCCTTTATCGGTGATGCCTTTAATAATTTAACAGACGTGGCCTCTTCCCTGGTCACTATTTTAGGATTTAGGCTGGCCGGCAAACCTGCCGACGAAGAACACCCCTTTGGTCACGGCCGCCTGGAATACATTGCAGGCTTAATTGTTTCTTTTCTCGTCATACTGGTAGGTTATGAACTGATTAAGTCTTCCCTTGACCGCATTCTCCACCCCGTTCCGGTGACCTTCAGCCTGCCCGCTTTTCTTATTATCATCTTTGCTATCTTAACTAAAGGCTGGCTCTCTCTCTTTAACCGTTACCTGGCCAGGGCCATCGATTCTCAAGCCCTTTCCGCCACTTCCTTCGACAGCCTCAGCGATATGATTTCTACAGGCTGCATTGGTCTGTCTCTCCTGGCTTCTTTATGGACCTCCTTCCCCTTGGACGGGTATGTAGGAATCATTGTCTCCGGTATTATTCTCTATTCCGGTATTTCCCTGACGAAAGAAACCATTAGTCCCCTGCTGGGAGAAGTCCCTGAGCAGGAACTGGTGGAGAACATCACCAAAAAAGTCCTCAGTTATGAGGGAATAACCGGTGTCCATGATTTAATCGTGCACAGCTACGGCCCCGGCCGGCATATGGCTTCCATACACGCCGAAGTTCCTTCTAACAGAGACATTATGGAACTCCATGAACTCATCGACCATGTGGAACGCCAGGTTTCCAAAGAACTGGGGATTGTTCTCACCATTCATATGGATCCTGTCAACGTTGATTCGGAAGAATTAATGAGGATGCAGGAAGAAGTAGCCCAGATTTTACAAGAATTTCCCCAGGTACAGTCCTTCCATGATTTCCGTATCGTGGGCAAAAACGAAAAAGAAAACCTTATCTTTGATGTGGTAGTCAAAAGCGGGATGAGTAAAGAGGAAGAAAAGGAGCTCCGCAAAGCCATCACCAGAAAGGTGCAAGAGAAACACCCCTATTTCTTCTGCATTATCACTATAGATAAGGATTATACGGCCCAAGGATAAAATGCAGCTATGCCGCTTCGATTTCCGACATCCGCTTTCCGACTTCCGATTAATTAGATTATACTTTTCCTGAGAAAATATAAAACCAAAGGGTATGCTTTACGTTTCACCAATGAACGCTAAAGCATACCCTTTTATTTTGTCATTTACATTATTTTACCAAATTGGGCAGCCAGGTAGCAATTCCAGGCAGATAAGCCATGATAAGAATAGTGGCAACCATCAACAAGGCAAAGGGCACTACCCCCCGTAATATTTCCGACATAGTAGTCCGGGGACTTATCCCCTGAATGACAAAGAGATTCATTCCTACCGGTGGTGTGATTAAGGCCAATTCCATATTAATCACCATTATGACGGCAAACCAGATAGGATCAAACCCCAGGTTGACAATGATTGGGAAAAGAATGGGCAGGGTAATCAGAATAATAGATACTGTTTCCAGGAAACACCCCAGGATGAGAAGCAGGATATTAATAGAAAGAAGTATAAGCCAGCGGTTAGCATTTAACCCTGCAGCAAATTCCGTAAGGTGCTGGGGAATCCGTAAAATTGTTAGAACATACCCAAAAATCATGGCACCAATCATGATGGCCAGGATCATCGCATTAGTTTTCACAGTTTCCTTGATAATGCCCGGCAGGTCACGCCAGCTTAAAGTCCGGTAAATAAAAAAGGTGATAATAAAGCTGTACAGGGTTCCTACTGCTGCGGCTTCTGTGGGAGTAAAAGCTCCTGTGTAAATCCCGCCAATTACCAGGATGGGCAGGAACAACCCCCACATAGATTTACGCAAAGCTGTAATACGCTCTGACCATGGAGCCGGCGGCTGGGGCGGCAGTTTTTTTGCGGAAATCAATACTATAAAGAGAATAAACATAGCTGTTAAAAGAATACCCGGTACTACTCCGGCCATGAATAATTTACCTACCGATTCTCCCGTAATAGAGCCATAAATAATCATTGGTATACTGGGAGGAATAAGGATACCCAGGGTTCCACCGGCGGCTACCAGACCTAAAACTGTTTTTTTGTCATAACCACGAGCAATCATCTCAGGGATAGCTACAACACCGATGGTTACGGCTGTAGCTACACTGGAACCGGCAATAGCCGCAAAAACTGCACAAGCCATTATTGTGGCCACACCCAACCCCCCCGGCAAGTGCCTGAGCCACTTACTTCCTACCTCATATAAGTCATTTCCCACTTTCCCGGTTAAGAGTATTTGACTCATCAAAATATACAGGGGAATGGCGGCTAAAACAAAGTCATCCAGTGACTTGTAAGCGATTAACGGTATCTGGGAGAAGGATTTCGTTCCGCCAATCATAAAATACATTCCTGCCAAACCAGTGGCACCTAAACTAAAAGCCACGGGTAAACCAAATAAGAGCAGTACCAGTAATACCAGGACAAACACGAAAGTCATTATATCCCTCCTAACCTTCAACCCGGGCTTTTGTGGGGGAAGTATCTTTAGTAAATAATTCAACAAGATCCTTTACGATTTTCCTGATAAACTGCAAAGTAAGGAGCAGGGCCCCCAAAGGCACTGCAGCCTGGGGAAGATAAAGGGGAATACGAAGGGTACTGGTAGAAGTTCTCCCTAATTCATAAGAGGAGGCCATCATTTCCCAGCCTTCAATAAGTAGGACAAAAGAAAAAATTAAACCAGCCAATGAAACCATAACACCCAGGGTTTTATTTGCCTTAGGAGGCATTAAAGATGTTAAAAGGTCAACTTTAATATGTTTATCATCAGCGAGGGCTGCGGCTAAACCGAGAAAACCGCTCACTAAAACCAGGTAAACGGAAAATTCAATAGACCATTCCGTAGGTGCGTTAAAAAATCCTCTCATCAAAATCTCATAACAGACAATTAAAACAGTAAGGATAATACAAGTTCCCGCCAGTGCAGTGGCCACAGAGGTCAATCCTTGGACAACTTTATCAAGATAAGCAACTACTTTACGCAACTAGTCTTCCCCCTTTGGATACAAGGACTTTCCCCATTGGGGAAAGTCCTTGCTACATTCACTTATTTAACGCTTTTACAAATGTCAATCAGTTCCTGTCCCAGGGCCCCAGCCCTCTGAACGAAGATAGCCTGTACAGGCTCGGTGGCCTTTTGCCAGACGCCTATTTCACTTTCAGGAACTACATATACCTGCATACCTTTTTCCTTCAGAAGATTTAAAGCTTTCTCGTCCTCGCTTTTCGTACCGGCACGAATTTCATCGCGTACTTCATCGGCAGCAGCCTGGATAATCTTTTGATTTTCCTCGGACAGGCTGTTCCAGAACTTGAGGTTAACAGCCAGGACAAATTCAGGGAAAGCATGATTTGTCATAGTAAGATACTTAGTCACCTCATACATCTTACGGTCATACATTGCTGTGGTACCAGAAGTCTGCCCGTCAATGGTACCACGCTGGATAGCCATGTACACTTCTCCACTGCCCATGGTCACAGGCGCTG
The DNA here is from genome assembly GCA_020054815.1 of Peptococcaceae bacterium. GTDB lineage: Bacteria > Bacillota > Peptococcia > DRI-13 > DRI-13 > Thermanaerosceptrum. The sequence continues at coordinate 12,682 of JAIHAN010000030.1, read as the reverse complement.
CTCCCAGGGCCTTGATAGTTTCGGAGGGAAGCTCGCCATAACCGCGTAACTTCAGTCCCTTAAAGTCCTCTGGCTTGGTGATAGGTTTTTTATTATTAGCAAATTGTACAAAACCATAGTCGGCCCAAATTAAGGCCTTAGCACCCTTCTTCTCCATCTCCTTGGAAAGTTTTTCCCCTACGCCGCCATCCAAAGCTTTCTTGATCCTGTCATAACTGGGAAAGAGAAAAGGTACATCAAAGATTTCCATAGCAGGAATCACGGAGGACCACATGGCGGTTGAGTTCAGTCCCATATCGATGCCACCCGTCATAATGGCATCATTCATACTCTTGTCATTGTGAAGCTGCCCCGAAGGATAAATATCAATTTGAATCTTGCCCTGGGATTTTTCACTTACCTTTTTGGCGAAACTTTCCATACCACGGGCCAAATGGTGGGTTATGGGTAGATTATGGGCCAGCTTCACCACAATTTTTTCAGGGCTTTTAGCCGGGGCGTTTGCCTGCGGGGCCTTGCCGCCACAGCCTGCCGATAAAACCAAGGATACGGCTAAGATAATTATTAATACAGCTTTCATAATATTTTTTCTTTTCCTCATCTTGGATACCTCCGTTTTTATTTGTGGTTATACTTTTTTTCCAGTTCTTGAAACCCGGGAAGTCCAATCAGTTGATTAAATTCCGTAAAACTCATCATTCTTTCCCGATAAGCTTCAGTGGTGCCTGTTGTTTTTAAAACCGTCAGCACTTCTGTGAAAGCCCGGGCTATAGTGTATAAAGCAGTACAGGGCCAAAAAACGATTTTAAAACCCAACTCTGCTAACCTCTGGGGTGTAAGACAGGGCGTTTTTCCTCCTTCAATCATATTGGCCACTAGAATAGTTTCTGGAAAGGCCCTGCCTATCTGGGCCAACTCCTCTTCGTTCTGGGGCGCTTCAATAAATAAAGCTTCCGCACCTGCCTCCAGGTATAGCTTCCCCCGTTCAATGGCCTCCTTGAGTCCCAGGACACTCCGGGCATCAGTCCTGGCCACAATTAAAAGATCAGGATTACTTTTTGCTTCCACCGCAGCCCTTATCTTCTGGGCATGTTCTTCTTTGGGGATAACTTCCTTTCCTTCCATATGGCCGCAGCGCTTGGGCCAAACCTGGTCCTCAAAAATAACCGCGGCAGCTCCGGACTTCTCGTATTCCTGGACAGTACGGCGTACACTTAAGGCATTCCCATAGCCCGTGTCCCCATCAGCTACCACGGGCAGTTCTACAGCATCAGCAATGGTCTTTATGGCCTGCACCATCTCCGTCATGGACAGGTAACCCACATCAGGTTGTCCGAGACGTGAAGCAGCAATACTATACCCTCCCATAACAACTGCCTTGAAGCCAACATTTTCAATGATTTTCGCGGTTAGAGCATCATAAGCCCCTGGCATGACAAGGGCGCCCGGCTCCTTTAACAACTGGCGCAATTTGGTCGCTCTGGTCTCTGAAATTTTCCTCACCCCTTTCGCATATAAGTTAAAAAAAACCTCCCGTCCCAACATAAATATGTCAGGGACGAGAGGATTCTCGCGGTACCACCCTGTTTACTTCTCAAAATAAAGAAGTCAACTTCATTCGTAGGTAACGGCTACCACCGGTTTATCCTACTAATTTTCAGATAAACAGCTTGGGGACGAGAGTTATACTTTCCGTACCGGTTCCCAGCTAATCCGGCTCTCTGTAACGCAAATTATATAACAGCTTCCCGTCATTGCTATTATTATATATTAGGTGTTGTTTATAGTATAGCTGAGACACAGGTTATTGTCAATCTCTTATATAAAGACATTCTTATATAAAGACATCTCTTATATATTCCCTCAGAAAGAATAAGCTGCAAATCCGCGATACCCCCATTCCCCTTGGTAATCGTGGAAACTTTAATCTTCTTTGCTAAATTGCTGTTTCCCTGCACCACAGATGGGACAGACCCAGTCAGCAGGCAGCCGGGAAAAAGGAGTGCCGGGTTCAATGCCCGCCTCGGGATCACCCTGCTCCTGATCATAAACATACCCGCAAACGTTACATTTGTATTTTCCCCCACTCCCTACTTCCCCCGGTGACACATTTTCGATGTAGGTAGGAGCCGTCTTGGGTGCTGCTCCCCGTTTAATCTCATGATAGTAGGCATAAGTCATAGGTTCCTCATCTACAAAGATATCAGCATCAATTACCCTGCCAAGGAAAATGGTATGGGTGCCAACATCTATTTCATCTATCACCTGGGCTTCCAGAAAACCGATACTATAGTCTAAGACAATAGGTACCCCTGTTTGTCCAGGCCTGTATTTTATCCCCTCAAACTTCTCAACTTCCCTGCCGCTTTTAAAACCAAACAACCCGATAAAAGTCATAGGAACATCCTTATTTAAAATAGCTACAGTAAAAACCTTACTTTCCCTGATAAATTCATGGGTAAGATTTTGTTTGTTTATACTGACAGCAATGGTCGGGGGTTCAGATGTTATTTGGAAAACGGTATTTGCAATTTGCCCGTTATATTTTTCCCCCTTTTTTGAACTAACCAGATACATGCCATAACTAACCTTGTGCAGAGTTTTGCTGTTCACTTAACCCACTCCTCTCAAAATACATCTAATTCAACCTGATATAACGCTTTGCGATCCCTTTCGCTTTATCAATTTTATCAGCTAACCGGGGAAATCTCCATCTTATTTTGAGTAATATTCTCTTAGCCCATAGTGAATTATGGGACAGTATGTATAGGCCTATCAGCAAAAAAAGTATCCCTTGTAAAAAAGGAAGAAAAAGGCCCAGTATACCTAAGAATATAAACGTCCAGCCTAGGCATGACAATAAAATACCTTTAATTCTTGCTTTCATCTATGAAATAACTCCTTTAGATTGCAGGACTAATTTTGTCCTTATCTCTTTTATATTGCACATAGTTGCCCGAGATTATTTGGAGTTCATCTTTAATTTCCCCGTTATAATAGTAAACCCAGGCCATCACCGTATCTTCTCCAGTCAATAGCCTCACCGGGGTCTTACTTCTCATAAATTCACTGGCTTTAAGATCATTGGTATAATAGCCTTCGTACTCATCAAGGACATTAATACATTCTTCAAAATTTAATACTTCAAACACTTTTCCATAGACTTTAGCCTCAGGGCACATACAAGGTATGGCTCCCGGATATTCCCCTAAGTCGTATAATTTTGCCAAAATATAGCCTTCAGCGATGTACCGGCAATAAGCGGGAATGATTCTGTCGATCTCTGGATCATTGGTACCCGTCAACAGAGAACCGTAAACAAATAAACAGTCTTCTTGCCTCTCCATCATTAACCATCCTTTTTCCTATAAAGCTGGCGGTGCTTTTTCTCTTTCTTTTTGCTGTAGTCTATGGGAAAGACCCGGTTTTCCGCAAGTCCCATGTGCTCAATGGAAGTTTGCAGCAGTTTCTGGTATTTGGCCATAATGAATTTCTGTTCCTCAGTAACAAAACTGATGGCCGTTCCCTTTTTACCGGCCCTCCCAGTGCGTCCCACCCGGTGGAGATAGTGTTCTTCATCCACTGGCAGATCAAAATTAAAGATGATATCTACCCCCGGAATATCCATGCCCCTGGCCAGGAGATCCGTTGTTACCAGGAGGTCGGCCTTTCCCTGGCGGAATTTTTCCAGAACTTCTTTACGATGGGGCTGGGCTAAATCACTATGGAGCCCTACAGCATTGAGGCCTAGGTCCTGCAGCCTCCCCGTTAAAGGACCCACCCCTTCATTATGGTTGATAAAGACAAGGGCCTTTTTCGGACGGTAAATGTGATACAACTTTAGAAGCGTCTGGGTTTTGTTTCGCCCATCACACGTAAAGTAGACATGTTTGATAGTGGCAGGCGTACGGCTTTTCTCCCTGGTCTGAATAAACTGGGGCTCATTCATGAAACTCCCGGCATTCTCCAGAACTTCCCGGGGAACCGTAGCTGAGAAAAAAAGAACCTGCCGCGTTTTAAGAGTAGCCTTGAAGACCTTTTTTACATCCTCCATGAACCCCTGTTCCAGCATCTTATCCACTTCATCCACCACAATGGCCCGGACAGCCTGCCCGTTAATTTTACGCTTTTGCAAAAGCTCCGCTATCCTTCCGGGGGTTCCTACGGCCAATTTAGGCTTTTCTTTTAAGGCTTCCAGCTGTCTGGCGGGATTAGCTCCGCCAATGAGAGGAACAGCCCCTATGTTATCCGCCACTTCTTTAAGCTGCCTAAACACCTGCATGGCCAGTTCCCTGGAAGGTACAAGAATCAAAACTTCCAAATCCTTCGTTTGAGTATTAATTTTCGTAAGTAAGGGGGCCAGATAAGCCAGAGTCTTGCCGGTGCCTGTAGGTGACTGGACAATCACATTCTTCCCGGCCAAAATGGCCGGGATAGCCGATCTTTGCACTTCGGTAGGCTCCTTAATTCCTATAGCCTCCAGTTTTTCGTTTAACCACTGGGCAATACCCAGGTCAAGGAAATCGTGATATGGGGACATCATATCCAACCTACTTTCCTACTCCCTAATCTAGATTAGCTGTCCCGTTTAGCGGCAAGAGGTATCCTGCGTCCTGTGCCAAAGGCTTTCGTATTGACCTTAAGACCGGGGGCAGCCTGTCTTCTTTTATATTCATTCTTTTCCACAGTTTTTATTACCCATTTTACTGTCTCCGCATCAAACCCCTCCTCAACCAGGTCTTGCGCTGAATAACCTTCCTCAATGTACAATTGCAGGATTTTGTCCAGGTACGGGTAAGGCGGCAGCGTGTCCTGGTCCGTCTGGTTGGGGCGCAATTCTGCGGAAGGCGCCTTGTCAATAATCTCCTGGGGTATGATCTCACCGTGACGATTAATAAATTTAGCCAGTTCATAGACCATGGTTTTGGGCACGTCGGAAATGACACTTAACCCCCCGCTCATATCACCATAGAGGGTGCAGTAGCCCACAGCCATTTCACTCTTATTTCCCGTGGACAGGACAAGGTAGCCATATTTATTGGAAAAGGCCATCAAAATATTACCGCGTATCCTGGCCTGGATGTTTTCTTCTGTGGTATCTGCCTCTCGCCCCGCAAAATGCTCCTTTAGTGTGTCTAAATAGGCCTGGTAAATGCCTGTGATGGGAACCACCCTAAATTCCACACCCAGGTTGGCCGCCAGCTTTCTGGAATCCTCCACACTACCCCGTGAAGAGTAAGGTGAGGGCATGGATATTCCCAGGACATTTTCCGCCCCCACAGCCTCTTTGGCAATACAGCAAACCAGGGCCGAATCAATACCACCCGATAAGCCTATGACAGCTTTGTTGAAACCGCTTTTTTTCATATAATCCCTAACCCCTAAAACCAAAGCCTGATAAACGGCTTCAATTTTACCCTGGGGCTTGTACAGTCCGGGGATGCCCTTTTCACCGGTATCTACAGTCTTTATCTCTTCCTGAAAAGCTTTACAAACAAGCAAGGGCTCACCCTTTTTATCGAGAGCTATACTTCTCCCGTCAAAAATCAGTTCGTCATTGGCTCCCACCTGGTTAACATAGATGAAAGGTATCTTATATTTGCGGGCATGGTTTTGGATTAACCTGTATCTGATTTCCTCCTTTCCTACATAAAAAGGAGAAGCGGAAATGTTGATTAAGAGGTTGGCGCCTTGGACCGCCAGTTCCTCAATGGGGTCAAAGGCATACATTTTTCTTTTCGGCCACAGTTCCGGGTCGTTCCAGGCATCTTCACAAATAGAAATACCCAGGGTTTCCCCTTTGAAGGGAATGGTTTGGATGGACGGCGCAGGGTCAAAGTACCTGGCTTCATCAAAAACATCATAAGTAGGCAGCAGGGACTTATGCTGGCTTAATAATATCCTCCCCTGGTAAACCAGCAGGGCGGAATTATAGAGACCTTTTCCCGTATTTTCTCCTGAGGTAATAGGCGCACCAAAGAGCAGTCCAGTCTCCGAAAATTTCACCGACTCCACCACAATTTTATCGATGGCAAGCCGGATTTTATTAATGAAGGAGCCCCGTTCCAGGAGGTCCCGTGGAGGATAACCGGCAAGAAACAGTTCCGGAAAAACAATTAAATCAGTATCGCCGCTGTAATGAGACAATGTATCTATAAGCCTGGCCATATTGCCCTCAATGTCGCCAACCACCGGGTTTAGCTGGGCGATGGTTATTTTCATGTTTGCTTCTGCCTCCTCCAATTAGATGGACAAAATCCCCGCCAGGTTGTACTGGTCCTGGTCAATCTCTTTTTTCTGCTGTAAAGCCCATTGGATATCAAAGCTTTTGATTTCTTCTCCGGCGATTCCTATCATCTTTGCCCGCTCCCCTTTTAAGAGAAGTCTTACGGCTTCCGCTCCCATGCGGCTGGCGAGAATACGGTCCAGAGCTGTAGGTGTCCCGCCCCGTTGAATGTACCCTAAAATAGACAACCTGGTTTCCAAACCGGAAAGTTTAGTAATCTTCTCAGTGATTTCCCGTACATCACCGACGCCTTCTGCCACCAGGATGATACTATGGCGCTTACCCCGGGCCAGCCCCCGCCTGATGTTATCCACCACAGTTGTCACATCGGCAGGAATCTCGGGAATTAAGATGGACTCCGCTCCCCCGGCCAGCCCTGCGGCCAGGGCAATAAAGCCTGCGTTTCTTCCCATTACTTCAATAACAAAGATGCGCTCATGGGAGGTTGCCGTATCCCTGATCTTATTAATAGCATCAACTACCGTATTTACCACGGTATCAAAACCAATGGTCATGCTGGTACAGGGGATATCATTGTCAATAGTACCGGGCACACCAATCGTCGGTATTCCCAGTTTATCCAGGGCTGCGGCCCCCCGGAAGGTTCCGTCCCCGCCGATGGCCACCAGACCCTCTATCCCAGCTTCTTTCATCTTTTGCACGGCCCTTTGCCGGCCTTCTTCTGTAAGGAACTCCTGGCTGCGAGCAGTATGTAAGATGGTACCCCCGCGGTGGATAATGTCGGCCACAGAACCAAGGTCCATTTTCACAAATTCACCGTGGATTAAACCGCTGTACCCCCGCATCACGCCAAAAACTTCCACATTATGATAGATGGCAGTTCTCACAACTGCCCTAATGGCCGCATTCATGCCCGGTGCGTCTCCGCCGCTGGTCAGTACTGCAATACGCTTCATATCTGCCACTCCTTACTATATTATTGCAATAGGATTTAAACATAATATAACACAAAACAGGGTTTTACAAAAACTATGGCTCATAGAGCATTTTACGGGTCATCCCTCCGTCAATGACCAGGTTAGTACCAGTAATGAAATCATTCGCGGGATTGGTGAGATAGAGACAGGCCCTGGCAATATCCTCAGGCTTTCCCACACGCCCTGCGGGATGCTGCAGGTGGTCTATCTCCCGTAGTGCATCATAATCGCCTGTTTCGATCCAGCCTGGACTAATGGCATTGACCCGGATACGATCGGGAGCTAAAGAAAGAGCCAGGGCATGGGTTAAGGCCAGTATCCCCCCTTTAGATGCCGCATAAGCCTCCGAATGAGGTTCGGACATCAGGGCCCGGGTGGAGGCAATATTCACAATGGACCCGCCTCCCTGTTTTTTCATCACTTTGGCGGCCTCACGAGCACACAGAAAAACACCGCGCAAATTGATATTGATAATTTCATCCCACTCTTCCACCGTAAGTTCATAAGGGGACTTCCAGCGAGAAAGCCCAGCGTTATTGATTAATATATCAATCCGCCCATAAAATTCCACAGTTTTATTGATGAGTGAGCTGATATCCTGAGGCCGGCTTACATCGGTAAGGTGGAAATAGGCTTCGCCGCCCTTTTTACGGATAAGCTCTACTGTACACTGTCCCTTTTCCTCGTCTCGTTCCGCAATGACCACCCGGGCCCCATAACCGGCATACATTAAAGCCACAGCCCGGCCAATGCCACTCCCAGCTCCTGTTACGATAACCACCTTATCCTGAAATTCCACAGCTTTTCTTCCACCTCGCTAATTACTTTACTTTGTATTAACAACAACATCATAACACAATCAATGTAAAATATTATTAGTTATCTCAAACGCCACGATTTTAGGTGGCGTTTACTGTAAAACTGCCCTGCGTATTTTCCAGTAGGCCGCAGCCAGCATGAATAAAGTAAAAACAATAAGTACCAGACCAGTCCGTAGTAGATCGGTGAATTCATAGTTGTTTAACACCAGGTCTTTCATCATCCGGAGAGCCCAGCCCTGGGGAGTAAAGGACGCAGCGGCCAGAAGCACAAGGATACTAACCACCGGACTTCCCAGAAATGTTTTAAAAAAGGAGCTGGTTAGGAGCAAAATAAACACTAATTGAACCAAAACCAGTACAAAAGAAGCTGTGAACTTACCAAGCAGGATCTGCCACATTTTGAGAGGTGAGGCCCTTAACCTGTCTCTCAGACCGGGGGCTTTCTCATATACTAGAGACTTCATTCCCATAAAACTATTGCCGATAAAGACATGGGGCTTATTCTCGCCCGTGTAGTCCATAACATCTTCAGTTCATTTTTGATAAGGCAATAAATAATCATTTTTTAGTCACCCGATATAAGTTTGGGGAAGAGGTTTCCACCTCTTCCCCATGATAGTTTTTCTTTCAGCTTATCCCTGTCTTTTAAATCTACAACAGCGTACTTGTTGTAAATTAGAGGCACACCAAAACCAAACTTAGTTTTATCCACAAAAATTTCCAAACCAACAAGCTTATTGCCTTCCAGGGCCACATCAAATTTTGTATAATACTGCTGATTTTTCTGGTCAACAGAACTCTCACGATAACCTTGCTTTTCTCTAAGATATCCCTGTAGTTTCCGTAACACAGACCATTTCTTCGTCTTGAGAGTTAACAAGACCCAACTCTTTCCTGGCCGCTTCGGCAGCTTTATATCCGATAGCCAGACCAGGACAAGCATGACCATGAAACTGGATACATTTTCCCATAGACTTTCTATCTGAAACTCCTCCTGTTATTTTATGAATAGCAAGCCGTTGCTTGTTTACATATCATAAAGTGAAGCCGTTATTATCTTGTTTAAGGAGATGTTTTCTTTGAAAAAGTTGACGATTATCAATAAACCATACAGTATAACAACCCGCCTGGCCAAAAAAGTCTGGAAGAAAGCAATCGTTGTGGTCTTAGGCCCTCCTAAAGTAATGGCTAAAGCGGTAGTGAAAGGTGGCCCCCTTGCTCCCGAAATTACAGGAATAGTAACCTTCAAAGATGTCCCGGAAGGAACCGCCTCCCTCCCTATGAGCCGACACAGGATGGGACCCCCCCGGTAGGTCCCCATGGCTTTCATGTTCATCAATTTGGCAACTGTGAAATTGGGGATCCGGACAATCCTTTCCAGGCTGCGGGAGAACACTGGAATCCCTATGGTCAACCCCATGGTAATCATGCAGGGGATTTCCCGGTTCTTTTTTCCAATAATGGGTATGCCAGGATGTGTTTCTTTACCAACAAGTTTAAACCTGCCGATGTCATAGGAAAGGCTGTTATTATTCATCAAAATCCTGATGATTACCGGACCCAGCCGGCGGGAGCTGCCGGTAAGAGACTGGCTTGTGGTGTTATCAAAGCTGTCTGATATTCTTTCCTAACATTACTAGGTTCCTCTTCCATGGAGAAAGTATCTTTCCTTTCGCGTCTTTTATTTAACCAGGCGGGAAATAGCTTTGAAAGTGTCTGTCCCCGCATACCGGCACAGTTCAAACAATATGGACTCATAAGTAGAAACGATGGCCCCTTCCTGTCTCATTCTTTCCAGGGCCACTCTCCTGTCACTCTCTTTCCGGGAGGAGACACAATCCTCGATCACAACCGGGAGATAGTTTTGCTCCAGCAAATCAATCACCGTCTGTAATACGCACACATGGGTCTCTATCCCTGCAATAATGATAAATCTTTTGCCCAGGCTGGCGATACGCTCTTTAAAAACCGCTTCGTCACAACAACTGAAAGAATTTTTTTCTATGTGGGTATATTCACCTAGGGCTTCCTTGACGGGATATACCGTAGTTCCTAATCCTTTGGTGTACTGCTGGGTCACCAGCATAGGAATATTGTACTGTTTTAAACCCTTGATTAATATAATGAGATTTCTTGTAAGTTCTTCTTTTCCAGCTATATGGGGAAGGAGCCCTTCCTGCATGTCAATGACAACCCCAGCCGTATTCTCTTTTAGTATCCGCATGATAAATTCCTCCTTAATATTGTTTCAGTTAGCAATACACTTATTGACTTATCTAATTATGCATATATCTTCATTTTTCCTTTTTAGTTTCCTAAATTAAAAGGCCGGTGACAAAATCCTGTCACCGGCCTTTTAATTGCTCTGTTTAGTGGGCTAAAGCGCTGTCTACGGTTAAAATATTTATTTTTCTCTGGAGCACCAGTAAAATCAGATTCATTAGGAATACGACATTTCTCCTCTAAAAAAAGGGTGAGGGTCACCGTCCTTTCCGGGCGATGACCCTTAAAAAGGGAGGTAGTATAAATCAGGAATTATATTACTTTTCCTTTTCCAGGAGAGCTAAGAATTCTTTGACCTCTTCCTCTTTCATCTTGTATGTATGCTCCCCGTCTACTGGGAATTTGCCTTCCCGTACATCCTGGGCATATTCCTTAAAGGCGTTTGTGAGAACTTCTCCTACGTTGGCATACTTCTTAACAAACTTGGGTGTGAAATTATCATAGAACCCTACCATGTCGGCATAAATGAGCAGCTGTCCGTGGGTGTAAGGACCGGCTCCAATACCTAATATGGGAATATTAGCTCTTTCGGTAATAGCTTTACCTACAGCTGAAGGTACGCCTTCCACCAGAATACTGAATGCCCCCGCTTCTTCGACGAGTTTGGCTTGCTGTACCAGGCTTAAGGCCGCCTGACCGGTACGGCCCTGGGCCTTATAACCGCCCAACTGTCCCATGAACTGGGGAGTTAGACCAATGTGGCCCATAACTAAGATTCCGGCCTGCTGGATAGCTTTGATGCGGCTGGCAATCATGGGTCCGCCGCCTTCCAGTTTGATGGCGTCAACCAGAGCTTCTTTAACGAACCGTCCCGCATTGGCAATTGCCTGTTCATCAGAGGCCTGATAAGACATGTACGGCATATCCCCTACAATAAAGGTGTTGGGCGCACCACGACGTACAGCCTGGCAGTGGCGAATCATGTCATCCATTGTCACCGGGAAAGTGGTGTCGTAGCCCAGGCTTACCATACCCAGGGAGTCACCTACCAGTATCATGTCTACTCCGGCTTTCTCCTGCATTTTGGCTGTCAAATAGTCATAAGCAGTGAGATAGACAATTTTTTCCCCGTTAGCCACCATTTGATTAAAATCATGAATAGTTTTTTTACCCATAATTACCCCCACCTTGTTAGAATTTTATGTATTATAAAGCGAGCGCTTTATAAACAAAAACTATTTGTGCGGTATTATGGCACATTGTTCTCAGTATAACGTAAAATAAAAAGCGGCTACTGGCTACCGGTATCAAATATCAGGTATCAGGAAACTATTTTCCTGCTTAACTATATTTTAGCATAGTGTAGTCTTATATTTAAGCAAAAATTTGCTTTTTTTCTAACTATTTTTGCTTTTGTTATTACGCCCAATTAAATAAAAACTCCCCATACACAGGTATGAGGAGTTTTGGTTCAATCAAACAACGTCAATTGCCCGGGTTCAACCCTTCCGGCTTTATCTTTCACTATGATTACATCATCACTATACTTGTTAATCAAGGAAGGGCTGTCTGGAAAATGCTTCTGTAAATTCTGCCGGACCATTTTCTCACTGAAATTAGCATAGCAGTAGCTGCATTGAAATTGGCAGGTATTGTAGACTCCCATATCCACGGACTCCACACATAAACATTCTTTCCTTTGATTAGGATCTTTCCGGTACCTTTTATGAATGCCGAACAGTGTCTTGATAAAATTTCCATCAATGCAACTGCCACGCTCAATGCCAATTTTGTCTAAATCCACAGTCTCGGCACAGGAAAATACTTGTAAACCATTTTTCTGGGCAATTTCTCTGATTTTTCGCGCCAGTTCCAGAAGTTCCTGACGATGCTCGTTAGCAGTAAGGTCAGTAAACTGTATGCCATATTGGGCTTCAAGTTTCTTAAGTCTATTCTTTACTTTACTATAGAACTCCAAAAAGCTGATCATCACACGTTGGGCCTGCCCCTTTAAACGCGAGGAAATGTAAGCTATTTTCTCCAGGTGGTATTGCACAGGAGTGAGAGAGCTGATCACGATAGGATCATACCGCCAAATGACTTTTCCTTTACCAATCCGTTTGCTCAATTCTACAAAAGTTTCTATTCTTTCGTGAACCGGCGGGACATGGGGCTCAAAAATCTTGGGGTAATCGTTTAGGGTGTATTGAAAATAATAGTGATAGCTTCTTTGATCAAGATAGTCCAGATGCTTGATAAAGGGTTGGGGGTTTTTCGTCCAGAAAACGAAGGCATCCACATCTTCCGGGTTCAAACTAAACCCCTTTACCTGCCGGGGGTTAAAGGGATTGATATTGTAAAAAAACCCTTCTTCTATTCTTTTGATAAACCAGTCACCAAAAAAGGCCGGAATA
>JAIHAN010000029.1 GCA_020054815.1 Peptococcaceae bacterium | reverse complement strand
CCCTTTTTCCAAGGATAGCTTCGCTTTTTAACCCGGTCATTTCTTCAAAGGCGGGATTAACTTCCAGAAAGATATAGTCTTCCGGCTCTCCTTGCCTCCCGTACAACACCTTGTGGTAAGCATAGCCAAAGGGAGATTTCATAAGTATTTCTTTGTGAATCTTTTCTTCCATCTGCTTAAATTCCTCTTTCCCAATAACCCTATGATAATATTATACTATTTTTCCCCAAGATTTTTCTCGAGTCGGATGCACCCCTACCCTAACAGTTTAGGAGCACACTTCTGTACCATCATCCAACTGGTTAACCCCGTCTATTTCATTACCTTGTGCGAACCGCGAATGCTTATGGGCATCCGTTATTGATATGCCGCAAGCGCTTGTAGTTAGCACAGCCACTTTAAGCTTACGGGCGCGGCAGACCGTCCTGGATGTAGTGCCCAAAACTGCGGCCAATTCTCCGTCGCTTACTTCAGGGGGAGTTTTTCTTCTGTCCAGATGCCCAAAACGCTTATAATTATATTTGGCCCAGCTGTACATAACAAGAAAAGTTATGATTGCCAACAAAATTATAATTAACAACATCACTGCCAGCACTTGTTCCAAGTAAACAGGCCAAATCCGGCGGTATTTCCAAGAAGTCCAAACATCCCACTGCCTTCTAAAAACTTCGATTCCTCCTTGAGCCCAACGTAATCTCTGACTCCAAAGTCCCCGTAAAGTTTCCGGCACAAATACCCAGGATATAGCCCTTGATTCATAACGGACATCCCAAAACCATAGGGGGTCTGATGGGAAATCTATTATAAGCTTTCTGCAGCCAACTTGATGTCACTGGCGATGATGAGAATTAACTCCTCCCTGGAGAGGCTGCTTTCCCCCACTAAACGAACAGCCTGCTGGCGCAGGGCTTTTTCTATTAAATTCCGGACCAGGCGCGCATTGCCGCTGTGTTCATGAGATTTGGCAAGTTTTTCGGCCAGCAACCGCTCCAGCTCGTTTTTCCCGTCTCCACTGAGTTTATACTGTCTTTTTGTTAACATTTGTTCAGCGATGGCTAACAGTTCGGTGATATTATAATCAGGAAAATCAATATGGATAGGAAAACGGGATCTTAGTCCAGGATTTGTTTCTAAAAACCAGTTCATTTCTTGTTTATATCCGGCAAGAATCAGAATGAGATTATCTTTATTATCTTCCATGGTCTTCACCATAGTGTCGATTGCTTCTTTACCGAAATCTTTTTCTCCTCCGCGAGCCAGGGAGTATGCCTCGTCAATGAAGAGGATACCGCCCAGGGCCCTTTTAAGCTGTTCCCGGGTTTTTAAAGCAGTATGTCCAATATATTCTCCCACCAGGTCCGCCCGTTCCACTTCGATCACATGTCCTTTCTGCAAGATACCCATTTCTTTAAAAAGGCGCCCCACAATTCTCGCCACTGTAGTCTTGCCCGTTCCGGGATTGCCGCGAAAAATCATATGGAGGACCAGGGGTTCAGTGATTAAGTTTTCTTTGGCTCTTCTTTTTTGAATTTCCACAAAGGCTTGTATTTCCATAATCAGCTTTTTTACAGAATCAAGACCTACCAGAGAATCCAGTTCCTGCAAGATCCCTTCTACTCTTTTACGCCTTGTCAGTTCCACTTCACTGGCGGGAGGTGTTTTTTCCAACTGTTTGAACATATTGAGATTGGAAAGCTTCACCGGGGCCTTGGCAGGTTTTGTAACAATTAGTTCGGGGGGGTCGTTTTTCTTTTGGGGATGAAAAGATAATTTTATGGCCAAAAACTATCACCTCCATGCTGCGAAATCTATTAACAAATTATGCATTTTCCACGGAATGGTGCCTGGAATAGTGGAGCGTGCCCACCTCTAAGAAATGAAAAAGTCCCCGGTATGGGGACTTTCGTGCTAGGCTTTATGTTCCGCGGATAGATTGACGGGCCGGAAGGGTGAGATGGTAGAAATGGCATGCTTATAGACCATTTGCTGCTTGCCTTCCATTTCAAGAATAACGGTAAAATTATCGAAGCCTTTAACATTGCCTTTTAATTGAAAACCGTTAACAAGGTAGACTGTCACGGGGATATTGTCTTTTCTGACCTGATTTAAAAATGAATCCTGCAGGTTGATTTGTTGTTTTGTCATACTGTGTCCCTCCGAAACTTAGATAACTTCTCTTCTCTATTCTACATCATTATGGATAGTCCTGCTAAATAAAGAAAGTATTTCTGGAATTAATTCTTCAATATTCTTTCGGGGATCAACATTAAACCAGTTAATGCGGGGATCCCGGCGAAACCAGGTTAACTGCCGCTTGGCAAAGCGACGTGTGTCCCTTTTAATGAGGTATACGGCGTGATCTAAATCATATTCCTTTTTCAGATAGCCAATAATCTGCCGGTAGCCTATCCCTTGCAGTGCCGGAAGTTCCGGGGAATATCCTTTGGCCAGCAGTTCACGAACCTCCTCGACTAATCCCTCCTCTATCATCTGGTCTACTCTCTGGTTAATTCTTTGATAAAGTATGGAGCGCTCCATGGTTAGACCAATAAAAAATGTATTGTATTTTTGTTTATTTTTAAGGAAAACACTTTTATTCCGGGAAATGGGCTTTCCCGTTTCTGCAAAATATTCCAGAGCCCTGATGACCCGTTTAAGGTCATGGGGATGGATTTTTTCCGCCGACACCGGGTCCACTTCACTAAGTAAATTATGGAGATATTCCTTACCATAGGTCTCCGCCAGTGTGTGAAATTTCTTGCGCTGTTCTGTAACATCCTTTTGTTCGGTGAATTCATAGGGATCTATTACAGACTGGATATAAAGCCCAGTGCCACCCACAACCATGGGAAACTTATTCTTGGCCCTGATAAGACTGATATGTTCTTCGGCCAGCTTTTGAAATTCAGCCACACTAAAAGATTCATCAGGATCCTTAATGTCTATAAGATAATGGGGGATACCTTTCATCTCTTCTGGTCTTATTTTGGCTGTACCTATATCCATACCGCGGTATACCTGCATAGAATCCCCGGAGATGATTTCCCCTTTTAATTGTAAGGCCAGTTCCACACCAAGTTTAGACTTGCCCACAGCGGTAGGTCCTACGATCACAATAACGGGTAACAATGAATGCTCCCCTTTCCTATTGTTACCAAAGTTTTTCATTTTCACTCTCTGCTTACGGGATTTTCTTTTCCCAAACCCCATAGGCAATGGGACTGTATTTGCCCCCGATTACATAATCGGGTTTTAGCTTTAGGAATTCGCTGCTGCCCGCAATTTCTTTGACCACTACCCGAAATTTGGCCACACGTAAGGCCTCATGGATTGATGCCTGTTCCAGGGGGTTATGATTGGCTAAGGGCCGTAAGGCATTCATAGAGGGTGAGTGATGCAGGGCTTTGCGGAACATGGGGTCAAAATAAACTACCTCATAACTATTATGGGGCTGGTTCTTTAAATATTCTTCATATGCTTGATTAATCACGGTTATTCGGGATAAAAGGGTTTTTACGTGGGTATTCTGACCGTTAAAATTCTCAAGTCCCCACCTGGTGATAAAAGCAATATATTTACTGGCTTCCAGTCCGGTGACGTGTCCCTCGCTTCCTACCCCATAGGCGCTCACCAGAGCATCAGAGCCAAGCCCCAGGGTACAATCCAGTACGTGATAGCCTGGCTTTAGTTTCATTGCCTCCAACATGGGGTCATTTTTCCCTTCTCTTAAGGCTTTTAAACGGGGAACGGCCATACTGGGATGCCAGAACAGGACCTCTTTTCCTTTGAGGATTACCTGATTTTGTTCAACCACCAGCAGGTAATCCAGCTCATATATCTCTTTTAACTTTTGCAGGCTGTTCTTAGCCCTGGGTATGTATGGTATATCTAATTCTTCTGCAATCTTCACAGCCTGGTCTATTAATGCTGGGAGTTCACGGGAGGTGGTGACTGCAACTTTCAGTGTATACTCCCCCTTCCTTTAGATACGCCGGAAAGCTTTGAGAAGTTCTGTATGGGTCAGACGATAAAAGATTGGCCTGCCGTGGGGACAGGTTGAGGGATGATCGGTATTTTTTAAGTCATGGAGGAGACCGGTCATCTCGGCAAGAGTTAGTTTCTGGTTGGCTTTTACGGCCCCTTTACATGAAGCGACGAGCAAAACTTCCTTCTTAATGTCTGCAGGTGTTAATTTTTTTACCTTATTGCTTAACTCCTGCAGGAGTTGGAAAAAGAAATCTCCCGGGTCCTCGTCGACACCGGCAGGAACGGCACGGAGAAGGTAACAGCGTGGGCCGAAATACTCCAGGATAATTCCCAGGTCGTTTAAGAGCAGGATGTGTTCTACGATGAGTTCTTCCTCCAGGGCAGTCAACTGCAATGTTACAGGCTGCAGAAGGAATTGGCTTTCTACCGTACCGCTTTCCGCCTGTTTCAGCAGTCTTTCATAGAGAATCCTTTCGTGAGCCACATGCTGGTCAATAATATAGAGACCATCCTCACCCTCGGCCAGGATAAAGGTATCGGCCATCTGGCCAATAATCTTTAAGAGGGACAAATCTTCTTTCGTAAAGCCGCCGGTATGATGTTGGAAAGCGGGCACTTTCTCTTGGACCTGTGCAGGGGGTGTATGAACGGGCTTTTCCACGTCATCTTGATAACTGAATTTACTTTCTTCTTTGCTTTCCTCCTGTTTTGTGGGAACAGCCTGGCCCTGCCAGCCGTAAAAATCCTGCCATGATTCCTGGCTGGGAAGTGGTTTGGGGCTGAAGGAAGCCGGTTCTTTTATGGAAATAAGAAATTTAGGAAGGCTTAAATTTGTTTGTAAATTATCTTTCAGCAGTAAGCATAAATCTTTACTAAAAGAGGAATCGCGTATGCGCACCTCCAGTTTACTGGGATGAACGTTCACATCGATTAAAGAGGGTTGTAAATTAATATGCAGTACGGCCACAGGAAAACGTCCTTTGGGTAAGGTATTTGCGTAGGCCTCTTCCACTGCTTTCATCAATTCCCTGGAGATGATCCGCCTGTGATTTATAAAAAAATGAATGGCCGACCTGTTTACTTTGTGGTATGCAGCTCCTGTGACGAACCCCCGGACATGGCTCTGGGAGGCTTTTCCTTCAATTTTAATTAACGCTTCTCTTACATTATTGCCATAAAAATGGGTAAGTAAATCCTCCAGGCGGTTGATTCCCTTGGTATTCAGGACCTCCCTTCCCTGGTTCAGCAAGCGGAAATTGATTTCGGGATGGCTGAGGGCCAGTTGCAGCAGGAGTTCATGAATCAGGCTTCCCTCATAACCCGGTGGACGCAGGAATTTGCGGCGAGCCGGCGTGTTGTAGAAGAGGTCGGTAACAGAAACTGTGGTCCCCACCGGTGACCCCGCCGGGGTAATTTCTTTGATATCCCCGCCTTCTATACGCAGTTTGGTGCCTGCCGGGGCCTCTTTTTCACGGGTAAAAATTTCCACTCTGGCTACCGCGGTGATGCTGGGAAGAGCTTCTCCCCTAAAACCTAAGGTATAGAGGTTCTGCAAATCATCTATGGACTGGAGTTTGCTGGTGGCGTGTCGCTTGATGGCAAGGCAAAGGTCCTCTTCGGACATGCCCACACCATCATCGCTGACTCGAATGAGGGTTAGGCCCCCATCGCGAATTTCCACCAGAATATTGTGGGCTCCCGCATCTAAAGAATTCTCCACTAATTCTTTTACCACAGATACAGGTCTTTCGATGACTTCTCCTGCGGCGATTTGGTTGGCTGTTAGTTCATCGAGGAGGTTTACTTTAGGCAAATCTATCACCTATTTTCTGGTAAGATATACGTCTCTGGATTTATCCTGTAAATAAAAGATGTGATAACCAAAAAGACCAATTCGTTTTTCCCAAAGGTCATACCCTTTTTGCACGCAGGACGGGCAGGCATGGTAGGGAATAGATAAGCCCCAGATTTTATAGTTTTTACCCGAATGCTTGGCCGCCTGGGACGAAACTGTGTAAAGACCCTGGCAGTCGGGGCAGTATTCTACCGTTTCTGTTTGCTGTTCATAGATCTGGTCCGTGTCATAATAAATGCTGCGCTGTCGCACGTATTTTTTGTCGGGACCGAACAATTGCTCCTTATCGGGTCTTTTCCCGGCCAGCTTACTTTGCCAGTAATGGATGATCTTATCCACATAGCGGTCAACTTCCTGGGATTGTGCTAATTGGCCGGAATGACAGCCCGGTTCTTTCACCCAGCTGAAATCTTCCTGGGCCAGGGCTAAAAGAATGCCCAGATTAACGTAAGGAAGAGCCGTTTCAATAGCATAACCGCCTTCCAGCACAGCCAGGTGGGGCTTGAGCTCTGCCGTAAGCTGGGCATAACCCTGGGCGCTCACTTTCATATTGGCCAGGGGGTCAGTAAAATGGTTGTCCTGCCCGGCCGAGTTGATGATGATTTCCGGCTGGAAAGCCTCCAGGGCCGGTTTAATAATTTCCCGCCATACTTTTAAAAGGCCTTTATCACCTGTACCGGGCGGCAAGGGGATATTGATGGTTGTGAGATAAGCCCCCGGTCCCCCGGCCTCTTCCACAAAACCCGAACCGGGATAAAGAGTCCTGCCGTCCTGGTGAAAAGAAATGAACAAGACATCGGGGTCATGGTAGAAAATGTCCTGGGTTCCATCGCCGTGATGAACATCGGTATCAACAATGGCTACCTTCTTTATTTTGTATTTCCTCCGCAGATACTCTACGAGAATAGCCTCGTTATTAATATTGCAAAAGCCGCGGTTGCCGTGAACCACACGCATGGCATGATGACCCGGCGGCCGCACCAGGGCAAAGCCGTTATGGATTTCACCGTTCATCAAGGCATCGGCTAATTTAAGGGTGCTGCCGGCGGAAATCAGGTGAGCCGTAGTGGTTTGGCTCTTTACATCAGGTACACAGAAATGGACTCTTTGAATGTCTGTTTCTTCTGCCAAACGGGGTTTGTATTCCATAATTTTGGGATGATCAATGATGCCTTCCTCAAAAATTTGGTCTCTGGTATAAAGGAGACGCTCTTCTCTTTCCGGGTGGGTGGGGGAAATAGCCCAGTCAAAGGCCGGGAAAAATATCAAACCTGTTTTCTCCATCTTCCTAGACCTCCTTTACCGTTCCCAGGATACCGGGAGGAGTCTGCAGCCCTATCTGATATATTTTCCCTCTTGTCCGCCACTCCCGAACAATATTAAACCCTTCTGCATAGAGGGGCTCCACCCGTTCCAGCTCATGGCTTTGCCAGTCCCCTTTCATTTCTTTCAGCAAGCTTAAGGCAAATGCCCTGGCTTCGTCCAAAGTACGCAGGGGACGCTCCAGCGTCCCTTGTTTTCCTCCTATACTGGTATAAAAAACCAGGTTTTCCGTATCTGCTACAAAGTCCAGGTTTAAGGTGGTACAGGCCAAAGCCGCGCCTATGGCATTGGCGATTTTGGCATAGGAGGGGACAATTACTTGCCACTCTCTCTTTTTTGCCCATAACTGCCCTATGCCTTCGGCAGGGCCGCCCAGGCAAATTAGAGTACGGGGCCTGGTGCCTTTGTCGGCCATGACCTGCCATACCCTGTAAGCCGGTTCTTCTTCCCAGGTTTTACACATATGGGTTAATGCTTCTTCCAGCAGCGAAATCAGGAGATCCAGGGCTCTTTCCGCGGTTTCCCGGGGTGAAAGCTCTAAACGGTCTGCTAAGTCATGAACAAATGGTGCGATGGTTTCTTTTTGGCCTAAAGAGCTGTAGCCCAGATATACCAAAATATCGGTTAGCGTCAGTTCAGGCCCGCCCAAACAAAGGGCAGGTCCTTTTCTTTGGCCAAAAGCCAGCTGCCGGTTGTTTACAACTAGAGGGGTATCCCCGCCAATAGGAAGAGAAGCCACGGCCAGAGCACGCACAGGGGTGGGAAAACCAGCGATGGCTGCACCTTTGGAGGAAAGTAAAGGTTTTCCTTTGAGAACAAGAGCCAGGTCTGTGGTGGTCCCCCCCATGTCCATGACCACACTGGTGATGTCCGGGGAAGTGCAGGCCAAACCGCCTAAAGTACTGGCGGCAGGGCCTGAGAAAATGGCTTCCAGAGGATATTTGCGGGAGAGGTCCAGAGGTATGGTGCCCCCGTCCGCTTTCATGATGTAGACCGGACATTTTAACCCTATTTGCTCCAGGGTATGGGAGACATGGCTGAGAAAATGATGACAGGCCTCCTCCACCGCCAGGGTATAATAGGTGGCATTGATCCGGCGCACCCAGTTTAAGAGGCCGCTGGTTTCAAAACTTGCTTTTACCTTCAAGTCAGGATATTTATGCTGTAAATGCCGGACAACTTGTTTTTCCAGGGTGTTATTCCGCTGGCTGAATTTACAGGCCACTATTATCCTCTTTAAACCCCTGGAGAGCAGGTAGCCGGCGGCTTCCTCTACTTCTTTCAGGTCTACGGGTTCAATGACCCGGCCCCGGTAATCGATGGCACCTTTAAGGATCACAAATTCACCCGGCAGGGACAGGTGGTGGGGGTTGGTACCCGGCCCGGGGAGAAGCAATAGACCTGCAGGTTCATATTTTTTCTGCGCCAGCAGATTAGTGATAAGGGTAGTGCTTAGCACCAGGCGTTCTATTGTCTCCGGAGCGATATGCTCCAGCAAATAATTTAACACTTCCTGGATGGAGCGGGTTAAATCTTCTTCCGTTCTAACCTTTACCCATTCTTTCACTGTGAAGTTGTCCAGTAAGACACCATCCGTAAAAGTACCACCAACGTCGATACCTATCAGCATAGGTTATCCCCCCTTGAGATATATCGACCCTTACTTGGCCGCTAGGTTTCTTTGTTCCTTGCACAGTTTCTGCTGTAACTGGTAGAGATAGTTTAAAGCTTCCAGTGGCGTTAAATTCAGTACATTAGTCTTTACAAGAGTATCCAGCACTTCCCTTTCCATTGGAGACAACTCAGGTTGGGGTAGGGGATCATCCTGGGAAAGAGTATTCTCTTGCTCGAGTATTTGCCTGTTAAAGTTGTCATCTTCCAGGAGTTTTAAAATTTGTTTGGCCCGTTGGATCACGGAATCGGGCAGGCCCGCCAAACGGCCCACCTGGATGCCATAGCTTTTATCGGCTGCTCCCGGCATGATCTGGTGCAGGAAAATAATCTCTTCTCCCCGTTCTCTGACGGCTACGGAGAGATTGTGGACCGAGGGCTCCATATTGGCTAACTGGGTAAGTTCATGGTAATGGGTGGCAAATAGAGTTTTGGCGGCAACCTTTTGCACCAGGTGTTCGCTGACGGCCCAGGCCATGCTGAGCCCGTCATAGGTACTGGTTCCCCGGCCCACTTCGTCCAGGATGACCAGGCTATGCCGGGTAGCGTGGCTCAGGATATTGGCCACTTCATTCATTTCTACCATAAAGGTACTTTGACCGCTGCTCAGGTCATCACTGGCTCCTACCCGGGCAAAGACCCTGTCCCGTAAAGAGAATACGGCCTTTTTAGCAGGTACGAAACTGCCAATTTGACCTAAAATAACGGCTAAGGCCACACTGCGGCAATAGGTGCTTTTTCCACCCATATTAGGTCCGGTGATAATATAGAGATTTACGGCTTCCGGCATGTGCAGGTTGTTGGGAATATACAGCGTATCTTTTAGTACTTTTTCCACAACGGGATGGCGCAGTTCCTCGAATTCCAGGTGATTTTTTTCTTTTTCCAGGAGAAGGGGCCGCCCATAACCGTTCTGTACGGCAACCTCGGCCAGGGATTGTAAAGCATCGATGTGGGCCAGGATTTCTGCCGTATTTTGAATCCTGCCTGCCGAATTACCAATCTCCTTTAAGAGATTATGATAACACTCCTCTTCCAGGGCTAAAAGTCTTTCTTCTGCACCCAGCACCTGGTTTTCCAGGTTTTTTAGTTCTTCGGTAATATATCTTTCGCCGTTGGCCAAAGTCTGCTTGCGCTGAAAATAGCCGGGGACGGAGGCTAAATTGGCTTTGGTGACTTCAAAATAGTAACCGAATACTTTATTGAACCCCACTTTTAAAGATTTTATCCCTGTTTTTTCTTTTTCTTCCGTTTCTAAACGGGCAATCCATTCTTTACCATTGGTACTGACTTCTCTAAGCTGGTCAATGGTAGGATTGTAACCGGATTTAATAACGCCCCCCTCTTTCAGGTTGTAAGGCGGGTTCTCCTCCAGGGCTTTCTCCAGTAAAGCATAAACATCTTCCAGGGTGTCAAAAGATTTCAGCAAAGTATTGAGCAGATGGGACCCTGCAAAGGAGTGGAGAATATTTTTAAGCTGGGGCAGGACGGACAATGACTGCCTGAAAGAGAGTAATTCTTTGGGATTGGCTCTCCCGTAGAGAATGCGTGTGAGCAATCTTTCCAAATCATATACTTCAGCGAGAGCGGAACGGATAGCTTGTCTCTTCGCCCAGTCTTGGCTCAAGGCTTCTACTGCGCTAAGCCTTTCTTCCAGGACTTTCAGGTCTAAGAGCGGCCGTTCCAGCCAACGCTGCAGGAGACGTGAACCCAATGAGGTCTTGGTTTTGTCGATAATATCCAGGAGACTTCCTTTTTTGTCATGGAAGCGGATGGTACGGGTGATTTCCAGATTGCGAAAGGTAGTGGCATCCAGGGTCATGTAATTTTGCAGGCTGACATATTTTAGCTCCTTAATTTGGCGAGGGGGGGCTTTTTGTGTTTCAGTTAGATACTGGAGGATGGCCCCTGCCGCACAGACAGCCGGTGCATAATCGCTGCCTGCAAAAGTACGAAGGGAATCCGGGGGAAAATGTTCTCTTAATGTTTTATGGGCCAGATGGTATGCAAAGGCTTTGGGGTCATAGTATGTAAGTAAGGGCTTTTCCTGATTGGCAAAGAGATGCACCGGGTTAAAAGCTGCCCCGGCGGGCACCAGGACTTCCGCCGGTTTAAGACGGGTTAACTCATCCTTGAGGGTTTTTAACTGATCAGTTCCCGTGAACTGGCTAACCCAAAAGTCACCCGTTGATGTTTCGCAAACAGCCAGTCCCAAACCTGCCTCATTCCCGGTAATGCTGGCTAAATAGTTGCTGGCAGGTACTGTTAAGGAAAGATTGTCCAGGGCTGTACCGGGGGTAATAATGCGCACAACCTCACGCCTGACAATTCCTTTAGCTTCTTTAGGGTCTTCTACCTGTTCACAAATCGCTACTTTAAAACCTTTCTGAATGAGCTTGGCCACATAGCTTTCGGCGGCGTGACAGGGTACGCCGCACATGGGGATGCGCTCCTTGAGGCCGGCATCCCGGCCCGTAAGGGTTATATTTAATTCCCGGGAAGCCAGTTCCGCATCGGGACCAAACATCTCATAAAAATCGCCTAAACGGTAAAAAAGTATAGTATCCGGCAGCTCTTGTTTAATGGTCTGATATTGTTTCATCATGGGTGTATTGCCTAACATAAATCCTCCTGCCTAATTGCCAATAGTTTCTTAATGAGGAAATTTTTCAATTGTTCCATACCATTATACCATAGGCTTGTTATGACTAGGGATGAGCAATAAAAATAACGAAGGCGCACAGCCAAAGCTTGACGCGCCTTTTTAATGGTACAGCAAGGTATTAAATTACCTCAACTAATTCCCCTTTGAGAATCCAGGTTTGGGGAACTGTTATTTTTACGGGGACTAATTTTCCCGTGAGGCTTAAGGGACCGGGAAAAATAACGGTTTTATTTGTATCTGTTCTCCCGGTCAGCATCTCCGGGGAGGTCTTGCTTTCTCCTTCTACTAAAACCTCCATCACTTTACCTTTTAACTGCTGGTTTATCTCTAAGCTGATGCGGTTTTGTAATTTCATCAGCCGCTGTAAACGTGATTTTTTCACGCTTTCCGCAATTTGTTCCGGCATTTTGGCGGCCGGTGTCCCCGTGCGGGGAGAGTAGATAAAAGTAAAGGCTGAATCAAAACGCACTTCCTCCACCAGCTTAAGGGTATCCTCAAAATCCTCTTCCGATTCACCGGGAAAACCAACGATTATATCGGTGGTAATACTGGCCTCGGGGAAAGTATTTTTAATTTTCCTGACCAAGGTTAAATATTCTTCTCTCGTATATCCTCTGTTCATCTTGCGGAGTATGTCATTACTACCTGCCTGTAC
Organism: Peptococcaceae bacterium; assembly: GCA_020054815.1. Lineage (GTDB taxonomy): Bacteria > Bacillota > Peptococcia > DRI-13 > DRI-13 > Thermanaerosceptrum. Next base: position 11,617 of record JAIHAN010000029.1, on the reverse strand, counting down.
GGGTAAATGAAAATGACGGGATACCTTATTTAACCCGGCAATAGTCGAAATCAATTCATCACTAAAATCCCGGGGATGTGAGGTCATATAGCGAATCCTGGCCAGTCCGGGTATGGCATTGACCTGTTGTAGTAATTCGGCAAAAGTGGTAGGCGGAGTCAAGTCCTTACCATAGGAGTTAACGTTTTGACCCAGGAGCATGACTTCTAGAACCCCGTCCTCGCTCATCGCACTAATCTCTTTAAGGATATGCTCGGGCAAACGGCTTTTTTCCCTACCCCTGACATAGGGAACAATACAGTAAGTACAAAAATTATTACAACCATAGGTAATATTCACTAAAGCTTTAAAAGGGAATTCTCTGTGACTGGGCAAGCCTTCCACTATTTCTTCCCGGTCAGGGAGGATATGGACCTGGGGAACTCGCAAATTCTTGATGCTTTGCACCAATTCCGGCAGTTCATGAATGTTATGGGTACCAAAAATAAGATCAACGTGAGGGGCCCGCCGGCGGATTTTTTCCACTATTTTTTCTTGCTGCACCATACAGCCGCAAATACCAATGATTAAATGGGGATTTTGGGACTTTAAGTCCTTCAATTCACCAATACGGCTTAATACTTTGTTTTCCGCTTTTTCCCTGACGCAGCAGGTATTAAAAAGGATGAGGTCCGCCTGGGTAGGTTCCTCCACCCTTTCATAACCAATTTCTCTTAGAAGGCCGGCAATAGTTTCAGAATCTCTTTCATTAGCCTGACAGCCAAAAGTGACAAGATGATATTTCATTGTACCCTGTCTCCGTTCCGTGTCTTTTTTCTTAGTATACCCAGAAGGGCTAGTTACAGGAAATCATATCTTAGTTTTTTAGTCAATACTTTCCCTCTTTCAATCCCACAAAAAATGGCCCCAAGGGGGCCTTAAGAGGGAAGGAGATTAGGTCTGATTCAATTTTATCACAAGTATTCACATAATATAACTGCTATAGCAAAATTTCTGTAATTTTGCAGCTAAAGAATTAGTAATAATTTAGCAACATTTGTTTGATCCGCGGCATAGCCTCTTGGGTAGCCTTGTAACCGCAGTCGACAATATAGTCAATTTTGGAAAGATCTTTGTGTTTTACGTTTTCGATTTCCGGAGAAATGATAATGTCGGCCGTGGCTAAACTGGGCCTGGTGATCTGGTAAATCATCAAGTCGATGGATTGAAGGGCTATTTCAATAATATTATCTACACCCGGTACAGGAGTACCACTGTAACCTAAATTAACGGCGATTACTTTCTTTGCCCCCATCAGGCGGATAATATCCACCGGCAGATTATCCCGGATACCCCCATCCACCAGTCGCATGTTGTTGATTATTTTCGGTTTAAAAATGCCCGGAATGGCGATACTGGCGCGGATGGCTTCGGAAAACCGATAATTATAGAGGTAGACGTAGTCGTTTGTGAGCAAAGTGCGCAGGGGATGGGAACAGAACGTAACAATATGGGCGTTGTTAATATCTACGGCCGTAATGGCCAAGGGAATCTTGGCATCTTTCAGATAGGCGCCTTTGGTGAACTTATTGAAGAGATATTCTAAATGATCCCCCTTGATTAAACCACTGATGGTCGGGGTACCGTGGAAAAATAGATTAACCAAAGAAGCAAGGATGCCCGAGTAATCTATGTCAAAATAGCGGGAAGAAATCTCCTTGGCACATATTTTTATTTCCTCGGGGGAATAACCATAGGCATATAGTCCTGCTACAATTGAACCGGCACTGGTGCCGGAAACCATAGCCGGTTTGATTTTGGCTTCGTGGAGAGCTTTAAGCACGCCGATGTGGGCTGCTCCCCTCACGCCTCCTCCGGAAAGTACTAATCCCAGTGTCATAGTTTCCTCACCTTGAATTTGGGATACTACTACACTATATGATGGCAGTACCTGGATTGGTGAAAATACTATATACTAAATATTACCTGGGAAATGCTACCATGTTCTGTTTTCAAAGGGGATTTCCCAATAATTACTTTCCAGTGGCAGTATTACTGGGATATAACAAGGAGAAAATATATTCCAGGAGGTGAGGCTAAAATAATTAAGCTGTCTAAAAGGGTTATCGTTAGCGTGTTGATAGGTCTTTGGGTTATTTTCCCTTGTTCCTTAAGTTATGCCGTGCCAGACAAACATCATCAGGAAACCTGTTGTACGGAGGAGTTCAACGATATTTTACAGGCTGATCCATTTAATAGCAGCTCTGTGGTAGAAGAAGTCCAGAAAGCCCTGCTGATGACCGGCTTCTATTTCGGTGAAATCACAGGGAAATATGATGAGATGACTGTTAATGCGGTCAAAGCATTTCAGAAAGAAATGGGTCTTGCTGTAGATGGCATAGTAAGATACCATGTCTGGTTGAAGCTGGCCGGTGAAGCGGAAAAAGTGATGGCCAGGAAACCACTGCTACCCCCTCCCGCAGGTGAAGTCTCCATTGTTATTGATACATTTAAACGGAGATTGGTTGTTTTAAACAATGGGATACCCTATGCCCAGTTCCCTATCGCCATTGGTAAAGCGGAGACACCCTCCCCTATCGGAAATTGGAAAGTAACCAGTAAGGCGGTTAACTGGGGCACGGGTTTTGGTACAAGATGGATGGGTCTTAATGTGCCCTGGGGGGTTTACGGTATACACGGAACCAACAAACCGTGGAGTATCGGCTCCATGGCCAGCCATGGCTGTTTTCGCATGTGGAATAAAGATGTAGAAACAATTTATCCCTGGATTAAATATGGCACAAGTGTAACAGTGGTTGGTAATCCTTTTGGGTATATGTCCGGCGGTCTGAAAAGACTGAACCAGGGTGACAGCGGTTCCGATGTATGGTTTATCCAGGAGAAATTATGGCGGCGCGGCTTTTACCAGGGCAAACCAGACGGAAGATACGGTTATGGTACGGTAAAAGCGGTCATGGAGTTTCAGAAAAGCCATGGTTTGCCGGCAACGGGACAAGTTGGTTATAAGGAATATGAACTCCTGGGCATAAAATATTAAAGGGCGATTGTCTCGCCCTTTTTAAATTACCTGTTCAGCAATATTATCTTTGTTTTGGATGAGCACAAGCCGTTTATTAAGGACCTTGATTTGCTTAACTTCTGGATCTTCCGTACCTTGCAGTTCCGCCATTTCACTCCTGAGAACGTTGACATAATCAATGATATCCTGGGTGATTCTTTCCCCCGGGCAGATGATGGGAATCCCCGGCGGATAAGCCATAATCATTTCGGCACTGATCTCTCCTTCCGCCTCATTGAGGGGAAGTGTTTTGGTTTCGCTGTAAAAGGCCTGGCGGGGAGAAATAACTGCTTCGGGTATGGCAGGTAACGGTATAAAGTATTTTACTACATTCTTTAGTTTCTGGCTGTTGGCGATTTCCTCCAGGGCTTTAATCAAATGTCCCAGGGTGGTTTCATCATCGCCTATACTGACCAGTGCAATGATGTTAAACAGGTCCGATAATTCTAATTGAATGCGGTATTGTTTGCGGAGGATTTTTTCTACGTCATAACCGGATAAACCGAGGGCGCGTACATTGACCACGATTTTCGTAGGATCAAGGGTGAAATCGCCAGGTTCACTGATTACCTCTGTCCCCATGACATAAAGACCGTCAATTTTACTGATTTGTTCCCGTGCCCAGAGTGCCAGGTCATAGGTTCTTTTTACCATTTCACGGCCATGCTGGGCCAGCTGTTTACGGGCAATGTCTAAAGAGGCTAAAAGGATATAGGACGGGCTTGTGGTTTGGGTAAGATTTAACACCGCTTTCACCTTTTTAGGATTAATTAACGAACCCTGGTGCAGCAAGATGGAACTTTGGGTCAAAGAACCCCCCAGTTTGTGTGTACTGCTGGCCGCAAGGTCTGCCCCCGCCTGCATGGCGGAAAGGGGCAGCTTGTCAGAGAATAACAAATGGGCGCCATGGGCCTCATCTACCACCACGGGTACATGATAAGCATGGGCTATATTGACAATGGCCTTGAGGTTGGAGGCAATACCATAATAAGTGGGATTAATTATAAAAACAGCTTTAGCGTCCGGGTGTCTTTCCAGAGCCTGGGCTACCGTTTCCGGTTTTACCCCCATGGCAATGCCCAGGTACTCATCTATCTCAGGTTCAATATAAATGGGTTCAGCCCCGCTCATAATGATGCCGCCGATTGCCGATTTGTGGGCGTTGCGGGGAATAATGATTTTATCACCAGGTTCGCAGACACTCATAATCATAGCCTGGATACCGCTGGTGGTACCATTTACGAGGAAAAAAGCATTGTCCGCCTCGTAAAGTTCGGCGGCCAGGGCCTGGGCCTCCTTGATGACACTGACGGGATTGCAGATATTATCTAAATCTTCCATGCAGGTCAAATCAATATTTAAACAGGTTTCTCCCAGGATGGACTGGAGTTCTCTATTGCCTCTTCCCTGTTTATGACCTGGTACATGAAAGGGAATTGTACCATCTTTGGCATATTTCATCAATGCCGTAAACAAAGGTGTTTGGTTTTGGTTAAAACGGTTTTGTTTCATTTTGAGATCACCTCTTTGCTCACAATGAAAAACAACACAATGAAAATATTTAAGCACATTTTTAGGTGAAATACAAGAAATTTATGCAAAATATCGAATAAAAATATTTTATTTACCTGCCAATATTCGTGATTATACAAAAAATAAAAGCCCTGCAGGGCTTTTAGTGGTGGTGGTCACAGCTTATTTCTTCTTTCACTACCTGATTCCTTTTATCCAGTTTATCTAAGAGCAGTACAAGAAATAGTATTTGGAAGAAGAAAACGAGCAAGATAAAAAACCACATATCTCTCTGCCTCCTGTTCTTTTTCATGACATATATTCTCTCTATTTAAGGAAATTCCTTTTCTCTGCATTGAATTAATTAGCTTAATAAATACTAGTAATAGATAAAGTATACGAGGTGTTTAGCGGGATGACAAAGAAACCCTTCACATTTAATCTGCGCCTGTATAAAGACATTGGCATTGATTTAGGTACTGCCAATACCCTTGTTTTTATGAAAGGAAAAGGAATTATTATAAAAGAACCCTCTGTGGTAGCCGTAAATGCCCAGACGGGAGAATTACTGGCAGTGGGCAATGAGGCCAAAGAGATGATTGGCAGGACACCGACCAATATCATGGCCATTCGTCCCCTCAAAGATGGTGTTATTGCTGATTTTAACATTACCAGGCTGATGCTCAAATATTTCATAACAAAAGCCCTTAAAGGCATGGGAATGGTAAAACCCAGAGTTCTGGTAGGTATTCCTCTCGGCATTACCCAGGTGGAGAAAAGAGCAGTACTGGAAGCAGCCCGGCAGGCAGGAGCCAAAGAAGCCTATCTCATAGAGGAGCCAGTGGCTGCCGCCATAGGCGCGGGTTTGCCGGTAGAAGAACCCCGGGGAAGCATGGTCGTAGATATTGGTGGTGGTACTACGGAAGTAGCCATCATCTCGCTGGGGGGGGTAGTCGTAGGCAAGTCCCTACGGGTGGGGGGCGATGAAATGAATCAAGCCATCATCCGTTATATGCGCAGGGCTTACAATTTGGATGTGGGTGACCGCACGGCTGAAAAAACAAAGATGGAAATAGGTTATGCCACTGATCCCCCCCTTTCCGAAGCCTATCTCGTAAAAGGAAGAAATTTGGCCACCGGTCTTCCCAACGGCATAGAGGTATCAGCCCGGGAAATTTCCGATGCCCTGGCCGAACCCATTAATGCCATTATTGAAGCTATTCGTACCACCTTGGAAAAAACACCGCCTGAACTGGCAGCAGATATTATGGAACTGGGAATGACGTTAACCGGAGGCGGAGCCCTTTTGAAAAATATTGACAGGATAATTGCCCACGCCACCGATATGCCCGTTCATATTGCCGATGACCCCTTAGCCTGTGTCGCCAAGGGTACGGGAAGGGCACTGGAGGAGATCACACTCCTCCGCCGGCTGGCGGTAAGTTAATCTAGGATAAGACCCTGGACAGGGCAAGAACAAGTGCTTCCATCTGGGGATGGGGCCCGATGGTTATTCTAAGCCAGTCGGGGAGACCGAAAGATGCAGTGTTTCGGACCAGGATGCCTTCATGTAAAAGCTTTTGCACGGCTAATGAGGCATCCTTTTTCCATTCCACCAGAATGAAATTAGCCTGGGAGGGCAAAACATTAAGACCGAGTATGGTTAACTCTCCAGTAAGCCAGGTCCTTTCTTTTATCGTCTCTGTAATTACTTGTGCGGTGTAGGTTTGATCTTGAAGGGCAGCCAGTGCCGCACATTGGCCCAGGGTATTGACATTAAAAGGCTGACGAACTTTTTCCATAATCTTCATGTTCTCTTCGCGGCCTACGGCATAACCGACCCTGAGAGAAGCTAAAGCGAATACTTTAGAAAAGGTTCGTAAAACCATTAAATTAGGAAACGCTTTGATAAGGTCCCGGGAACTGGGAAAATGGGGGTCAGCCGCATAATGGCAGTAAGCTTCATCGAGAACGACCAGAATATCATGGGGAAGACTCTCTAAAAAAGTTTTTAATTCTTCATGGGTAAAAGACGTTCCTGTGGGATTGTTGGGATTGCAGAGGAATACCATCCTGGTTTTCGCTGAAACCGATTTGGCTAGTTCGGGAAGGTCAAACCGCAAAGCAGGTTGGTTAATTAAAAGAGGTTTAGCACCTGCAATCGTCACGGCAGTCTCATACTCGCTAAAAGTGGGTGTTGGTATGATTACCTCATCCCCGGGATTCAGGAAAGCGAGGGCCGTCATTAATATTAACTCATCTGCTCCGTTTCCCAGAATAAAGTTGGAAATCTTCAAGCCCCAGAGGGTGGCTAATGCTTCTTTCAATTGGAACGCCATACCGTCGGGATATAAGTGCAGCAAATTCAAGGCATCTTGTAATACTTTTTGAACTCGCGGAGAGGGTCCCCAGAGGCTTTCATTAGCCGAGAGTTTAATTATCTTTTTCCCTATTTCTTGTTCCAGTTGTTTCAGGGATTTGCCGGGATTGTAAGGGGTAAGATGGGTAATGCTTTTACGCATGGCACTGCCTCCTAATAATCGCCTACTTATTTAAATGAAATTTTACCACATCTTCCCCCAGCAAGCCAGAACAAAAGCACTTCGTGCACTTTGTTCGTCAAAGAGAACCCCTCCGTTCCCTATGACACTAGATATAAAAAAGGTATGGCGCAAACCATACCTTCATTTTTTAATCTTTTGTATGCCATTGACATCGATATAATAATTATCTTTGTAAATCAATTCTGAGATGGGGACAATACTGTAACCCTGGTTGTGCAAATACTGGATAATGGGCTCCAGGGCCTGGGGAGTATTGGTGCCGTCATTGTGAAAAAGCACAATGGACCCGGGGTGTATCCTTTTGGTCACCCTTTCGATGATCTGGTTTGCCGTCAGGTTCTGCCAGTCTAAGGAATCTACGCTCCACTGGATGGGGATCATGTTCAGTTCGCGGGCAATGGTGATGACACGGTTGTTATAAGCGCCGAAGGGTGGTCGAAAAAGATAGGGTTTTTGTCCTGTTACTTCGGTGATATGTTTTGCATTATCTAAAAGCTCCTGCCTGATTTTTTCGTCGTTTAAATCAGTAAGTTTAGGGTGATTGGCTGAGTGCAGCCCGATTTCATGGCCTGCTGCTGCAATTTCCTTGGCTAAATCGGGATACTGCTTGAGCCAGATGTTAGTTAAAAAGAAGGTGGTTTTTAAGTTATACTTTGCTAATATGCTCAATAGTTGGGGAGTGCGTGTGCTTCCCCAGGTAGCATCAAAAGATATGGCTACTTTTTTGTCTTGCATATCAACAGCATAAATAGGATGCAGTTTTACACTGGGAACCAGGACGCTGACTACCTCTTCAGCCGTATTTTTGAGGGATGTATGAAAAATCCCCAAAGTGGTAATGACGATTATCAGGACCAGAAACACCTGGGCCAGACGACGCCTCGAAAAGACCAGCACAGATATATGAATCCCCTCCTTCCTCTCTTTAACACATATTTATTTCTAAACTACCTCTTCTATACCTGATTTATTTATGTACCTACAGAACAAAAGCACGTACGTACACTAAATTAATTGTTGTGCTTTTATTCTTTCAAAGGGAACCCCTGCGTTCCCTATGACACTCCGTTGTTACCCTCCTCATTGAAAATAGGGGAATACCTTCCCCTATGACCCCTGAATTTCTTAGGAATATATAAATTCCTAAGAAATAAAAAGGCCGGTACTTTGTACCGGCCATTAAGTCAGTCCACATTTATGATTATTTACAATGAATAATTGGGTGCTTCCTTAGTAATCTGGATATCATGGGGATGACTTTCTTTTAAACCTGCAGCAGTTTGCCTGATAAAACGGGCTTTCGTCTTTAATTCATGTATATTTTTGCAGCCGGTGTAGCCCATACCGGCGCGAAGACCGCCAAGCAGCTGGAAAATTGTTTCCGCTGCCGGTCCTTTGTAGGGTACGCGACCCTCAACCCCTTCAGGTACAAGCTTAGGAATGTTTTCCTGGAAATAACGGTCACAGGAACCTTCCCGCATAGCCCCCAGGGAACCCATGCCACGATATACTTTGTAGCTTCTTCCCTGGTAGATTTCAATTTCTCCGGGACTTTCTTCCGTACCGGCTAAAAGACTGCCAATCATCACCACATCTGCCCCTGCCGCGATGGCCTTCGTAATATCACCGGAGTATTTTATGCCGCCGTCGGCGATGATGGGGATATTATATTTTTGCGCTTCTTGCGCACAATCATAAATGGCTGTTAACTGGGGAACACCAATCCCTGCCACTACTCTGGTCGTGCAGATGGAACCCGGCCCGATCCCCACTTTGACGGCACTGGCCCCCGCCTGGATCAAATCCCGCGTAGCCTCAGCCGTAGCCACATTACCGGCAATGATCTGGAGGTCGGGATAAATTTTTCGGAGTTCCTCAACAGTTTTTAAAACGCCTAGGGAATGTCCATGGGCTGTATCCACTACGATGACATCGACTTTGGCCTCAACCAGGGCTTTAACTCTAGCCATAGTGTCATAGGAAACACCTACTGCCGCCGCCACAAGTAAGCGGCTGTTTTCATCTTTGGCGGAATTAGGGTATTTTATGGCCTTTTCAATATCTTTAATAGTAATGAGGCCTTTCAAGTTATAATCTTCATCCACCAGGGGCAACTTTTCAATCTTATGTTTACGCAGTATTTCTTTGGCTTCTTCCAGGGTAGTGTCCACAGGCGCGGTAATCAGGTTGTCTTTCGTCATCACTTCGTCGATTTTGCGGGTGTAATCAGTTTCAAAACGCAGGTCCCTGTTGGTTAAAATCCCAATAAGCTTACGACCCTCTGTAATGGGAACACCTGAGATGTGGTAACGTTCCATGATTTCCAAGGCTTCGTAAATGGTGTGGTCTTTGCTCAAAAAAACAGGGTCTGTGATAATTCCGTGTTCCGATCTCTTTACTTTATCCACTTCCAGGGCCTGATCCTCAATGGACATGTTTTTATGGATTACGCCGATTCCACCCTCCCGGGCCATGGCACGGGCCATCCTGGAGTCGGTTACCGTGTCCATTCCGGCACTCATAATGGGTATATTTAATTTGATTTTTGCAGTCAGATTTGTGGTAACATCAACATCCCTTGGCAGTACTTCCGATTTTGCCGGGACTAATAAAACATCATCAAAAGTTAACCCTTCCATTGAAAACTTTTCTGTGATCACTATTTTACCTCCTTGACCGTGCGTAACCGTCAGTATAATTGTATTATTGGCATTATATCACAAAAAAATTTTTTGTCACCGATTAGTTAATGAATTCTAATAGAAAAAGTATTGAAGTTAGCAAAAAAGAAAACATTAAAAAGAAAAAGCGAGGTCATGGAAGATGAGAAAGAAATACGATGAACCGTTCCAAAACAAAACTGTCCAGTATTTTGTAGAACCGGTTTATTCCGGTGATGCCCTTTACGGCATAGAAATGGAGGATGCCAGTATCAACCTGGATGTACCAGCCGCAGAAGAAGAGGAAACACCTGACCGGCTCGGTTAAAATTATAGCTATAGTTAAAAAAATAAACGGGTAGTAGCTAACTACACGTTTATTTTTCTTTAGGCTCTTTTTCGTCGGCAAAATAGTATTCAGCCTCAATGGCCTCAGGTTCCGATTTATTTACAAACCAGTTGAGCAGGAAAAAAATCACACCCAGGTCGTCGATCTGCCCTAAGAGGGGAATAACCGGGATCAGGTCAAGGGGCCAGACCAAATAACCCAGTCCCAGTAAAAGCACCAGCAGTTTACGTTCCCTGGAAATATGGGGATTTTTAAAAAGGGCCCAGCTTTTGCTCACTAAACGCGGCAGGTTCCAGATGGTGTGCCATTTATTCCTATGCTTGACCATTTGTGCCACCTTCCTGTTTTCATACCAGGTGAGAGGTATCGTTTAAAATCTCTACCACTGTCCGGTTCTTGTCGACACGCAGGATAGTCACCGCTGTATTGCCATGCTTATACTTCCACATGCTGCTCAAATGTTCGCCCTGAAGACCACATATAATAGCGGCAATGGTTCCCCCGTGGGTAACGATGATTACCGTATCATCAGGATATTGTTGAGCAATGTCCTTTACCGCCTTTAAAGCCCGTTCCTGGACCATGGCAAAGGTTTCTCCCCCCGGTATCACCAGTTGGTCGGGAGTTTCTAACCAAGTCTTCAGAAGCTCCGGATAGTTTTTTTCCAGGTCACGATAAGTGAGTCCTTCCCAGACACCGAAATTGATTTCTCTGAGTTCCGGGAGAAGATTCACCGGCAGGCCGAAAGCTTCGGCGATGATTTGCGCCGTTTGCCAGGCGCGGCGCAGGTCGCTGCTGTAAATAGCGGAAGGTTTTTCCGTACTTAACCTCTTTTGCAGAGCTTGGGCCTGGGCTATGCCCTCCTCACTCAGTTCAATATCAGTATGCCCCTGATAACGGAATTCATAATTCCAGATGGTAAGTCCATGACGGACAAAAATCAGCCGGCTAGGCATGTTTCCCTCCCATTTCCTGAGACCAGGTCATTAGATTTCTGATCAACTCTTCATTATGTTCCAGAGATTTTACCGCAATCCTGATATAGGATTCGCCCAGCAAGGGGTATGTATTACAGTTGCGAACCAGTATTCCTCTTTTCCCCAAATATTGTACCAGTTCCGTAGAAGTACTGCCATTGGTTAATTTGCAAAAAATGTAATTAGCCCGGGGATAAAAAGGCTTGAGGCCCGGTATTTTCTGCAGATCGTTATATAAAATTTTTTTTGCTTTTTGGATATAGTGAAAAGTCTTATCCATATACTCCCGGTCCTGTAAAGCTACGGTTCCCGCTATTTGGGCCAGAGCATTAACGTTCCAGGGATCCTTGACTCCTTCCAGCTCTGCGATTTTTTGGGACTCACCAAGCAAAACACCTATTCTTAAACCAGGGAGAGCAAAAAATTTAGTCAGGGAATACAGGATGAAAAGCTGGGGGTGTTTGTCCAACTCTTCTACAAAAGAGAACTGAGGTTTG
>JAIHAN010000028.1 GCA_020054815.1 Peptococcaceae bacterium | reverse complement strand
TGCTGGTTCCAGATCACTCTCTCCACTCCTCATAGCGATATTTAAACTTAAGTATAGGCCTTACCTCAAGATCTTTCAAGAGTTCCTGGCAAATCTCTTATATAGAACATTTTAGAGATTCAGACCTGTTATATAGCATGAGTAGAGATAAATTTCTCTTGTGGCGGTCATTGCCTAATGCTGGTACTTTATGCCATGATTAAAGAAGAAGTTGGTAATACTAACGAAAGGCACGGCCTTTTGGAGGGATAATGTGAGAACGATATCCGCATATTTGGGGATTGCAGCAGGTTCATTCATTTTTGCTTTTGGTTTAAATTATTTTATTATTGCCAACGGCCTGGCGGAAGGGGGTTTTACCGGTATTGCCCTCATTATCCATTATCTTGCCGGCTGGCCCGTAGGCACCGTACTTTTTTTGCTTAACCTGCCCCTCTTTTTTATCGGCTGGAAAATGTGGGGTAAATCCTTTGTGCTGAAAACCCTCCTGGGGGTAGCGGCAGTTTCCGTAGCCGTAGACCTGACTCAAGGTTTTGGTCTCAAGACCCATGACCTTCTTTTGGCGGCCCTTTATGGCGGGGTCCTTTCAGGAGTAGGCTTGGGCCTGGTACTGCGCTTCGGCGCCACTACCGGGGGTGTGGATATCATTGCCCGCTTGATTAATGAAAAAAGCGGTATCAGTATGGGTAAAATCTACTTCCTTTTTGACCTCTTTGTCCTCTCTATGGTTGCTTTTTTATTCGGCCTGGAAAAGGCCCTTTATACCCTGGTGGCTGTCGGTGTTTTCAGCCAGGTGATAGATCGTATTATTGAGGGTTTTGATGAAGCCAAAGCCGTCATTGTCATCTCCCAGGCCGTACCCGAAATATCCCGGGCCATAATTAAAGAACTGGACCGGGGAGCGACCATCCTCAAAGGGCAAGGGGCCTATACAGGTCAGGATAAAGATGTACTGTACGTTGTGGTAAGCAGATACCAGCTGCTGCGCCTGAAAAACATCGTACAGGATGCTGACCCCCGGGCCTTTGTCATTGTCAATGATGTGCGGGAAGTCCTGGGTGAAGGCTTCCGCCGGCCGGGGTAAAATAGTTGGCAGTTGATAGTTGGCAGTTGGCAGTTGATAGTTGGTAGTTGGCAGTGATTAGAAATAATCGCCGGGTACCCCGGCGATTATTTATCCAGCCTTGCGCCAAATTGCCTCAGCTTCTCCTGGACCCAGCGTATCTGCAGTGTCCCAAAGTCAGCGGGGTCTTCCCCGTACAGCACGGCCCTGGCCGCAGCCACACCGGCGGCATCCCCCAGCACAGCCAGGTTGGGCAAAACCCGGAGCTCTGCCCAGGCAAAGGAGGAACAGCCCGTGGCATAGCCGGGCACCAGCAGGTTTTTTACGCCTTTCACCGTAAGCATCCTGTAGGGAAGGTAAACGGGGTTTTTGGGTTCTCCCCCTCTCTCCCACCAATCGGGCCTTAACCAGCGGGTAACAGGCCAGTCGTATTTGCCGCTAAATTTTAGATCTTGCGGGAGGTAAGCGTTAATATCCATCATATAATAGCCGAGCCCTATACGATCCGGGTAATTTTCCCGGTCCCCGCCATCTTCCGGGCCGCTGCCGGCAAGCTGAGTCTCCCGGGTCGTTACATCATAGTGAATATTCTCACCGTCCGAGGGAATGACAATTTCTCCGCGCTGCCCGTGAACTGATTCCCTGATATACATGATTTCTCCTACCACAGGTTTACCCTGCCTGTCTAAAACCAGCTCAGCTTCACCGAAACCGTATTCCTGGCCATCTTCCACTACTTTAAACTGGCGAAGGGTTGTTAAAAAGTCTGGATTTAAGAGAAAAACGCGGGCTTCTACCCAGGCCTGGTCTGTAGTACGATGCCCGGGTATTGTTTCAGAGGGATAATTGGCAGTATTTTTATCACGGTCATGGGCCCTGCCGTCCACGTTATAGACAAGCAGGGTGTTGATCCACCATTCCTCACTTCCTGCCCCATCCTGGGCAGCGTTGATAGGTTTAACAGAGAAGCCCCTGCTCTGGTATTTTTCATTAAAACCGGTGACAACCTGGTTGGTGGACCAGGTTACTTTTCCCCCGGCCAACCCCCAGCTCCCTTTGGCATCCCTGGTAAAAACCCATTCGCCTATAGCTTTGGGAACAGCGGGCGTCTTGATACCTTTTACTTTAAACATGAGCGTAGCCGCCTGCTGCCGTACCCAGCCTGCTTTGCGTTCTTCCTCCGGCAAATATTCCGGAGGCCAGTCCTGCCTGCCTACTGTTAGCGGTGCCCCTGCCAGGCGGCTCAATCGCCCGTCGTCCGAAGCATCAATAAAGATTTGAGCCATTACGATACGCCTTCCGTTACGCCAAACCACCCGGCCGCTCTCGTCCCTTTCAATGGCTGCCAGTTTAAGTCCTTTGATTTCTCCGCCGGCGGCATCCAGAGATATGAGGTCAAAGCTGTACAGGACCTTAAGATTAGGAAACTGGGATAGGTCTTTTTTAATTGTTTCGACCAAACCCTGTGTACTGTAAAATTGACCGCTTTCCGCAAACCAGCGGCCAAAAGACCCCTGGGTTACCAGTTCATTCTTCCAAAGCCTGATGTCGGCAAAATTCTGTCCACCCACTGTTCCCAGGCCGCCCAGGGCACGGACAGGCTCGGGTACGACCAGTAACACTTTCTTGTCAGGGGCAGCCGCCGCAGCATTACGGGCCGCGGCACAGCCGGCCAAACCTCCGCCGTAGACAACAATGTCCTGGTAACTGTAATGCTGGGCCGTGGGAACCAAAAGATATATAAAAAGCGAGAGGATATAGAAAAGTATCCGCGACATTGTTCCACACCTTTGACGAAAGTTTATCTTTAACAATTGTAAATGATTATCAAAGTTGTAGCAATCTTATCAGGGGGAAAGGTAAAAAATAAGAGGCTGGATATGAACCAGCCTCTTATTTTAATTCCAGCCTCTCCTGGTGTTTCATTTTAAAGAACAAACTGAGTAATCCATCACCGATATGGGTATTCTCTACGATGACATCCTCCGGCACATTAATATGCTGCGGGGCAAAATTCCAGATGCCGGTAACCCCTCCGGCAATGAGGAGGTCCGCAATTTTCTGGGCTGCTGAAGCCGGTGTGGTAATCACACCGATCTGAATCGCTTCTTTTTGTAGATAGGGTCTAAGCTCTTCCACGCTGCGCACAGTGAAATCGTTAATATTCTCTCCGATAATGGCAGGATTATTGTCAAAAATCCCTTTGAGGTTTAAGCCCCTGCGGCTAAATCCCTGATAGTTGATTAATGCTCTGCCCAGGTTACCTACCCCTACCAGCACAGTCTTATACTGTTTCTCAATGCCCAGTATTTCACAGATGGCCTGATAAAGTTCAGTTACCTTGTAACCATACCCCTGCTGTCCAAACTCCCCGAAGTAGCTTAAGTCCTGTCGCAGTTGGGAGGAGGTAATACCCATTAACTGGCTTAGTTCCCGGGAAGATACCCGCTCCAGGCCTTGATCGACCAGGACCTGCAGGTACCTGTAATACATGGGTAACCTTTTGATAACAGCAGTTGGCACTACAACCGGCCCAGTCCTGATGGGCATTATACATCACCACTTTCCTTGTCATTATTCCGGTGAAGATAATGGGGGTGTCTGGATATTATTTCACGGGCTCTAGAGTTTTCTAAGCAGGAGATCATACCCTGTTTGCTGCCCCTGATGTGGAGGAATTTCTTAGTTAAACGGCTGTCCACCAGCACTCCCGGACCTCCCAGACAGCCACCCTGGCAGCCCATGCCTTCCAGAAAGGTAGCCGTAATTTCGCCTTTTGCAAGCTTCCCTAAGACCTGGGTACATTCCAGCAACCCTTCTGCCTTGAGGGGCTTCACATGACTTCTTTTTTCCTCGGGTAAAGAGGCCAGAAGAGCCTGGGTGACGCCGCCGGAGGAAGCAAAGCCCTGCCCGTGAGCCGAGGCCTGGACTTCATCTTCATTCATTGTTTCAATACCGGAAACATTGATTCCCGCTGCCACAAAGAGAGCCGCTAATTCTTCATAAGTGAGAACAGCATCAATGCAGCCTGCCTCCAGGGCTTCACGTTTTTTGGCCATACAAGGACCAATGAAAACGGTCTTAACCTCAGGGTCCCGCTCTTTCAGCATAGAGGCCGTGGCGGCCATGGGACTCACGCAGCTGGAAATATTCTTTTCCAGATCCTTGAAATTATCTTTAACTACTTTCACAAAAGCAGGACAGCAGGAGGAAGTTAAAAAGGGAATCTCCCCGGGTACCCTTTTTAGATACTCCTCTCCTTCCGCTATAGCTATGATATCGGCGCCAACGGCTACTTCCACCGTTTTGGCGAAACCTAGCTGCTCCAGGGCCGCAAAAATGCTGCGGGGGTCCTCTTTCTGGCCGAATTGACCAATAATGGAGGGAGCAACCAGGGCGATGACCCGGCTTTTACTCTTGAGAAGGGTTATCACTTTCAAAAGCTGGGAACGGTCAGATAGAGCGCCAAAGGGACAGCTGATCACACAGGTGCCGCAGTCTACGCATTTAGTGTGGTCAATGACGGCTTTCCTGTCTTCCCCTGATTTAATGGCCTTGACACCACAGGCTTGTTCACAGGGGCGGTGAATTTCCAGTATGGCGCCGTAACGGCAGGATTTCTTACATAAACCGCATTCCACACAACGGTTCTGGTCAATATAAGCCTGATTCTGGACAATGGAGATGGCTCCCCTGGGGCAGCTCTGCAGGCAGGAATGGACCAGGCAGTTTCTGCAGGCATTTGTCACAAAAAATTTATTAATAGGACACTGTTCACAGGCTATATCAATAACTTCAATCTGTGACTTCGTATCATTGGCAAATTTTAAGGCCTTCTCCGTCAAGGTACCCAGAGGTTTCTTATGATTTTCCGCAGTTAAGGAAAGGCCCATGGCCAGTTTTATTCTTTCCGCGTAAATAGCCTTTTCTTTATATTCACAACAGCGATAGCGCTGTTGGTGCTGTTCCACCAGTTTCTCCGGCAGGCTGTCAATTTCCTCCGACAGCTTACCCTGCCAGTGCAGGCGTGCCACTTCTGTAAAAACACGCCGCCTGATTTTACTTATTTCACTAACGTTATTCATTTTCCTTCTCCTTTTTTTGCACTAACTGGATGATTATGTTTCTCAATTCCTCGGGGGTTATTCTCTCTAAAAGCTTACCCGCCAGTCTCACATTGGGACCCTTATCGCAATTGCCCAGGCAGGTACGGCTGATGATTTCCAAACGTTCAGGATATTTCATATTTACTTCCTCTAATACCTGTGCTAAATCCAGGGCTCCGTAAAGATGACAGGATGTACCGACACATATTTCTACCGCAATTTTCTCCATCACAAATCATTCCCTTCACACCCATTTTATATGGACTCTCTTGCCTCGTCCAGACAAAAGACCGGCTAAACGTTGCAAAAGCGTGGCCCTCAATCCTAAATGAAAAGGAAGATCACCTTTCATATGGGCCGGATTGACGCGAAGACCCACCATCAGTTCAATTTCATCGCACTCCAGGAGCCATTTCAGCAAGCGGCTGGCCCCATCTTTTTTGTTTTTTACATGCACTGCCCCCTTTTCCAGGAGCTCAACCACTTTAGTGAGCGTAATGATTCCCTCTGTAACCAGGTCAACACCTGGTAAAGACCCAGTGGGCGGGATTAAAGGGTCATCGTAAAAATAATCAACAGCAAGGTTCACTTGCCTTTCCCTGGCCACAATATTAGCCGTGGTGCCGCCGCACACTACCCTTCGTCTTTCTCCTGCAAAAAACTCTTCAACCACAAGAGAATCATCTTTTTCCGAAAGAGGAGGGCCGCTCAACATAATACCCCGTACAGGTTTCCGCAGTTTGAGCACTACTACCGTAATATCATCCCCCGGTTCCAGGGCGCTAAAAGTTTCACAGTGTTCCAGTATCTCCTCCGCTATTTCCTGGGCGTTGGCCAGCAGATTAATTTTATTTCCCAGAATTTTTATAAGCCCGTCAATCCCCAGTCCCAGAGGGAGCAGAGCCCCTATGCCGGCATGGGTTACCCCATCGCTGACCAGAATAATTATATCTCCTTCCGAAAGCTCAAGGCTTGTCTCCATGATATTTCTTCCCGCAATATTTTTCACCTTGCCTGTGAGAGGAATAATCTCAGATTTACGCACCAGTAAAACGGGTGGATTATCTACCTGGGTGGCTTGAAACCTACCTTCCTCATCAATCTGGATCACTGTAAAAGTACTGTAGGCAATTTTTCTCGTTTGACATACCGGCAGCGTTTCCGTAATGGTATGCACAACTTCCGGCAAAGAAACTCCCTTGGCCAGAAGATTGGCGGCTATCTTACTGGTAAGTGTGGCCAGGATGTTAGCTTTTACGCCGCTGCCCAGGCCGTCAGACAGTACAACTACCGTTGAATTCTGTCCTTTTTTTATTTCCACCACGTCACCGCATAATTCTTCACCTTTTTTAGCCAGCCCGGCGATACCGGTATCTAATGCAAATTTCAAAATTCTTCACGCTCCAGATGTTTTAACAGTTCCATTAGCGTAGCTTTTGTTTCGGCAGTGGTTTCCCCTAACAGTCCTGCAATGGTCTGGGCTACCATCATCTGCTGGTTAATGACTTCTTTGGCTTTGACCATAACATCCTCTTTCATCTTCTGATACTGGACTCTATTTTCTTCACTTTGGGTAATATCTGTAATAATGGCCATGACAAAACCATCCTCCTTTAGAGGTGTGGCAATCTGGCGGGTCATCAGGCCCCACTCCGGATAATAAACTCTTTGTTCCGTAAGGGAACTCCTTCCTTCCAGCACCAGTTCATAGTGCTGTGTATCCATATAATCCGATAACTTTAAACCAATCTTTAAAGGGATAGCGGAAAATAATTTTTTGGCTGCAGGATTAAAATCACGGACAACCATTTCCTTATCCAGCACGAGAATACCGTTGGGTGTGCACTGGACTATGGTGGAGGCTAAAGATTCGGCCCGTTCCCGCATATAAGGAATGCACATCTCGGGCACAGCCAGCCCCGCCAATACAGCCACAGCTTTGTCACGGCAACTTTTGTAGCCGCAGCCTTCGCAGTTGCGTTCATCATCCTTGGTAAGTTTGCCCATTTTAACTAATACGGATCTAATTTCTTCCTCGGTGAAAACTTCTTTTCTCACTGCTTTACCGGAAAAACTTTTCTCCATAACCAGATTGTCCAGCAAGGGACGGGAAGGAGCATCAAGATGCTGCTGGTAAAATTCCTTAACTTTTTGCTTTCTTTTATAAAGGCCATAAGGTGAATCTATGGCCGGCCCGCCCACACAGCCACCCTGGCAGGCCATCATTTCAATAAAGACAGGCTGAATATCTTTTCTCTGTAACGACTCTAATATTTCACAGCAGTTCTCAATGCCTTCGATAGACCAGTATTCTTCGTCCAGTCCCCACTGACCTTTCATGGCATGGAGTACTCCGTTATGCACGGGAAACATTCTGGTCTCCAGTCGCGCCCCGGATGATACCACTAAGGCTTCTTCCCCTGCTACCGGAACCTGATCTAAAAGGGATTTCAACTGGTTAAAAGTCAGAGCAGCATCAAGGCCATTCTCCTCGGCCTCCCTTAATTTAGCAATACAGGGGCCGGCAAAGACTACCTTAATATCCTTACCGTAACATTCTTTTAAGTGCCTGGCGTGAGCCACCATGGGGGAATGAACGGTCAGGAGATTGGCCTTTAATTCGGGGTAGTATTTTTCCACGAGATTGACAACCACCGGGCAGCATGTTGAGATTCTCGTACCCCCGTTGCTTTTGGCAATCTCTTCCTGATACCCTTTAACCGTATACCGGGCCCCTACGGCTGTCTCCTCAACTTTAGTAAAACCCGCGCTTTCCAAGAGCTTCATAACTCCCTTTGCCTCTTTGGTGAAACTTGCCGGAAAACTGGGTGCCAGGCTTAAATAGACAGGTTCCTTGCGGCTAAAATAGTCTTTTACTTTATAGATTTGATTTCTTACAATCTTCGCTTTTTGGGGGCACTCGACTACACATCTGCCGCAAAGCACACAGCGGTCCGGATCCACTCTGGCCTGATTACCTTTAAAACTTATGGCTTTAACGGGGCAGGTGCGCAGGCAGCGATAACAATCCTTACAATCTGCCTGTCGTGTGGAAATAATATCAGTCACCTATCCCACATCCTCCCCGGTGTTTTTCTACGAGAGAAGGTACATCATCGGGCGATACTCTTTCATAAACCACACCATCTATAGCAACGATAACTCCTTCCGTGCAGCGTCCCTGGCAAAAACTAGCCCCTAGTTTAATCTTTACCGGTTCTTCACCGAGCGCCTCCTGAAACTTGTTAATGACAGCATGGGCGCCTTTCAAATGACAGGAACTTCCAACACACACGTTAACTTCCATCGTCAGTTCCTCCTAACCCATCTTCTATTCCTCTTCAAGCATAATCCTGCACCCTTACTTTGTCAATATTTTAACAATCTATTCCGTAATTTGTATTTCTTTTCTCCATAATAAAAAGAGGGATTAATCCCTCTTAAGCTAAATCAGCAAAGGAGCCCATCTCGTTAATTATTTTTACGGCGGCATCAATCAGGTTGAAAGCCAAAGCAGCGCCAGTGCCTTCACCCAAACGCATATTCATGTACAGCATGGGTTCCATATTTAAGGCCTGGAGCACTACCTGAGCCCCTTTTTCCGCGGAACAGTGGGAAGGTATCATATATTCTTTCACCAGGGGATTGATTCCAGCGGCTACTAAAGCAGCAGTTCCGGCGATAAAACCGTCGATCACAACAGGTTTTTTGTTTGCTGCAGCGGCCAGGTAGCACCCAGTTAAAGCAGCGATATCTAGGCCCCCAACTTTAGCCACCACATCAATAGGATCAGTTGGGTCAGGCCGATTCACGGCCAGGGCATTTTTCACTGCCTGCAGCTTTGCCTGATAAGCCTTTTCATCGGCACCTGTCCCTTTGCCAACTACAAGTTCAGGGTCAGCGCCAGAAAGGACAGCTAGGACAGCAGCACTGGTAGTGGTATTACAGATTCCCACTTCTCCGGTCCCTATGATGTTAATACCCTCATGAATCAACTTATTAGTCACGTCTATACCGACTTCCATGGCTTGTTCAGCTTCAAGGCGGGTCATAGCCGGGCCGCATGTGATGTTGTCAGTACCATATCTTATTTTTTTCTTAATAATGTGCTGCCCCTCCACCTCGTCTTTAATACCTACATCCACCACTACCAGGCGGGCCCCCGCGTGACGTGCTAAAACGGCCACGCCGATAAGCCCGGGTCCTGCCAATTCCGCCACAGCCCTGGTAATCTCCTGGGAGTAGCCGTTGAAACCCTCCTGGTAGACACCATTATCAGCAGCCATCATCACGATGGCCTTGGATGCTAAGGGAGGACGAGGCTGTCCATAAATGCCGGCCAGACGCACAGCAATCTCTTCTAATTTTCCCAGGCTGCCCGGCGGTTTTAATAAACCATCAAGTCTTTCCCTGGCTAAATTCATTGCTTCCTGGTCCAAGCCCGTAATTTTTTCCAGTGTTGTTTTCAGTAAGGTACCCAAGATAAACACCCTCCATTTCATATTTGTATAAATTAAAAAGCCCACGGTCAAAAAACCGTGGACTTTTCCATCGTCCAAGTGGTCCTTAACTGGCAGGTCTCCTGACTCTGTTTCACCGCATCTATAGCCTTCCCGGAGTACCGGTGGCCTCTTTATAGATGCTCCGCAGTTACAGTGGCGGGTCCGTTGGGGATTTGCACCCCATTCCCTATTCTCCTCCCCAGAAGGAGGCACCAGCTAAGTTTATCTATACTTTGTCTTTATTATAGAAAAAAGTATTTAAAAATTCAACTACCCTGGACTAAAGGAGACTTATTGCTGAATTACTCAAGGAAAATATACATTAAACAGGAACACAGTTTCCTGCTCGTCATCGTTTGGCAAAGGCAGCCGCTAGTTACCTGTGCACAGTGCCTTCACCAGTTTTATCTCCCTGGCGTATCCCTCATGATCATTGGGTGTTTCCAGGATAAGAGGAATCCGGGTAAAATCTTTGTCACAGGCCAGTTCTTTGATAACATTTAAACCTACGTACCCCTCTCCCAGCTTGGCGTGCCTGTCCCGGCGGGAACCCAGCGGAAACATGCTGTCATTTAAATGCAGGACTTTAACTCTGTCTAAACCAATTTCTTCGTCTATTTCTTTCTTCACCTCTTCCAGTTTGGTCAGGTCATAGCCCGCTCCGGTAAGGTGACATGTATCCAGGCAGATGCCCAGCTGGGGATGCCCGTCACATTGCGCAATGATATCACCCAACTGGCGAAGGGAATAGCCAAGTTCCGTACCTTCACCGGCCATTCCTTCCAGTAAGAGGAAAGTTTCTTCCGGTATGGATGTCAATATTTCTCCCAGTCCCTCACAAACCAGGTTAACACCTGTTTCTTCCCCCTGCCCGCCGTGGGTACCCACATGAAACACCAGGTACGGCACACCCATCTGTTTTATCCTGTTCAAGTCGTCTTTTAAGGTGCGAATGCTAAATTCTCTTACTTCCGGTTTGGCCGAGGCCACATTAATGGTGTATGGGGTATGGGCCACTAAAGGGCCAAAATTGTGTTCCGCAAGTAAGGAGCGGGCTTCTGAAATATCCCGGGGGTCTAGCTCCTTGGCCTTCCCGCCCCGGGGATTTCTTGTGAAAAACTGCAGGGTATTGGCTTCCATTGCTATGGCTGTTTTTACGGCGGCAGCCAAACCTTTGGAAATAGAAACATGAGCGCCTATAATCATATAAAGTTCCAACCCTTTCCCGTTATTTCATTTCTTTCGGCAAAATTTCGTTTCCAGTATATCATATCTGTATTTTCTTCGGCATATTTCCCGGGAAATACTCATAATCTTTATATTACCCAAAACTTATGTCGAAGAAGATAGGATTTCGTTACTTTTACGGGGTGAATAAATGGGTAGAAAAAATGCCGGCTTTGCCGGCACCTTTTCCGTTGTTATTTATCGTTTAGTATTTCCGCCGTATGTTTCACTTGAATCCTGCTTCCTTTTTTGTCCAGGCCACCCTTAATATTGAGCATGCAGCCGGGACAATCTACCGCCACAATATCGGCGCCGGAATCAATAATGTTTTGGATCTTCCGCTCCAGGAGCTGGCTGGCGATCTGGGGCATCTTGAGGGAATAAGAGCCGCCAAACCCGCAGCAGCGGTCGGATTCTTTCATTTCCACCAGTTCAAGTCCTTCTTTTTCCGCGAGAAGTTTTCTCGGTTCTTCCCAGACGCCCAGGCTTCTCTTCAGGTGACAGGAGTCATGATAGGTGACCTTTTTCTTGGACTGGGCTTTATCAGACGTTTTGGCACTTGTCTCCCCTTTTACTTCAGCTACAAATTTGGCATAGTCAAGAACCTTGTCGGATACGGCTTTGGCTCGTTTTAGCCAGCCTTCATCATCTTTCAGGAGTTCCGCCCAATCGTGTTTGATGGATTCGGTACAGGTGGGGCAAGCGGAAAGAATATACTGAACCTCGCCGTTTTCCAAAGCCTCGATATTCTGCTTCGCCAGAACCTGCGCCACTTTTATTTCGCCCATATAACGAGCCGGAGCGCCGCAGCAGCTTTGTTTTTCTGGGAAAACAACCTCATAACCTAATTTATTCACGCTTTCTACCAGCGACTCCCCAATTTCGGGGTAGGCGAAGTCAATAAGACAGCCCGAGAAGAATGACACTTTTCCTTTTGTGGCCTGCTGCTGTTTGATCTTGGGGAACCTGTCACGAAAAGGTACCTCGGCGATAGCCGGCAAACTGCGCCATTCTGCCATTTCCGACAGGAAGAAAGGCAGGTGCCTTATGAACTGAGTCCCCTTGCTGAAGGGTTTTTGGGCCCAGGAAGCCTGGCGCAGCATGGTATGAAAAAGTTTTCGGTTTGTAAGTACATTTTCCAGTACAACGTGCTGGGTAAAGGGCAGTGATTCCTTATCCACAATCCGCTTTCTAAGCTCCAGAATCAGTTTCGGTATATCAATTTTACCCGGACAAAACTCTACGCAGCGCCGGCAGCCAATACAGAGGTTTTGCGGGTTTTTGGCTTCCTGCATGCTGTTAAAGAAGGCCGTAAGAATTGTACCAATACCGCCCGTATAAATATGACCATATACGTGACCGCTGACCATCTGAAAAACGGGACAGACATTGAGACAGGAGGCACATCTTATACACTGGGCAGCCTCTTTAAACTTGGGATCCTCCATCATTTTTCTTCGCCCATTGTCGATGAGGATAATGTGGAATTCTTTCTTAACTATTTTATCGTCTATCAGTGTTTCCACGGGACCTGTGATCATCGTGACATAACTGGTTAAATTCTGGGCGGTAGCACTCTTGGGCAGTGCTTTGGCAATGACCGGTACATCACTTAATTTTTCAACCAGCTTTTCATAACCTACCAGGAAGATATGAACCGGGGGAAGTGTGGCTGTGAGCCGGCCATTACCTTCATTTGTAAACATACAGAGTGTACCTGTTTCAGCCACCGCAATATTGGCACCGGAAATTCCCATATCGGCGGTAAGGAATTTATCTCTCAACTCACTGCGTGCGGTTTTTACCATCAAAGGAATATCGGGAGCAATTTCTCTCTTCAGGGCGGCTGTAAAGGTCTTGGCGACCCGCTCTTTAGGCATATGGATAGCGGGCATAACCATGTGGGACGGTTTTTCCCCGGCATGCTGTACGATCCATTCCCCCAGGTCTGTTTCTATCATCTGAATTCCTTGCTTTTCCAGGTACTCATTAAGATGTATTTCCTCTGATACCATAGACTTGGATTTGACAATGGATTTTGCATTATGCTTTTTCGCAAGTTCGGCAATATATTTCTTAACATCTTCTGCTGTACCGGCTCTGTAGACAACGGCTCCCCGTTTGGTGGCTTCTTTTTCGAAGCGATCAGCTAACTCTTCTACTTTACTTACTGTATTACATTTAATGTCTTTAATTTGCTGGCGTAAAGCCTCAAAATCTATACCCTTATATACATTAGCCCTGGCTTCAGGGAATACTTCACCGAATTTACCTAAGGCCCCTCTTAATACGGCATCATTCAGGGCATTAGCAATTCTTTCCCGGAAGGTATTTTCCGCCATTTCGCTCTCACCCTTTTCTTTTTAATTCCTTTTATTTAACCGATACAAATTATAAATACTCGTTCGGGCCCGTGCACACCTATGGCTAATACCCTTTCAATGTCGGCGGTACGGCTGGGACCGGATATATAGGCTACATAGCCCGGCATTTGATTGCCATTGACTTTGTAGAGTACATCTAAAGCATCGGCAAAAGTAGCCACGATGTGCTCAGTTTTAACAAAAGCCAAATGATATGGCGGCAAAGAGGAAATAAGCCTTTTATAGACGTCTGTGGCATCCTGGGCCAGAGACCCCGTCTCTGCTACAGCAAGCTCAAATTCAGTGATGCCAAGCTCAGCTTCTTCTATCACTTTGCGTGGCGGCTGTCCCAATTTGATACTTACTCCGTCTACCTTGACCAATTTCTCACCATTCACCAGGCTCAGGGGTACACTTGCAGCTTTTTTGACACCCAGTTCTTTAATTATTTTTTGAGCGGTATCCACTGCCTCATCTGCCGTAGCTACACGAAAAACCTCGGCATTTACGGCAGTGGCTTTGGTATAGAAAAGATCATAGCATTGTAAGCCGGCATTCTGTGGTAAGCAGGCTTTCACTTTGTCGAACCCACCCATTCTCCTTAACTCCTCCTTTTTTCTATAAAAATCATGGCCATTGTTTAAGTAACAATCCAGATTTTAGTACGTTCAAATGTCAGAACACTCTTTGGTCTGACCACCTAACCATATACTAAAGCAATTTTAGGAATTTTTCAATATGTTCTGACGTATTTTATTTTATCGTTCTAACAATCTTCCCAAAGGATTCCTCTTGATATCGATAGCCTTACGCGGGCATAGTTCCTGGCAGCAGAAACAGCGAATACATTTCTCCAGATCAACCACAGGATAACCGTTCTTTATCTCCAGGGCCTGGGGAGGACAGTTTGTCACACAGTCCCCACACCCTATACAAGTGTCCTGCAGGAAGACGGGTTTGGGCCGTAAAGCGTTGGTGATAAGGTCAGGGATGGGAAACTTTACATTACCGCTGATTTTTGGCGCCACAAAGTGTTTAATGTGCCATTGGGCCAGATCACCATAAATCTCCACTTGCGACAGGTGATAAACCAGGCCTCTGGCTTTGGCGCTGGCCACTGTGGGTACCGTCTCCGGGACAATACCTACCAAATTCAGGGCCACAACATCCAGGGCAAAGGGATCATCGCTCATGAGAAGAGCCCCCACCTGGCAGGGCTTACCCCCGGAAGGCCCCTTCCCTTCCATACCAATAATACCGTCCATGATGTGTAATACCGGCTTGACACAAAGGGCCAGATCTATAAGCATATCGCAAAAATCCTTTGTTTTTGGCATTTTTAGGTGATAATCGGCTTTGCGCAAACCAGGAATGGTCCCGAAAAGATTCTTAACGGCACCGGTAAATTTTGTCATCATATGAGTTTTTAATTTGGAAAGGGAGATTACATAGTCTGCCTCCGTAACCGGTTTAATCACATGAAAGGACCGGGTGACCCGGCCCTCAGGAAAAGGAACCACTACCTCAGAAACATCGTAATTGAGAATAGCGCCTGTTCGCTTAGCAACACCTTCGATGCCGCAGACGCGATAAATGCTTTTAAGGCGGACAGGTAAATAGGGACCTCCCGGACTGTCCCCAATGATGACAATGGCCCCTCTCTCCTGGAGGAGACGGGTAACGGCTTCCACCACGGTGGGATGTGTGGTTACCGCCTCCTCAGGCTTTTTCTTCATGAGAAGGTTTAACTTTAAAAATACTTTGGAACCTTGTTGTATTCCCGCCAACCACCGGGGATTGGCTTGTAAAGCACTTTCTAAAATTCCGTGCAGCTTTTCTGCATCATACTCAGGACATCGCAGGAGTCCTACCCTACTTGGCAAGTATTCTTCCCTCCTTAAGAACCCTTTGTTCCCACTGGAGCAACCAGACTTTTTTATCTAATCCTCCGCCGTAACCTACTAAATTCCCGTTTTTTCCGATAACCCTGTGACAGGGAATAATAATAGCCAGGGGATTACGGTTATTGGCCTGTCCCACTGCCCGGCAAGCCCGGGGGTGATTGATTTTCCTCGCCAGTGCCTCATAACTTAAAGTTTCTCCATAGGGTATTCTGGTCAGGGCGTGCCAGACTTTCTTCTGAAAGTCTGTTCCCCGGCAGGTGTATGGTACGGTAAAAGTAGTCAGGTTTCCTTCAAAATAGGCCGTTAACTCTGCTTTAGCCTGCTCCAGAACCTCATTAGACCGGTGAGCCATATCCGCTTTCTCAAAGATTTCATTGTCTTCCAGGAAATCTACTTGCGTGAGGGCATTGCCCTCAGCAATTAACAAAAGATGGCCAATGGGTGTTTTCATTATTTGGTAGTATTTCACGTTTACCCCTCCCCTACTCTTCATTACTTCTCTCCCCGGGAAGACAATCCTGCTAAAAAAATAGTTAAGTCAGTTTTTTCTACTAAGAAAAAAAGCAGCCAAAGCTGCTTGTGTATAATATTACTTTTGGTCACGAAGTGGTATTTTGTGGCTTCCCGTGTTTAAGCCATGGATAAATTTCTCATAATCGGCGGAAATCCCGGCTTGCTGGGCAATTCCTTCAAAGTATTCTTCTTGATTAATCCTTTGCTTCTGGGTTAACTCGACGGCTGTTTCATGCCACACATCCCGTCGACGTTTATTCTTTCCTAACTTAACCAGCCTTTACACCTCCCGTATGCTCGTCTTACTTCTATTTTTTCTTGTTGTCAATAATTTATGAAAATAGTTCATTTCCTCTTATAGGGAGATTCTTTAACTGGTAAGTTTATATAAAAGATAGGTAATACTCAAGAGAACAGCGGGCAGTAAGACCCATTTCAGCCACCTGGCCCCCTGTCCGGTCCTGGCTAAAAAATGATATACGGCAGCAATCCCCAAAGTAACCGCGGCACCTAAGGACAGGATCATAAAATACGCCCACATGCTTGGTTCGCGGAAACCCCACTTAACCCCCATACTGCTGGCTATGAATATGACACTGAAAAGGAGGACCACTCCTACCATAACTCTCTTATTTTTTACCCTTTTTTGATAACAGTGCTCGCATATATGTTCAGCGCGATAAGCATTACTCCAAGGATTCACCCTATGGCTGTGAGCTTCACAAACGATTGTTTCGCAAAGGCCGCACCTTCTGATTGCAGTATCTTCACAAAAATAACACTGAGCCATCTATACCTCCCCGGCATTTACCCATTTTTTACGCTACCTTCTTCAATATCACTTTCAACAAACACCAGAAAATCTTGCAGTGAACCCTGGTAGTCGGGGACTTGTCCACCTTTTCCTTTATCAATCAAAAAATCTGTTACCAGATAAGTACGAAATCCTAATTTACCAGCGACTATATCTTCTTCCATATCGTTACCAACCATCCAGCACTGGGCAGGATCCAACTGCAATTTATCTATTATTTCTTCATAATAACGTAACGAAGGTTTGCAACTCCTGCTGTTTTCGTAAGTAGTGATGTAACGCCAGGGTAAACCGTCAATTTTTGCCCAGCGCATGCGCTCTTCAATGGCTAAGCGCGGGAAAACAGGATTAGTTGCCAGGACTATGTCCCAACCCCTGTCCACTACCTTTTTTACAATGGAGTGCGCTAAAGATGACGATTCAATATATTTCTGCAATTTCCCAAATTCTTGTGTATAGAACTTTTCCAGCAAAGGGTAAACTTCTTCTTTATTTTTCTTAATCAGGGCCAGGAAATGCTCCATAAATACCTCTTCATTGGTACCATGCCCATCATTTTGCAGCATTTTACCGGTAGAAAGCCACAGGGCCTGGGCAAAGGCACGAGGTTCTACCAGTGGTGCACAAAACTTTGAAATAGCGTTTATGTATTTTTCGATAAATAAATCAATATTTAATGGGAGCAAGGTACCGTCCAGATCAAAAAGAATCGTTTTTCTCATACAAATGCACATCCTTTACAAGTTGCCTGTTTACTTTCTAATTATTACAAACAAACAAAAGTGGCTTAGTCACGCCTTTTATCATATATCACACGCAATTATTTACGTATCTAAACAGCTTTGTGCTAGTATCTCCTTTGTGGGTAACGGACGGCCGCATCGATTAACACCCCGTCTTTGTTACGTTCCAGCCCCACCAGACCTACAATCCCGCTATCACCTTTCCAACGCAAATACTGGATAACAAATTCCTGTACGGCCTGTTCAGTATAAATATCACCCGGATAATTTTTCAGAACCCTTTCATATAGACCGCCGGGGACCTCCAATACCCAGTGATACGTCCAAAACTGGGGTTCCTCCACCCTGGCCTTGACGTCAGAAAAAGTATACAAATTTTCCATAGATTAGCCGCCTCCGTGTTAACATGAAATAATCATCTATTTCAGCTTCACCCTTATTTTTTGTATTATACATTTTTATTATAGTCGAAAACACCAGCTTAAAAACGGTTAATCCATAAATTATTTTGAATTATAGTAAGAAGGTCTTAATTTTGGGTAAAAAGAAAAACACCCCTAAAAAGGAGTGCTTCTGTCATGCCCGGTGACGATTCACCTTTTAGGCTGCAAAAGAACCGGTTTTGCCCATAGCTTTCTTTTCGGTATAGTCAACAATGACAGCCGCGCTGCCATCACCGGTTACGTTCAATGTAGTCCTGGCCATATCCAGAACACGGTCAATACCGGCAATCAGGGCAATACCTTCTAGAGGCAAATTGATTGACTGGAGAACCATGGTTAACATAATCAATCCCGCCCCCGGTACGCCAGCTGTCCCAATGGAAGCTAACGTCCCGGTAAGAATAACCGTTAGCTGCTGACTCAGATTAAGCTCCAGGCCAAATACCTGGGCAACAAAGACGGCACAAACGCCTTGATAGATGGCAGTTCCATCCATATTAATCGTTGCTCCCAATGGCAGCACAAAACTGGCTACGTCCTTGTCTACCCCCAGGTTTTCCTCCACAGACTTCATAGAGACAGGCAGCGTGGCAGAACTGCTGCAGGTAGTAAAAGCAATCAGCATGGCTGGAGAAAAGCCTTTAAAGAACTTCAGAGGGCTCATTTTGCCAAGGGTTTTAACAGCCGTTGAGTAAACAATAGCAGCATGCAGGATACAGCCAATGTATACAGCAACAATAACTTTAGCCAGGGGAATTAACACTTTAGGGCCATTGGCTGCCACAACGGGCGTAATTAAGGCAAAGACGCCTATGGGAGCAACCTCCATGACTATACCCGTTATTTTGTACATAACCTCGGCTAAGCCGTCAAAAAAATGATAGACAGGCCTAGCTCTTTCACCCACCAAAGTAATACCTATTCCTAAGAAAAGGGCAAAAACAATAATCTGCAGCATGTCTGCTCGGACCAGGGAATCTATGGGATTCGTGGGAAAAATATTTAAAAGAACCTGTACTAAAGGCAGCGCCTCTTTCCCTGCATACTTGGCATCAGCAGGAAGTTTCATATTGAGGCCAGGATCGATAAGATTGGCCAGGACTAGACCAATAGTCACTGCAATAGCAGTAGTAATTAGATAGTAACCTACCGTCTTACCGCCCATACGCCCCAGCTTCTTCACATCACCGACGGATGCGGCTCCCACCACCAAGGAAGAGAGAACCAGAGGTACAATAACCATTTTGATCAAATTAATAAAGAGGTCACCAAAAGGTTTAATCCATGTTTTAATGAATCCAGTGTAACTACTTAACAAGAGACCTGCAATGATACCAAGGATAAGACCGATTAAAATCTTGGTAGATAACTTCACAACCCTTCTCCTTTCTTAAATATATTTATCTTTTTTTACTTTAGTTGTTGTATATTCGTTATTATGCTGTCACTTTCCTTTAAAATAATAAAGAAGTATACAAAAAAACATTTTAAATTATTCTCACTGTCACCAACTGATTATATCCAGGATAGGAGAATCAAAAAAGCTGTAATTATTGCCATAAAAATAAGCCGTCTGGCGACGACTTATTCCTTATTGTCCTCAATTTTTTGCCCTCTTTCCACTTTAGAGGGGAATTCATAAATCCTGCATTCCTGTTTAGAAGATTCGTGGAGCTCCTGTTTTTGGACGGTTTGTTCAAACACATCACCACTTAAAATATTGATGATGCGAGTGGTTTCATTATTGCCATCCACATCACTCTCTACCAGAAATTCACTGGCCGGAGTTCTCAATTCCGTCAGATTTGCTAATAAAGACTGAAGCATTTCCCTGGATAGGGTTATTCTGACATAGGACATAATATCCCCCCTGTAAAAGAAATGTCCCTAGTTCATTATAGAAAAAAAGGGCTCAATTGCTACTTAAAGGACAAGAAAACCAAAAAAAATGTGCAGAGACTAATTATCGTTATATATTATTTTGATAATTTATTGAGTTAATTTTCGGAATTGTTGCGGTAAGTACACAACACCTGGTATATATTTTTTCTGTACTATGTCATTTTTATAATAGACAGGTTTATTGCAAGGTGTTATAATACAATGGTTGAGAAGACTGTCTGCTTAAAGGAGTGGTTCAAAATGTCTCGTGATCAATGGGGTACCAGGCTGGGTTTTATCCTGGCAGCCGTGGGCTCCGCAATCGGTTTGGGAAATATCTGGCGTTTCCCCTACGTAGCTGCCTCTAATGGTGGCGGAGCTTTCCTGTTTCCATATTTTTTTGCTATCATCACAGCAGGGATTCCTATTTTGATCCTGGAGTTCTCACTGGGACATAAATTTAGGGGTGGTGCTCCCATTACCTTTTCCCGTATGAAAAAACAATGGGAATGGTTAGGATGGTTTCAATCGGCGGTGGCCTTCTTCATTACAACTTATTATGTAGCTGTTGTTGCCTGGGCTGTAAGCTATATCTTTTTTGCCATGACTCAGGCCTGGGGAACGGATACCAAAGCATTCTTTTTCGCTCAGTACTTAGGTTTAACAGATAGTCCCTGGAACTTTGGCGGATTACGTCTCAACATTTTATTGCCCTTTGTTTTCGTGTGGGGCATAAGCTACTATATTCTTTCTAAAGGTATTAAAGGCGGGATTGAAAAAGCCAATAAAATCCTGATACCCGCGTTGGTCATATTAACCGGCGTTATTGTGGTCAGAGGTCTCACTCTCCCGGGAGCTATCGATGGATTGAACTATCTTTTTACCCCCCAATGGGAAAAGATCATGCAGCCTAAGGTTTGGGTAGCTGCTTACGGCCAGATCTTCTTTAGTTTGAGTATTGCTTTCGCCATCATGATTGCTTATTCCAGTTACCTGCCCAAGAAAACCGATATTGTAAACAGTGCTTTCATAACCGCTTTCAGCAACCATGGGTTTGAACTTTTCGCAGCCATTGGTGTATTTAGTGTATTAGGGTATATGGCGCACACTCAAGGCGTACCTGTATCAGAAGTAGCCAGTGCTGGCGTAGGACTTGCCTTCATTGTATTCCCCAAAGCCATTAATGCCCTGCCGGCTCTTAAAGGCTTTGTGGGCGCCATCTTTTTCACCGCTTTATTCTTTGCCGGTATGACTTCCTTAGTTTCCATTATCGAAGCATTCCTCGCCGGTGTAATGGACAAGTTTAACTTACCAAGACCAAAAGCCCTTAACATTTGTATGGGTACCTCTTTTGTCATCAGCCTAATCTTTGTTACCGGTTCAGGCCTTATGGTGCTAGATATCGTTGACTACTTTGTCAATAATTTCGGTATCGTTATCGGCGGGCTTTTAGAAGTTATCCTGGTTGGCTGGTTCTTTGACCTGGAAAGCTTGCGCAAACATGCCAACGAGTATTCGGACTTTGCTATCGGTTCATGGTGGAATCTCATGATTAAGTTTGTTACTCCATTAGTCCTTGGCTTCATGACCTTCCAAAACATCATCGAAAACATCAAGAAACCTTATGAGGGATATCCGTTAAGTTCTCTCTTGGTCATGGGTTGGGGCGTATTTACTGCCTGCATCATTCTTGGTATGGTCTTCTATTCTTTGAAGGGAAATGATGACGGTATGCTCCAGCCAACTAAGGAGGTCGTTTAAATAATGAATACCAGTGCGATGATTATGTTTCTTATCGGTGCCACCATGTTGTGGGGCGGTTTGGCACTTTGCCTGACCATCGCTCTAAAAAATAAATAACATAAATAACGCAAAAAGTAAGCCCTCGCTAGCGAGGGCTTACTTTTCTGGTAAAATAGGATTGAAGGGTAAAGGCATGTCTCTGGCCTGTTTCTTTACGTCTGGAGGAATGACCACTTGCAAATCCTCATTGAAATTACTTAAATTAAACTCCAGGGTTAAAAGCATGTGACCCAGTCGTTCCTGGGCTTCGGGAGAAAGATTATGAAGTATTTCTTTAAAGGAATCCATTAAATCAACGGAGATCCTCGTGACATATAAGCTGTCTCTTTCTAACCAGAGACGATATGTAAGTTTATTGGCCATTTTTAATGTTTGCAGGAACTGGGGATTATTGAGCACTGGATTGTTGATTTGATTGTAAATCCCTAAAAAGCCTTCAGGCCCCGCTGTTGCTTCTATTAAAATATAGGAAGTATGGGCCTTTTTTTGCTCACCTATGACTTGGGCCGCGGTTAAATTTTTCGTGATTAAGCTTAAGATGGAGGCGGGATTATTCAAATGCTTCAGTTGGGGAGACGATTGCAAGGTGGCTTTCCAGTAGTCGTTACCCCGGGGTGCCTTAACATATTCTGTAAGGCTGCCGTCCTCATTTCGCTCCAGATAGATCTGAAGAGGAGTAAGCTGTTTTTCAATATTTAGAGTACCTTCCATAACCATGCCCTGGGGCTCCAACTGAACAATCCCTTTGGCGGATAAGAACGGCTTTAGCTCTCCGGTCACATTAACATTAATGTTCATTTCCACCTGGTAATTTTTAATTTCACCCATAGCCTGAGCAGATTCTTTCAGTAAATCTATGGGGTTCTTGAGACTCAGTGAACTGACTTTATCCCCTTTTCCACCTGCACAGCCCGAAAGTAGCAAGGAGATAAAGATAAAGAGACAGAGAATATCTCTACCCGTCCTAGGGAACATAACACAACCCCTTTATGTTTCAGTATAGCTTTACTGAATACCGTAAATATTATACTACATGGCAGAAAAGTCACAAAAACAATTTATTCCTAATCTTACCCATACTTATACTATTTAAACAGTATGATATAAAAAAACTACTACCTAATATTTAGGTAGTAGTTGTGCTCCGGAATTAATGGATGCGTTTTTTCCCAAGCCTAAGTACAATACCCGCAATGGTTTCTTTTTCTTCGGGGGTTGCTTCGTCCCACATCTCTTTCATTAGGGCCTCTTCGGGTGTATCAGGTTTTACAAACTTCTGCATCAGATTACCAAGGCTGATCATGCCTTTAACCATTAATTCATCGGAAACACCATGTTTCTGCCCATCACGGATGGTCTCCGCAAGTTCATGAGGAAAATCTTCTAAATATCCTTTTTCCATAGCAGCACCTCCTATTTTATTTTTACCCCGTTTCCTCACAAACTATCCCGTAAATATTGATAAATTCTATTTAGGATAGTTTTGTACTAGCAAATACTTTTTGCTATAATCAGGAATATAAACTATAGGAGGTGTACGCATTATGTCTAAAAAATGGCAGTGTACCGTTTGTAATTACATATATGATCCGGCGGAGGGCGATCCGGTGGGAGGTATCGAACCAGGGACAAGCTTTGATGATTTACCTGATGATTGGGCCTGCCCCGAATGCGGCGTCGGTAAAGAAATGTTTGAGGAAATATAACCACTTTCCGAGGAATACCAAAAGGTATTCCTCTATATTTTATTTCCGGTCCACCAGGTAAAATGTTCCCCGGGCTTTGGCCACCAATTTTTCGTCCCCTCTTACATCACATTCACAAACGATTATATTCTTTCCCCACTTGATAACTTTACCTATAGCTTTGATTTCCTCTCCCACTGTGACTGGCTCTAAAAAATTTATATTCATTTCCACCGTAGTACCTACATAACCCTTGGTCCGGATGGCCATACCCATAGCTGTATCGGCCAAAGACATGATTACACCGCCGTGGGCAATCCCCCGGGGATTCTTATGCTTTTCTTGCACCATCACTGTAACCACAGCCACATCGGGCTGTAATTCACTCACTGCCATCTCTGTTAACAAATGAAAAGGCGTGTTCTGGTTAACCTCTTCTATCCATTGGACAATATCTTCCGGTAACCCCTGCTGGCTTATCAATGAGAACAACCCCTTTAGCTTTACTCTATTTTTAAGTATGATTACTTCTCTTTCCTCGACAAAATATCCTTTAAAGACCGTGAAACAACCTCCCTCTTGTCCTAATTCTGCGATTTTTAAACAATCATGTAACCCCTCCTTCCACCAAATCATATGATAGGGTAGACGAATTGGTTTACTCTATTTAAGGAGGGATATTATGCAAGACATCACTTCCCAAGGTTTTTTTAATTGTACTCCCGTGATCATGGAAAAGGTTTGTGCAACTGGTAGAAAATGCTTCCACGATATTCACTTTTTATTCGAAACAGAAACAGGAAGGCCCATACCCGCAGACGCATGTCCTATCAACTGTGTAGTTAGCAACTTAATTATCTTCGGGGTTGGTTCAGAACCTCTGCCCCAGGGAGTATTCCCCCCCCGCAGAGTGGGTGGCTGCGTATTCTTTACTGTCCAGTACCGGGTTCGCGTATGGTTTGAATTCTTCGATCCTGTAACCAATACTACGGAGATTGGCGTAGCCAGCGCTGTTTTTGACAGAGAACTGGCTGTACCCATCAAGGATGTGGACGGTGGCTGCGTCCTTTGCAATCCCGAAGCAACGGAATTGTGTATCAGGAGATTACAACTGGATTGCATCCGTGCCGTCGTTGTGCCGAGACCGCAAGGATTCCCCCACACCTTCCCGCCCTTTGCCATTGAGGTGACGGTAGAGAAGGAATTCTTCGTTCTGGAATCGGGCCGCTCTATCATTTGCATTCCCACTTGCTTCAACGAATGCATCGACTTGCCTTTCCCCGTCTTTCCCGGTGAGTGCATTCCTTTCGAGCGCGAACCTAAATGCAGAACTTTCTGTGAAGAAACAGACCTGGAACCCAGACGTTGTGCCCAGTGCCCACCCTGTTAATGCCCGAATTATCTGTCGGCAACACCTGGGATTTTGACCAAATTATATGTCGGTAATGAAGGATATTTCCGCCAATTAATCGAATCAGGAC
>JAIHAN010000177.1 GCA_020054815.1 Peptococcaceae bacterium | reverse complement strand
AGTCCGGCTGTCTTTCTGTTCCCGGTTCTCAACAGCTAAGAGCATGTAGCGAATGCAGACAATGGTAAGGATTTTTGGCATGTCTTTAAGCATGCAAATTACATCACGTTGACGTGCTTTCACTTTCTTGATTACATCAGGCCAGCTAAACCAGCTGTCGAAGAGAACATATTGAAAGTCTTGGATATGAACCAATATTTGATCCAGCATATCCAACATTACAGTAGTTCCTGGTTGTACGGCTTCCTTACGCCGATGCTCTCCCGGGGAACCTTGGGGAATATCCGGACCTTGCTCATAAAGACGGTTTTTCGGGTTAGCTGAACTAAGTAGAGCAAAGGCCAGTGCAATAAATGTAGCTCCATCCGTCCATCCGGCAGTAAATTTTCGAAAACCCTTAAAGTATGGTAACATGGTCTTTGACTCGGGCAAGAAGTTCCACCTTTTTACTTCTATCCCGTGAATAGGCACTGTCATCGAACACAATAGCTCGGACCCGTTCTTTTACTGTTGCCCCAGCCGCCCAACCGCCGCAACCGCCGTCACTTCCGCCATCGCCAGGACAGCCTGTGGCCGACTTTGACCTGCCGCCATTAGGAGAGGTGGGGAGAGCATCCAGGTGGTGAACAAATCCAGGGCCAGCAGCGGATTCTGGCTGGTTAACAGCCAGTGGACAGTAACCCCTCAAACCTATTCCGGCAGCCTGGGAAGGCAAGGGGGGACCTTAATTTTTTACTAGCCCGGTGTTTACACCGTCAAGCTTAAGGTGTGGGACAACCAGAACAACACATCAACAGCGACGAAAAGCATTTCCATCTCGGATAAAGCCCCACCGCCTGAACCGCCAGTGCCGCCCGAACCGGAAAACATCCCCCCGGTGGCCCGTTTTGACATGGTGTCGGAGGCTTCTCCCGGCATATCCGTACCGGTAAAAAACAGGTCTTATGACCCGGACGGAGAGATTGCTGAAGACTCATGGAGCGTTACGCCTGTGGGGATGGTAGGCACACTTTCCGGGGTGGGCGGCACCGTCTATTTTGACGAACCGGGTACCTATACGGTCCAGTGACAGTAAAAGACCGGTTTGGCCTTACTGATACTGCAACGAAAACCATCGAAATAAAACCTGCCGTGCCCACGGCTTTTTTCCGCTGGACCGGTACACCCAAAGAAAACCGTAAGGTGATCTTTGATTCCTCGGAAAGTTACGGTTCCGATCGTTATCCGTTGGACTTCAGCCGGAACCAGTGGGAGTTCATTCCCCCTACGGGAGTACCTGCTAATGCCATCAAGATCGTGACTTCACCGGACTTGAAAACCCGGCAAGTGTTGTTTAAGGAACCGGGCGACTACCGTGTCCGCCTGGCTGTAAAAAACACGAAAGGGACGATTTCCGAGTGGTATGAGCAGGTAGTAACAGTTTACCCCGACCAGCCACCGGTAGCCGATTTTTACACCATCAAGACGATTACCCGTGACCCGGCTAATGCCAACAAGGCTGCTATTGCCCTGATGGACCGGTCATATTCACCTGATGGGGACGTTATCTCCCAAAGGGTGTGGAAGTATCGCTACGACAGTAATAACGACGGCAGATTCTCGGACGAGACATGGGTTACTCTGGAAAATGCAAACAACCCTACGCCGGTTCTTTATACCAACCAGGTGGGGAAATACGAATTCAGGTTGTCCGTTGAGGAAAGTTTCGGGGAGGAAACCATACTCGAATTCATCAGCAGCGCTGACATGCGCACTGGGGATACCAGCGCCAAGCCATTGGCTGACCGGACGGTGGAAGTAATCAACCTCGGACCGGTTGTTAACTTCGACGTCATCAAGAAGAAGAAGGCGGATATTTTGTTTGTCACCGGCAAACTGGACAGCAGGGACGCCAAGTACAGCAGTTTTCAAGGGAACCTGGCTGCCTTCAGAAACATCCTCTCCGCCAACAGCATTGATGCCAATATCATCCAGGCCGATGCCACGGGAAGCATGGAGGTAACCTCCCGGGAGGATTCCAGTTATCTTTACTATTACATTGGGGGAACCGTGGAACCCAAATATGTGGTCAGGGTGAACAAATCCGGGAGCAACACGGGCGGGATGATTATTTACCGGCGTGAAGTATCCACGGGAAACCTGGTAGGGATAATCCCAAGCCGGACAACCGTTTCTAGGAGTACCGGCTCTGGTCCCATATGCCTCTGGATGACCTGAAACTCTACATCCACCGGCGGCCGCTGGCTCTCTACTCGGTGCAAATCACTCCCAATGGCAGCATGTATAACGTAGCAGTGCAGGACCAGTCCTATGACCCGGACCACCAGGGTGAAGCCGGGAACGGCATCAGAGCATGGGAATGGCGGTGGAAAGAGGCTGCTGCCGCAAACTGGAACAG
This sequence comes from Peptococcaceae bacterium, assembly GCA_020054815.1. Classification (GTDB taxonomy): domain Bacteria; phylum Bacillota; class Peptococcia; order DRI-13; family DRI-13; genus Thermanaerosceptrum. The sequence goes on along the minus strand of JAIHAN010000177.1, from coordinate 2,726 downwards.
CGGTGTCCCATCCACTTTGACCGCAGGCAAGACCTTCGCCCCTCCAGCGTTCCTGAACGGGGGAATGATCTGCCGCCGGAGGTAAAAGAAATAGTCGAGTCAAAACAGGAGATTTCCAAATTACCGGAGGTAAAACAGGGTGTTCTCCAGGAGCAACCCGGGTGTTCTGTGAGAACAACAAAAAAGCCCCAGATTATAAAGACCCAGATGAAGAATACCCAAGTAAAAAATACCCAGTGTATAAAGATCAGTCCGTTCGTCAGTCTGTCAACCGGGGAGGAAAAGCATTGACGGACACGTACTCTACCTGCAGCACCGTTTTAAAGTCAGTTACGCTGCGATGCTTTACCGTATGCTTCAGTGTGAAATTATCACTTTCCCAATATATGGGAAACTGAAGAAGGCCGGTTTAAACGAAAATGCCCGGTATCTGGAGAGGATCACGGCGGAATATGGTTACGACACTGCCCTTTTAAAACCTACCCAGCCAGTCATACCCGCACTGCTGATATACTCCTTAAAAGAAAACTACGAGAAAAACCTGGTTTCCTTCACCAAAGTAGAAGAGGTCTTATCGCTTTGGAATAAGAAGCCCCAGGATTTTGCGATTAACTATGAGTATGAAACTTGAAGCCTGTATCAGCGATGCAGATGTTCTGATTAAGTTGTGTAAGGCTGGGGTTGTACATATATTGCCAAAGATTTTTACAATGGTGAAGGTGCCACAGGTAGTGCCGGATGAGGTGGAACGCAAGACCCCACCGGAAAGATACCATGTTTTAAAAGATGTGTGGGAGACTGGCTACATGACACCCAAGATTTATTTTTTGGGTGTCTATTTTTTTATTTTCACAACTGTTATCTCAGGCTTAACTTTTATTGAGTAGATTTGACTAACTTTTTAATAGTGGATAGAAAGGCCAATGATGCGGGTGATAATCGAACCCCTTTCGGATAAACAGCAAATAGTGGGCGCTTGAAGCTAAGTTTATGATTTTTAATTTCATATAATAAACCATGTTCCAACTCAATGCTGACTGTGTTTTTTGAAATGAAGGTTACACCCATACCAGCTATAACAGCTTTTTTAATAGCTTCGGTATTGCCTAGGATAATGGTTTTGGCTGGTCTAATCTTTTTTTTATCTAAATGTGATTCTATCGCCTGCCTTGTAGCAGATCCAGGTTCTCTTAATATTAATACTTCTTGCTTTAATGATTCGGGAAATATAGGTTTTTCATTTAGCCAGGGATGCTCGGGGCCAACCAGTAAAATAACCTCGTCATCCAGTAGATATTCTTGACATAGTTCAGGTGAATTTATCGGACCCGCAATTAATCCAATATCAAGTTTCCCTTCGAGCACGTTAAGGATTACTTTATTACTGTTCTCAACCTGCAAAGAAACGTCAATTTTGGGGTAAAATTTGCTAAAACTAGCCAGCCATCCAGGCAATAAGTAATTGCCTATGGTCGTGCTGGCTCCGACTATAATCATGCCGGATTCTAGGTCCCGTAACTCTGCTAATGCTTTCTCTGCCTTTTCCAGAAGTGTTAGAGATTTTTCTACATATTGAAATAAACAGCGGCCTGCTTCCGTCAATCGGACCCCACGGCTGTGACGTGAAAATAAGCTTAGACCAAGTTCTTTTTCTAAAGCGACAATTTGACGGGAGACCGCTGGTTGGCTAGTACAAAGTTTTTCCGAAGCGCCAGTAAAACTGCCGCAATTTGCTGCTTCAAGGAACGTTTTAAGTTGAATTAAATCCACTTTTTATCCTCCCATAGTATAGATATATCAAAAGCGTTATACCTAACATTTTAATTATGCATTTCAATTATATCAAGCTATGTATTAAAATCTATATAAATTAAACGTTGTAAGCATTGAGATAGGAGGATAAAGGGATGAAAGTTGGTTTAATAAGGTGTATGCAAACGGAGGATATGTGTCCTGCCTCTACAGATTTTAAAGTAATGAGAGAAAAGAAATGCGCTTTTGAAGGAATCGGGGGAGAAATCGAAGTAATTGGGTTGACTACCTGCGGGGGCTGCCCTGGAAAGAAAGCTGTGACAAGAGCTGCCGAAATGGTCAAACGTGGTGCAGATACTATAGTGCTTGCGTCATGTATTACCAGAGGAAATCCGATAGGATTTGCTTGTCCCCATGCTGTTAAAATTAAAGAAGCTATTCAGAAAAAATTAGGCGATAGTATTAAGATTATTGACTATACCCATTAAAAGTTAGTAAAGGTGAGGCAGATAGCTAAAATTGAGGCTTTTGAGAACTACTGGCGAGGACTACAATCCAAGCCCTGGATAGGAAAATGCCCAACACTGATAGTAACCAGGGAACCGAGGAAGTGGCTTAAAAGTTTTGCGTAGGCCGGGAGATGAATCCCGGCCCGTATACTTTCTAGACCAATGAGTTAAGACAAGTTCACAATGCTGTTATATTTAGATAAGTCTTGGCAGGGGAATGGGGCAGACCCCAATCCCCCCGCACCCCCTCCCCCAAGGGAGGGAATGGAGTGAAGAAATAAGACCGGTTATTAGATCTCAGACCTACTAAACAGACCTGGCGAACCCTGCGGATGGAGTTAGAAAAAATGCATCTGATTGAATACTAATCGGTAGACGGACGGGTATGGCAAAGGACTGAAACAACCGAGGAACAGAACGGTATTTTTTCAGCTCTCAAAATTGATGAACCCCCGAGAATATGGC
>JAIHAN010000027.1 GCA_020054815.1 Peptococcaceae bacterium | reverse complement strand
AAAATGCTAGAGGATGGTTCTTATTTAAGATAAACGTTAAAGCCCAGAGGGTTAGACGCTTTAGAAAAGGACTGATAAGTAGAGAGGTGGTGGAAAAATGCGAACGTGTCTTGAATGCGCGAAAAAGGAACCAGACCGTGCTTGTGTGGAGTGTAAGTATTTTATTCAGCCAGGCCCCCTTCGCCGGGTGCCTTCGCCACCTGTCCGGGTATTACTGGAAGAAGAGCATGGTAAGCAGTATCCGGCCCATATTCTGGTGTTAAATACCACGGAATTGGGCCTGGAAACGGAAGCTCCAGTTTCAGGCCGATACGTCATTAGATTACAGGAAAGCTTGTGGGTTGAGGTGGCTGGAGTACCATTCAAAGGGAAAAATAATGTCCATATTTTTGACATCCTATGTGTCCACAGGAAACAGGAGACAGCCAGCAGGCTAAGCAACGAAGAATATCAGGTACTGGCCGGCAGTACTGGCGAGCTAGTGACGGAGATTTCTCGACATTTGCCGGAACACCTTCAAGACCTGGTCAGGGAAAAACTATTGGCTGAAGTGGAAAAATCGGAACTAATTAACGGTCTTCGAGTGGGAAAGGTGATGAAGTATGAAAGTGGACGCTTCCGGTACCTTTCGGGTCAGGCCGACCTGAACCTGCCCATGCAAGAAGCAGAGAAACTGATGCGTCGGGCTACTCTTCGGGCTGAACACCATCGTGAGGTGATTATTAGCGCTGATGGGCAGAAGGTGTTTGATCTTCACGGGATTCCCTTCGATCACAGGAGCGGTGGACTGTTGGCCTTTGACATCACCGAGGTGATTGAAAAGGAGAGAAGGATGCACCGGCAGGAGATGCACGCTTACCGGGAGGCTATTGCGGCAGTAACGGGAGGGCGGTTTTCTTTGGTGAATGCTGAAGAGATGGAGAAGGTGGTGTTAGAAGGAGTAGAAATAGCAAAAGGTGAGAGCAGACAAACCCGTGATATTCCGGAGGCCCGCCGGGTACTGCGGGAATTCCTGCCTGTTCTCGAAAGCCGCAGGCAACACGCCATTGCTTTGTGCTTGTCCGAGGCACTGGCTAACACTCTCAAACATGCGGGGGGCGGTTGGTGGCAAGCCAGACAGGTAAAGGATGCCATCAGGATTATCGTGCAGGATCGGGGTCCGGGAATCAAAACCAGTGAATTGGCCCGGGCAACACTGATGCAACATTATTCAACCAAGAATTCCATGGGGTGTGGATTTACCCTCATGCTCTACTATGCAGACTATCTCTATCTAAACACAGGACCTTCTGGTACCTCCCTGGCCCTTGATTTTAGCACTATTTCTACAGAAATGTTAAAAATGGATCAAACCGGCTGAAAGAAGGTGATGATATTGCTTAAAGTAGATGTATACGTGGCTCGGGGAGTATGCCGGGTAGTTCTAAATGGAGAATTAGACATGGAAACAGTAGCGCAACTGCAAGAGGTTGTTGGGAAAAGGGAAGAACATAAACTGGAAGTTGACTTGTCGGGGGTATCTTTCGTTGATTCAACGGGGTTAAAATGTTTGCTGGATATTAACAACGACTGGCAGCAAAAAGGGGGCCAGATACTGATTTTGAAGCCGCAACCCGATGTATCGGAGGTGATGCAACTGGTTGGGCTGGAAAGGCTCCTAACTCAAAACAGCGTTCCGGCTGAAGAAGAGAGGTAGGAGAATAATGCTAGAAGTAGCCAAAGGGAATGGGCAAATACTAAGAGCTTACGGGTTGGAATGTAATGGTTCTAGCCTGCCTGCCGGACAGGTAGGGGGAGATTTTTTTGAATTTATCCCCTGGAACGAGAGAACCGTCTTTACCGTTATCGGGGATGTAATGGGCAAAGGATTCCAGGCGGCACGCTTGATGGAAACAATCCGCCAAATACTCCGGGAGTGTATCGGGATTAATCCCCATCCTCTGGAGGTGGTGCGCCAGTTGAACAAGTTGGGAGGATATGAACTGCAGAAATACGGGTCTTTTGCCACTCTGTGCCTGTTGTGTTACGACGGGATAGCTAGGCGTCTTACCTGTGTCAATGCAGGGCACCACCCTCCCCTCCTTTTATCTCACGGTCAGGTTAAAGCGGCAGAGTGTAGGGGCGTCGCCTTAGGCTTGTTGGAGGATTACCTTGGGTCGGGGATAGAGGAGTTTTTTCTTGCTGCCGGAGATACGGTAGTGCTCTACACCGATGGAGTTGTGGAAGCCTGTAGCCCTGGTGGGCACAGATACGGACTCGAACGATTGAAGGAAGTAGTTCGCCTTCAACATGGCGTTGATGTAGACAAGATTAAAAAAAATATTTTGTTTGATCTGGATACCTTCACCCATGGTGTTTCTCAAAAAGATGACGTGACACTGGTTGTTTTGAAGGTAACGGAAAAGGCAGGTGATAAGGATGGAGATTAGAATCTATCAAAAGGAAGGAATGGCAGTCCTGGAGTTGGAAGGGGAAATGGATTTCAGCAACGTAGAGCAGTTTCAACAGGAGATTCAGCGACGGCCGGAGGAAGTGGTGGAGGTAGACCTGCAGGGCCTTCGGTTCATAGACTCTTCCGGGGTAGGTATGCTCCTAAGCCAAGCCAGATACTTGCACAGACAGGGCCGCACCCTCAGATTTGTTCGCATCCCCGGTCTTATTCGTGAAGACCTGGAATTGATAGGTTTTTTCCGAGTGCTGGAAGCCCTTGAGACAAATTCCCATGCCTGAAGGAGGTGAGGTCCTGATGAAAAAGGACATTGCCAGGGGTTCCCAAGCCATAGCATTGATTGGAGCTAATAATGTTAATTGGGAAGGGGAAGCAGATATTCCATATGCATTCGTGAAAGAAGGGCGCCTTATTGTCCGGCACCGACCGGAAGGACCTTACCCGGTAGTGGTACCTTGCCCAGAGGTTAGGCTGATTGTTAATGATCGAGAGCACACCCAACCCACTCCCATATCCATGAAAGATATTGTACGGGTAGAAGTGGCGGATGAGCGAAGAGAAGGGGAATGGTCTGTAACCATTTCCGCAGATAGTTTACAGGCAATATTGCGGATTCGCCCTACAATAGTAATTCACCGGGAGTTGGCGGATCTTCCCGCTGCCAAAAAACTACAACTGGCGGTAGTGAAGAGAGAAGTACGACTTCCACCCCTCACACTGAACGAATTATTGCAGGAGTTATTACGACTGGGTATCAAGTATGGCGTAGACTGGGAAGCATGTTCTCACGGTATTGCCTCCTGTGCAGAGGAAATGGTTATCGCCCGAGGTATTCCTGCACAACCCGGGAAAGATGGCCGGATAGAATTGCTTTTTACTAGTAATTCCAAGGTACCGGTGCAGGTGGAAGAAGACAAGCCGGTGGATTTCCGGAACCGGTATGTTTTTACTTCGGTAGAGGCGGGAGAAGTCCTGGCTGTCAAACACCCGCCTGAGCCGGGGTTCCCCGGTACCAGCGTCAAGGGTGACGTAATTATGCCGCCGTCGCCTCGGGACTTTATCCTATCTGTAGGTGAAGGAGCAGTGCTCACTAGGGATGGCGAACGGGCTGTAGCGGCCAGGGCGGGCCGTCCTGTGGCTTCCCGCGCAGATAACTTGGTGAGGGTAAGTGTATTACCTGAACTGGTGCATACCGGTGATGTCGATCTTGCTTCAGGTAATATTGTCTTTAAAGGGGATATCAAAATTACCGGTAATGTGGAAGAAGGGATGACGGTAGAAGCAGACGGAAATGTAAAAGTGGCGGGACTGGTTTCTAGGGCGCGGGTTCAAGCCATAGGTTCTATTTTGATCGGGGGGAATATCCTGTCATCGCTGGTAGCTGCAGGAGGAATTCCAGCCTTTCTGCAAGGAATGTTGCCGCAGGTTCATGCTTTAGCAGACGGTTTGCATGGGATGACGATGGCTATTCGACAGTTACTCGGTCACCCAGCGTTCAAGCAGGGCGATCTTAAAGGCGGTATCGGTCCACTAGTGAAGTTACTCTTGGAGGGGAAGTTTAGCCATCTTCCTGCTGCTGTAAATACCTTTAAGAAGCAAGTTGAAACTATGCCCCCGGAGTTAAGGGAGGAAGGGTTAGAGGAGTTTATCCGGGAGGTCGAAGGGGCACTAGTTGATGCTCCTTTAGCTGTACGTGACATCATGGAGGTAGAAACATTGGCCAAACGGGCCGCGGAGTGGAAAGAGGCATTTGCATGTCCGCCGTCTGCAGACAGTGATGTGGTTGCAGCAAGTATCCTTAATTCTACCATTATAGCAACAGGTGATGTCCGGGTTGTGGGTAGTGGTTGTTACAATTCCCGAATACAGGCGGGAAAGAAAGTGACTGTATCTGGTGTATTTCGCGGGGGTGAGATTCAGGCTGGCGGGGATGTGCATCTTGGAGAAATAGGATCCAGAGTTGGGTCCCCCACCAGGGTGGTGGCTGGTGCGGCAGCCGTAGTTACAGTGGAATATGCCTTTGAGAACGCTTCTATATTAGTAGGTGGCCAGGTTTATCGTTTTGATAGGGAGGAAAAAGGCATCCGCCTGTGGTTGGATAAAGAAGGGAACCTCCAGACAGGAGGGATTCCAATTTAGTAACCATTTGTGAGTGTCTAACTCCCAAAGGTTACGAATTTACTCAAACCTGAACCAAACATTACAAACGTTAAGGCAAGCGGTAAGAAATTGCTTATTTTAGTGTAAAGTGCTAAAATTATATGGTGTTAGAAAATGGAACCTTATAGGTTCCATTTTTTCTAGCCTGAAAATGCGCTCATGGGATTCGGGAAACGGGAAGCGGGTATCGTATCCGCAAAAAACAGCAGTAATAAAAAGAAGAAAGCAGGTGTAGCCTTATGGTTTTAGGTTTTCTTAAGAACCTGTTAGATGATAACGCCAAAGAAATCAAGCGGCTAAGTAAAAAAGTAGATATTATTAATAAACTGGAACCCCAGATGCAAGGCTTAAGTGATAAAGAACTTGCCGGCAAGACCCAGGAGTTTAAGTTGCGCCTTAAAAACGGTGAAACCCTGGAGGCCCTTTTACCGGAAGCTTTTGCCGTAGTGAGAGAGGCCTCCCGCCGGGTGCTGGGCTTAAGGCATTTTGATGTCCAGCTCATAGGCGGTATGGTCCTCCATGAAGGGAATATTGCGGAAATGAAAACCGGTGAAGGTAAGACCCTGGTGGCTACTCTTCCTGCCTATCTCAATGCCCTTACCGGCAAGGGCGTCCATGTGGTCACGGTGAATGATTACCTGGCCAGGCGGGACAGCGAATGGATGGGGCAGATTTATGAATTTTTAGGGCTTTCCGTGGGTTTAATTGTTCACGGTCTGGATTTCGAAGAGCGCAAGGCAGCATATAGAGCTGATATCACTTACGGGACCAACAACGAGTTTGGTTTTGATTACTTGCGGGACAACATGGTTTTCCATGCTGACCATATGGTCCAGCGGGAGCTTCATTATGCCATCGTGGACGAAGTGGACAGTATCCTCATAGATGAAGCCCGTACTCCGCTGATTATCTCGGGTCAGGGAGATAAACCCAAAGATCTTTACCAAAAGGTGGCAAAAATTATCCCCCGCCTGCGTAATGTAGAGGATTACACAATTGACGAGAAAGCTAAAGTGGTTACCCTTACCGAGCAGGGTGTAGATAAAGTAGAAAAACTCTTGGGTGTGGAGAATCTTTATGATGATATTAATATTGAATTAAGCCACCATGTCAACCAGGCTCTGCGGGCTCATACCCTGATGAAAAGAGATGTGGACTATGTGGTCAAAGATGGGGAAATCATCATTGTGGATGAATTTACCGGGCGTTTAATGTTTGGCCGCCGCTACAGTGAAGGCTTGCACCAGGCCATTGAAGCCAAAGAAGGCGTGAAAATAGAAAAAGAATCCCAGACCCTGGCCACCATTACCTTCCAAAACTATTTCCGTATGTATAAGAAGCTGGCCGGTATGACGGGTACGGCTGTTACGGAAGAAGAGGAATTCAGGAAAATCTACGGGCTCGATGTTTATGTGATTCCCACCAATAAACCCATGATCCGCCGGGATATGCCCGATGTGGTTTACCGGACGGAACAGGGTAAATTTAATGCTGTGGTGGAGGAAATTGCCCGTCGCTACGAGAAGGGGCAGCCTGTCCTGGTGGGTACCATTTCCATCGAGAAATCAGAACTTTTAAGCAAGCTCCTCACCAAAAAAGGGATTTCCCACCAGGTCCTGAACGCTAAGTACCATGAAAAAGAAGCGTTCATTGTCTCCCAGGCCGGCAGAAAGGGGGCTGTTACCGTTTCCACCAACATGGCCGGCCGCGGTACAGACATCCTGCTGGGCGGCAATCCCGGTTTTTTGGCCCGCCAGGAAATGGCGGAACAGGGCTTTCCCCCTGAAATCATTGAAGAGGCGGCCAGCCACGGTGCCACGGAAGACCCGGACATCTTAAGACTCAGAGAACATTACCGCAAGATATATGAAGAAAAGAAAGAAAAGACGGATAAAGAACATGAAGAAGTAGTAGCTTTAGGCGGTCTTCATATTATCGGTACGGAGCGTCATGAAAGCCGCCGTATTGACAACCAGCTGCGGGGCCGGGCAGGGCGCCAGGGTGACCCTGGTTCCAGCCAGTTTTATATCTCCCTGGAAGATGACTTAATGAGGCTTTTTGGGGCGGAAAACATTATGGGCCTTATGGACAAACTAGGAATGGACGACGAGATGCCCATCGAAAATGCCCTCATTACCCGGGCCATTGAGAATGCCCAGCGCCGGGTGGAAGCCCGTAACTTTGATATCCGTAAACATGTCCTGGAGTATGACGATGTCATGAACCAGCAGCGGGAGGTCATCTATGCCCAGCGCCGCAAGGTTCTCCTGGGAGAGGATATTAAAGAGAATATCGTTGATATGATCGAAAAAGTGGTGGACAAAACCATTGCTCAGTTTTCCGGGGAAAGCCAGTATCCCGAAGAATGGGATCTAAAAGGACTTTTGGATCAGGCTGAACAGTTGTTTTTGCCGCACCATACCCTTTCACCTCAGGAGCTAGCTAAGCTTGAGAAAAAAGAGGTAAGGGAACTCCTCCTGGAAAAAGCTATGGAAGCCTACACCAAACGTGAGGCGGAGCTGGGCGCCGCCCAGATGCGGGAACTGGAGCGCCTGGTAACCTTAAAAATTGTGGATCAGAAATGGATGGACCACCTGGACGCCATGGACCAGCTCCGTAACGGTATTGGTTTACGGGCTTACGGCCAGAAGGATCCCCTGGTGGAATACAAGTATGAAGCTTATGACATGTTTAGCCAGATGATTGAAGAAATACAACAGGAGATCATCCGTTATATTTATCGCCTTACCTTTATTGAAGAACCCCAGGAGCGCCAGGATATCGTTGAAAACAAGTATGAGGAAGAAGAACGAAAAACGCCTGCCCAGAGCAGCAAGATTGGACGTAACGAGTCCTGTCCCTGCGGCAGCGGGAAAAAGTATAAGAAATGCTGCGGCAGAGGAAAATAGGAGGTATGAAGCTTGTCTATAGAAATTAAAAGAGAACTGGAACGAACCCAAATACGTTTAGATGAACTCAGGGGGTCTCTTTGACATTGCCGGTAAAGAAAAAACGGTAAAAGAACTGGAAGAAAAGATGTCTGACCCTCATTTTTGGGATGATCTGGAGGAAGCTCAAAAAGTTACGCAAAAGACAACAGCTTTAAAAAATAAGCTTGAGGAATTTAGGAAACTTGTGACGGACCTGGAAGAGGCCCAGCTCCTTTATGAACTGGGCCAGGAGGACGAAGCCTACCTGGCCGAGGCGGGAAAAGCCGTAGAAAAACTCCAGAAAGAACTGGAAGAAGTGGAACTCGAGCTTTTATTCCGCGATAAATATGACCACAGCAATGCCATTATTTCCTTGCATCCGGGGGCAGGCGGTACGGAATCCCAGGATTGGACGGAAATGTTGTTGCGCATGTATACCCGCTGGGCGGAGCGCCGGGGCTTTGATGTAGAGATGCTGGACTACCTGCCTGGTGATGAGGCCGGTGTAAAAAGTGCAACTCTCTTAATCAAAGGTGAAAACGCTTATGGCTATCTCAAGGCGGAGAAGGGGGTCCACCGTTTGGTACGTATTTCTCCCTTCGACGCTTCGGGGCGGCGGCATACCTCTTTCGCCGCCATGGATGTGCTGCCGGAAGTAGGTGATGATGCTGCCGATGACATTGTCCTGGACTACTCCCAGATCAAAGTGGATACTTACCGTGCGGGAGGAGCCGGTGGCCAGCACGTCAATAAGACTGACTCGGCCGTACGCATGACCCACCTGCCTACGGGTATTGTGGTACAGTGCCAGAACGAACGCTCCCAGATTTCCAACCGGTTAGCGGCGGAGAAAATTCTCAAAGCAAAGCTTTTGGAATTAAAACGCCAGGAACAGGAGAAAGAACTGGCCAGCATTAGAGGAGAACAGCAGGATATTGGCTGGGGCAGCCAGATTCGCTCCTATGTTTTCCACCCTTACAGTCTGGTGAAGGACCACCGGACCAACACGGAGGTAGGTAACGTCCATGCTGTAATGGACGGGGAAATAGACGTGTTTATCAATGCCTATCTCAAGATGCAAGCGGGGAAAGCTACGGAGTAGCTTGTTAGTTGGTAGTTTATTGGAAGACGGGAGTCGTTTCAAAGGAGGGTTACCAAAATGGAACAAATAAGCAATGAAAAGAAACTGCAAGAGATGGCGCGGCAAATTCGCAGGAACATTATTACTATGTTGGCGGAGGCCGGTTCGGGTCACCCCGGAGGGTCATTATCGGCGGTGGAAATATTAACTACCCTGTATTTTCAGGAGATGCGTGTAGATCCTGCCAATCCCCGGTGGCCGGAACGTGACCGTTTCGTCCTGGGCAAAGGCCACGCCGCCCCTGTCCTCTATGCAACCCTGGCAGAGAAGGGCTTTTTCTCCCGGGAGGAGCTGTTGACTCTGAGAAAGATCAACAGCCGGCTCCAGGGGCACCCGGATATGAAAAAAGTTCCCGGAGTAGATATGTCCACCGGTTCTTTGGGACAGGGATTTTCCGCTTCGGTAGGTATGGCCCTGGCCGGGAAAATGGATAAAAAAGATTATCGCGTCTACCTTTTATTGGGAGACGGGGAAATCCAGGAAGGGCAGGTTTGGGAAGCGGCTATGGCAGCTGCCCATTATAAGCTGGATAATCTCACGGCCTTTTTAGACCACAACGGGCTGCAGATAGATGGACCGGTCCAAGAGGTGATGTCCCCTGAACCAGTTGTGGACAAGTTTAAGGCCTTCGGCTGGCATGTAGAACAAATCGATGGCCATTCCTTCGCCCAGATCACAAAGGCTTTGGAAATTGCTAAAACTATCAAGGGTAAACCCACCATGATTATTGCCGAAACCGTGAAAGGTAAAGGGGTATCCTTTATGGAGAATGAAGCGGGCTGGCACGGTGCCGCCCCTAAAAAGGACCAGGCTGCCCAGGCCCTGGAAGAACTGGCATAGGAGGGTAACGAGATGGAAAAAGTAGCAACGCGGGATGCATACGGCAAAGCCCTGGTCAAACTGGGGGAGCAAATGCCCCAGGTGGTGGTACTGGATGCTGATCTTTCCAAATCAACGAAAACCCACGATTTTAAGAAAGTCTTTCCCGAAAGATTTATTAACGTAGGGATTGCTGAACAAAATCTCTTAGGGATTGCTGCAGGGATGGCCGCATCGGGTAAAATTGCTTTTGCCAGTACCTTTGCAGTCTTCGCTACCGGGAGAGCCTTTGAACAGATTCGTAATTCTATTGCTTATACAGAGCTGAATGTGAAGATAGCAGCTACCCATGCCGGGCTGACGGTAGGGGAAGATGGGGCTTCCCACCAGGCCATTGTAGATATGGCGGTGATGCGTGCTCTGCCCAATATGACAGTGATCGTTCCGGCGGATGCCACGGAAACGGAAAAGGCTGTTTTTGCAGCGGCAGCCCATGACGGGCCTGTCTATCTCAGATTAGGCCGGGCGCCGGTGCCTATTCTTTTTGACGACGACTATAAGTTTGAAATAGGCAAAGCTGTTGTTTTACGGGACGGTAAGGATGTTGCACTGTTGGCCTGCGGCATCATGGTAAATGAAGCGATGAAAGCAGCGGAAGAACTGGCCCGGGAAGGGATATCCGCCAGGGTGATCAATGTTTCCACCCTGAAACCTATTGATAAGGGCACTATTATCAAGGCGGCCCTGGAGACAGGGGCCCTGGTTACTGCCGAAGAACACAATATCATCGGCGGACTGGGCAGCGCTGTGGCCGAAGTTATTGTGGAGAACGCCCCCGTGCCCCTGGAAAGAGTAGGTGTAAGGGATACCTTCGGCGAATCGGGTAAACCTGAAGAACTATTGGAGAAATACGGGCTTACCGTGAAAGATATTAGAGAAGCAGCATATAAGGTAATAAAGAGGAAGAAGGGCTGAACGTTCATGGCATACCCTTCAATAGCTTTGATAATTTCAGGTAGCAATAACAATAGGTGACTGGGTTTAGTACCCGGTCATTTTTTTACGGGCAGCGGGTAGCGGGAGACGGGTGGCGTACTGGAAAAATTCTACTTTTTTATTAATTTTCTAGTGTTTTCCAGCAGGATTTCCCTAGAAATTGTCGAACAAAGAGAGAGTTAGGGAAAAAAGGAGACTATTTGCAGTCTAGAATGAGGTGATTTTGATGATACAGTTGTTTAATGTCTCCAAGACATATGAGGGAGAGGTTAAGGTTGAGGCCCTGCGCGATATTAATTTACATATAAAAAGAGGGGAATTTGTTTTTCTCGTGGGACCCAGCGGCGCCGGAAAATCAACATTGACACGATTAATGATCCGGGAGGAATTGCCGAGTAAAGGGCAGATCCTTGTTGATAACAGGAGCTTATTAAGGATGAAGGAGAGGGAAGTTCCTTATTTTCGCCGTAAAATAGGTTTTATTTTTCAGGATTTTCGCTTGCTCATGGAGAGAACTGTCTACGAAAACGTCGCTTTTGCCATGGAGGCCATTGAAGCCCCCAGCAGCGTAGTAAGAGAACGGGTTCCTGCTGTCTTAGAACTGGTGGGCTTAAAGGACAAGCTCACTGCTTATCCTCATCAACTTTCCGGCGGGCAGCAGCAGAGGGTTTGCATTGCCCGGGCTATTGTCAATAATCCCCTGTTGATTATTGCCGATGAACCTACCGGTAACCTTGACCCTGATACGTCCTGGGAGATCATGAATTTGCTTTTGGCTATTAATAAGCGAGGCACAACGATTGTTACCGCCACCCACGACAAAGAAATGGTGGACCGCATCAAACGCCGTGTCATTGCTCTGCAAAACGGGAGAATTGTGCGGGATGAGGAAAGGGGTGGCTATCAGGCGTGAGGTTGAGCAGCTTACAATACGCTGTCCGTGACGCTTTTCGTTCTTTAAAACGAAATAAGGTTATGAGTATGGCTTCTATGGCTACGGTGGCCATATCCTTGCTAATTCTGGGCTGTGCCTGGCTCCTGGTGCTGAATACCCAGTATCTGGCCACAACAATGGAATCTGAATTAGAGATTAATGCTTATTTACAGCTGGATGTACCCCGTGATAAAGCCCTGGCCATGAAGAAACAGCTGGAAAGTCTGACCGGTGTGGCCCAGGTAACTTTTGTGCCCAAAGAAGAGGGACTTAAGCTCTTGGAAGAGCGCTTTGGTAAAGATACCGACCTTTTAAAGGCCCTGGGTGGGAATAACCCTTTACCGGACATGTATCGTTTAAAAACGAAAGAAGCCCCGCAGGTGCCGCTGGTAGCCGAGGAAGTGGCTAAGATTCAGGAGATTGAAAAAGTTCGTTATGGACAGGGTATGGTGGAAAAACTGCTGGCCCTGACCAACTGGCTCCGTTCCGTGGGAGTAGTAGTGATTATTGCCGTAGGGTTGGCAGCTGTTTTTTTAATTGCCACAACCATCAGGCTTACTGTATTTGCCCGCCGCCGGGAAATCGGCATTATGAAACTGGTAGGGGCCACCAACTGGTATATCCGCTGGCCTTTCTTTCTGGAAGGGATGTTCATCGGTCTTACCGGTGCCCTCATTGCTGTGGGGACGTTACACTTTTTCTACAGTGAACTGGTGAAAAATATAGCCCTCACCATTAACTTCCTGCCGATCATGACGGATAAGGCGATGCTCTATGAGGTTTATCAATACCTGTTCATCATTGGGACTGCTTTGGGGGCTATGGGCAGTGCTATCAGCCTGCACAGGTTTCTAAAGGTGTAAACTAGTTGTTAGTTGTTAGTTGATAGTTGATAGCGGACGATTTCCGTTTTCCGATTTCCGATACCCGAGTTAGCAGTATATTTTCGGGTAGCTGGTAGCGGGTGGCGGGCAGCGATTAGTTAGTCGGAAACCGGCAGTCGGAATTCGGCAATTGGAATGCGTTTCACGGTTCACGTTAAAGGGGGAGGGGGTAAGAAAGTTGGTGCCTTTTTTCAGGCAGAACAAATATCTGCTCAGTATGCTATTGCTCCTTACTTTTCTTTTAGTAATGGTCATACCTGTTTCGGCACTTTCCGAATATGAGCAGAAATTAAAAGAGCTCGAGGAAATAAACGAAGCTATTGCCAAGTATGAAAACCTGTATAACCAAAAGAAAAAAGAGGAACGCCGGGTCCTGGGTGAGATTCGTACCTTGGAATCCAACATTGACGTGCTGGAGGGCCATATTGGGTCTCTTAAGAAACAGATCCTCAATACAGAAACACTCATTAACTATACCCAGCAGGATATCAACAAGACCAATAAACTGGTGGAGGAGAGGACAAGCTATTTCAACAAGAGGCTCAATGATATCTACCAGCAGGGTAATGTAAGCTACCTGGAGGTACTCCTGCAGTCTACCAGCATTACAGACTTTTTAACCCGTTTTGACCTTTTGGAGAAAATTGCTGCTAACGATGTAAAACTTTTAAAAGAATTAGAACAGGCCAGAGAGGTCCTGGAGGAGAAGAAGGCCCAGTTAGAAGAAAAGTCGGCCCAGCTTAACTCCATAAAAGGCCAAAAGGAAGAAAAACAGCAGCAACTGGAAATTCAGTCGAAACAAAAAGGTGTTCTTCTAAAATCTATCCAGGAGCAAAAAGAAGAATATATTCGTGCCCTCGATGAATTGGAAGAAAGCCAGAGAGAGATTGACGCATTTATCAAGGAATGGCAGGCCAAACACCAGCAGGCATATATGGGTTCCGGCAAAATGGGCTGGCCTGTCCCCGGTTACAGCAGGATTTCCTCACCTTTTGGCTACCGGACCCATCCTATCTTTAAGGTTAGAAGATTCCACCCTGCCATTGACATCCCTGCTCCTGCCGGCACCCCTGTTGTAGCTTCTGAGAGGGGTAAAGTACTTTATGTAGGTGTCAAAGGAGGCTACGGCAAGGCCATTATCCTGGACCACGGTGGAGGGTTTTCTACCCAGTACTCGCACCTATCGGCTTATGTTGTTAAGCCTGGTGACATAGTGGAAAAAGGCCAGAAAATAGGCACGGTGGGCAGTACGGGCTGGAGTACAGGACCCCATTTAGACTTTATTGTCCGTATCGGTGGAGTGCCCCAGAATCCCCTGGCTCATGTAAGCCCGAGGTGAGTTTACTAGTTACTAGTTGCTAGTTACTAGTTACTTGTTCTTGGTTTTTAATTACTAGTGCCTTAGGGATAAATAGCGTATTCACAAATACCCGGGGATAACGGGTATTTTTTCTTATATTGGTTATTCAGATGTGGGCAGTCGGTAGTAGGAAAGCAGAGGTCGATTATCATTAAGATAATTCCTTTCATTGTTTTATGGGGCTTAATATTGTAAGATGATATTGCATATTAATAGTAAAGTATCAAGGAAGTAAAATATAAGATTGTCGGGGAGCGGGAGTCGGTAGTGGGAAATCGACGCCGCCAAGCGGCATAACTAGACAGGCAGGTGGAGAGATTGACAGAGGGTCGCAAAATTCTTAAAAACATCATCACCATTCTTACGATTATCAGTTTTACAGTAACGGCAGTGGTAGGTTTTGTTCTTATTACGAATTACCAGGAAATTGGCCGCATGGCCCAGGTAGCCATCATGATCAAAACCCAGTACCTTGAGGAAGTTCCCATGAAACAAATTATGCAGGGGGCGGTTAGGGGGATGGTCGCCTCTTTGGGGGATCCCTATTCAGCCTTTATGGATGCCAAACAGTTTCAGGAACTGCAGCGCCATATCCAGGGTTCTATCGGAGGTATTGGCATCTATGTGGGGGAAAAAGACAAAAAACTCACTGTAATGTCTACCATAGAAGGTACCCCTGCCTCTAAAGCAGGTATCAAAAGCGGGGACATCATCATTAAAATTGATGATAAATTCACCAGTGAACTGGAAATGGATGAGGCCGTGGCCATGATGCGCGGCAATCCCGGTACTCAGGTCAGGGTGGGGATTATGCGTGAGGGAGTGGCCAAACTCCTTGAGTTTACTTTAACTCGGGAAATTATCGATATACCCACAGTAGAAAGCCAGGTACTCCCCAAAAACAAGAACATTGGTTATATTCGCCTGAAAATGTTTGCCAGCAATTCTGATGAGGCCATGGGTAAAGAACTGGAAAAACTCTTGAATTCAGGGGTTAAAGGTTTAATCCTGGATCTGCGGGATGACCCGGGAGGAGACCTGGATGCTGCGGTAAACATTGCCCGCTATTTTGTGCCTAAAGGGCCCGTGGTTTATACCGTAGATAAGGGCGGGCGTACCAGTGTTTATGAAAATACCATGGGAGAACGCTTAAAACTCCCGCTGGTGGTGTTAATTAACGAAGGCAGTGCCAGCGCCTCCGAGGTACTGGCGGGGGCTATTAAAGATACTAAATCAGGTATACTGGTGGGTGAGAGGACTTTCGGTAAAGGGATTGTGCAAATGGTCTTCCCGCTAGGGGGAGGAGATGGGCTTAAGCTTACCACCTCAAAATACCTGACACCTAATAAAATCGATATCCATAAGAAGGGTATTGAACCGGACATCAAAGTGGAACTAACCCCAAAAGATAAGGAAGATGTACAATTAAATAAGGCCATCGAGGTATTGGAAAGTAAAATTGGCAAATAAGGGGGTAAACAAGTGGCAACCTTTCTAAAACTCGTCCCCTTAATGGTTACAAGTATTATCTCCTTGTTAACTTCGCCTCTCTTCTGGATGATTGTAATTTTAGTGGGTTTCCAGTACAAACGGATGGCGCGCAACAAAAGTTACCAGTTTAATCTGCCGGAAGAGCCGGTATGGCGTCCAACCCTTATTGCAGCCCTCTTTGGACTGGGTGGCGGCATTATCGGGAGTTTCCTGATGATACTTGTAGGCGTCTCTGTACTGGAGGTAGGCGTTAATTACCTGTGGCTTACGGCCATAGCTTTAATGTTTATCCAACAGCGCTTTTTGTGTTTTGCCTATGCGGGCGGTGTTTTATCCCTAGCCAAACTGATTTTTGGCGTACCGGAACTCAGCATACCGCAACTGATGGCACTGGTAGCCATTCTCCATATGGTTGAATCAATACTCATTCTCTTTAGCGGGCATCTGGGTGCGGTACCGGCCTACATTAAAGCCCATGACGGCCGTGTGGTAGGAGGGTATAACCTGCAGAAATTTTGGCCCTTACCCCTGGTGGCCCTGGCGGCCTGGATTTATCCCAATACGGAAGCGCTGCAGGGGGCAGTACACATGCCCGATTGGTGGCCTCTCATCAAACCTGAGCTGCTTAGAGGCTCTGGAGAGACTGTCTACATGATGATGCCTGTAGTAGCCGCCCTGGGTTATGGTGACATTGCTTTGACGGCTCTGCCTAAGGATAAAACCTACCGCTCAGCCCTGGAACTGGCCGGTTACAGTCTTATCCTGCTGACCTTAGCCATCACGGCCAGCTATTATCCTGCCCTGGCTTTCCTCCCCGCTCTCTTTGGGCCTTTTGGCCACGAATTCTTGATTTATGTAGGGCAGAAACGGGAACTGCGGGGCAAGCCTGCCTTTGTCCCCCCCGAAAGGGGCATCATGATCCTGGATACGCTACAGGATTCTCCGTTGAAAAAAGCAGGCGTGAAGCCGGGTGATATCTTGCTTTCTTTAAATGGGATACCTGTGAACAGCGAATACCAGGTGGAAACCCTGCTTTTGGATGCGGGGAAAGTTGTTGAGATTGAGTATCTTTCTGGAAAAAGGCGAAGCTTTCGCCGGGCCCTGGTCAACAGGGGATTTGGTAAACCCTTGGGTTTTATCCCGGTACCCAACTGGTATGAACACAGCTACATGGAAGTGACCGGTTCGGTAAGCTTCTTAAAAGGTCTGTGGCAGCGGTTAATAAACAGAATTAGCTACAAGAAAAGGCCTTAGCTAAAGTGTGCTAAGGCTTTTTTCTTTCATTTTTTTTATTTCTTTTTTTGCAAGTTCCAAAAGTCGGGGCAGGCTTTTTCTTACTTCTGACGACATTGCTTTACCCCAGGTCAGGTTGAGGGGTTCTATCCCCAGGATAACCATCTCTTTAGGCCCTTTAGTACCCAGCTTTTCCAGGTAGGAGGCCAGGCTGACCTGGTGGAGGGAGAAAGGTTCCTCCTCTGCGGCCAAATCCGTGATGTTAAGCCGGTGTAAATCACCTGGCTGGCCGCCGGCCTGGATACAATCAAGGACTAGAAGCCGGTTAGCCCCCCATAAGGCGGAGAGAATAGTACCGGGGTCAATACCGGCCGGTACTACGCTGATTCCCGGTATATTTTCTTTTTCCAACTTTTCTGCCGCAATAACACCTATCCCATCATCCCCGCACATGATATTGCCCAGACCCAGGACGATGATATCATTTCTATGCAAAACTGCTTCGACCTCCGATATCCGAAATCAGACTTCTGACTGGCTTAATCGCTGCCCGCTACCAGCTACCCGAAAATGTATCGGGAAGCGGGAAACGGGAAGCATTAGTCACTGCCAACTAACAACTACCAACTATCAACTAACAACTACTTCCGCCTCAGATAACCACTAAAAATGGCCTGTAGTTTAACCGGGTTTTCCGTGAGGGCTAAATAGATATGGATGGGAATGGTCGCGGCAAAATAGACGGCCAGGTAGTAGTGCAGGAGGCGAAGGGAACTTATGTTGAGATAAGGTGTGAAGAGGGCAAGCATTGGGCCTTTGAATTTTAGGGCTAGCCCCGTTACAGAGAGCCCCAGGCCAGTGAGAAACCAGGAAGTATAGATTAATTTTTGCCCGGGGTTATATTTGCCGTAAAAAGGGTGTTCTTTTCTTAAGAAAAAGACATAGCTAAGGAAACCCGGGAACTCCCGGAGGTCTCGCCAGCTGAGGATAATATGGTACCATTGTTTGCTAAAGATATAGTAATATGTGTAGCCTGCCAGGTTAGACATAAAGATAAAGGCACTGGTGGCGTGGATTGTTTTTATTGTTCGCATAGGAAGCCCCTGGATGAAGGGATAGGTAATGTAGAAACCGCTGATAATGAGAAAGATGGTGGTAAAGAAGAGGGTCCAGTGGAAAAGACGTGTGGCCAGGGTTTGGTGGAGAACCTTTTCATTTTTGACCATAGATACCTCCGGGTTTTATTAGTTGGTAGTTGTTAGTTTTTTCGGAAGTCGGCAATCGGAAAGCGGATTTCTATTGTGGTTACCTGGCCCGTATCACCTGCACGGCGCAGGAAAAGCAGGGGTCGAAAGAACGCAGGATACGCCCTACGCTAAGAGGACTGTCCAGGTCCTCCACAGGGGCCCCGATGAGGGCCTGTTCCGCAGGACCGCGCTGACCTTTTTCATCACGGGGTGAAAAATTCCAGACCGAAGGGGTAATTACCTGGTAGTGGCTGATTACTCCTTTTTCTATTTTTACCCAGTGACCCAGGGCACCTCGCATAGCGCCGGTTAAACCGATTCCCTGAGCATTGGGTAAGAGCTCATAGGGGTATAAATGGGGCTGCCCCGGAATAATTTCCATAATCCAGCGGGCCAGGAGTTTGGAAATTTCCCGGGCTTCCAGGGCCCGGGCCACCAAACGATCCATGGTGGAAATGCCGTTACGGTACGTTCCTTTGACCCAGAGCCGGGCCAAAGGGCCTGTTTCCATAGGAATTCCCTTATAGCGGGCAGCTTTGTTCCAGGTATAGGCCAGGGGTTTCTCACGGTCAGGAACGGTTTTGCCCTGATAGGGGTGTTGGGCTGCCCCGTCTTTATACCAGGAGTAGGTGATATCCTCTGTAATAACAGCCTGATCAAGCTCCTGGGGTTCACCTCCATTGATTACAACACCCAGCGGATAATAAGGCTTTCTCTCTTTACCTTCTGGGAAGAGACCAAAATTGAGCAGGTTGGAATAGCCGGTGCCAATCTTATAGTAATCGGAGTAATAACGGCAAATGATGTCTACATCCTGGAGATAGACATTTTCGATAAAACTTGTGACCTCCTCCAGGAGCGAACCATAAGTAATGATTTTGTCTCTGTCGGGAGACTGGATATTGCCCGTAGGAATAATAGTTTGGACGTGGGGTGCTTTAGCGCCAAAGCAGGCCACCATCTCGTGGCATTTCATGCTCATCTCCAGTCCTTGCCAGTAATGTTCCAGGAACTTTTTTTCTATATGATCAGGGAGGCGGTAGTCTCCTCCAGGGGGTTTAGGTTTAAAAGGAGCCTGTTCGGGTCCCCGTATATAGTCAGCTAAAGAAAGGACATAAAACTGGCGCAGGTGGTTTTGTAAAAAATCGGCGCCGAAGATCAAATTGCGCAGGAGTTCACCGTTTTGGGTGGGAACGAGACCATAGGCATCTTCCAGGGCATAGGCTGCGGCTATGGCATGGGCGGAAGAACAGATACCGCAGATGCGCTGGAGAAAAAGGGAGGCATCGCGGGGGTCACGGCCCACAGCCATTAATTCAAAGCCCCGGAAGAGCTGGTTGGTAATGGTGGCTTCCACTATTTGACCGTTAGCTACTTCAATATCCACCTGTAAAGGTTCGTGAACCCGGGTAACGGGGAAGATGCGTTTTTTTACCACTAGATTTTCTTCCTTCCTCGCGGTACCAATTTATTCATCTTATTAATTAACCCCTCTTTCTTACAAAGGTTATGGTCTATGAGAGTTTCCTGTTTGTGGAGAACCTGATCCAGTTTGTGCATGATAATTTCTTCTTGTTTAACTTTCTCCTGAGATGTTTCGTCTGTATCCACAGTACCTTGCAGCCAGTGTTTACCCAAACGGCCTGTAAGCACATTAAAGGTAAGATGGCTCCCAATACCCAACGCTGTAATGGCTCCGGCAATTTTCCCAACTGTTAGGGGATTTATAGGCTTGAGGCTTGTCTGGATATTAGGGAGATGCTGAAAGAAAGGCATTGTGGCATCGGGGAAGCCTGGATTAGCACAGCCAATGCAGGGAGCACCCGTTTCTACCGGCCAGTTTATGTGATTGTTCCACTGGCGTACAGGGCAGTCCGCAAAAGTCACAGGACCTTTACAACCCACTTTAAAAAGGCAGCCAGGTTCCCCGGGATAAGAGGCAAATTTGCCGGTCTCAAAGTCTGAGCGGCGGTGACAGAGGTCATGAATGGTCTGGCCGAAAAACATCTTGGGCTGGTTATAGTCATCCAGCTCGGGCTCGCCATACATGACGACGTGGGCGATGGTTCCCGTCATCCAGTCAGCATTGGAAGGACAGCCGGGGACATTGATGACTTTGCGGTCTATGACCTGCCATACCCCTACTGCACCGGCAGGATTGGGAAAGGCGGCGGTAGGACCGCCATAGGCAGCACAGTCACCTACGGCTATCACATGTTTGGCTTTTTCTGCAATGAGCCTGAGGGCATCTATTCCCGTATACATCTTGTTATTATACTCAAAAACCATATTGTACCTTCCCTGGTCCTTTGTAATCACAGACCCTTCCACCACCAGGATGTATTCGTTGGGATGGTTTTCTATGGTCTCAAATACAGCCTGTACTGCTCTCTTACCCTGCGCCTGCATTAAAAGCCAGTGGTATTTTAGGTCCACAATCTCCTGAAACAGCACCCTTACATCCGGGCTCACTGCATTATCCAGGCTAATGGATTCACCGGTACAGGTGCCCAGCTCCAGCCAGATGAGAGGAGGCTTGGGAATTAAATTTTGGGCAAAGGCCTGGGCTATTTCCGAGATAAGGGTATTGGATAATCCCAGGGAAAGGGATGCTGTAGTGCAGAGTTTGAGAAATTCCCGCCGTGTGAGCAAAGTTTCACCTTCTTATTACGACTGCCGACATCCAACATTCCATTGCCGGATAGGAGAATCGTTTTGGGTCTGTTTATATTATTTTATTTTTAGCAAGATTTAACATAATATGCGTTATTAAATAAAAGGTATAATCATTGTGTTGGGTAAAATGTTTATCGGAAGTCGGAGGTCGGAAATCGGTAGTCGAACTGTAGTAATACGAATTACTCTTAATTATGGTATAATTAAATGATATAATTGCTGTGTCCAATACCGATGGGGACATTTCCGTCCCCCGGAGAATTACCTGAGCTTCAGCGGGTGTGTCCCCTTACCTTATATATAAGCTGGTGATATAACATGGAAAATCTCTTTAAGTTAAAATCTGAATATCAGCCCCAGGGTGACCAGCCCAAAGCCATTGAGGCTCTGGCCAATAATATCCTAAAAGGGCTTAAACACCAGACCTTACTGGGGGCTACCGGTACCGGGAAAACTTATACAATGGCTCATGTCATTCAGAAAGTGCAGAAGCCTACCCTGGTCATTGCCCATAACAAGACTTTGGCCGCCCAATTGTGCAGCGAATTTAAGGAATTTTTCCCCGATAATGCCGTAGAATATTTCGTTAGTTACTACGACTATTACCAGCCGGAGGCCTATGTTCCCCAGACTGATACCTATATAGAAAAAGATGCTTCTATTAATGAGGAAATTGAGAAACTGCGCCATTCGGCCACGGCAGCCCTTTTTGAAAGAAGGGATGTTATTGTGGTGGCCAGTGTTTCCTGTATCTATGGCTTGGGTTCCCCGGAGGAGTACCGGGACCAGACTTTGTCCTTACGCGTAGGACAAACTTACGATCGTGAAGCCATTCTCAGGAGACTTATCGATATCCAGTACGAAAGAAATGATATCAATTTTGTCCGCGGTACTTTCAGAGTACGCGGCGATATCATCGAGGTATTTCCTGCCTCCTACGGGGAGAAAGCTATCAGGATAGAACTTTTCGGTGATGAGGTGGAGAGAATCGTTGAGGTAGATGTCCTGACCGGCGAGGTTTTGGGACTCAGGCGCCATGTCAGCATTTTCCCGGCCAGTCACTATGTCACAGGCAGGGAGAACATGGAGCGTGCACTCATTGATATAGAAAAAGAATTGGAAGAGAGACTCTCTGAGCTGCGCCGTGAGAATAAAATTCTGGAAGCAGAGCGTCTGGAACAGCGTACCCGTTATGACATGGAGATGATGCGGGAAGTGGGTTTTTGCTCCGGGATCGAGAATTATTCCCGTCACTTAACGGGAAGGCAACCCGGAGAACCTCCCTATACCCTGCTGGATTATTTCCCCCAGGATTTCTTACTTATCATCGACGAGTCTCATGTGACCATTCCCCAGTTGGGTGGCATGTACGAAGGGGACAGGTCCCGTAAGACAACTCTGGTGGAACACGGGTTCCGGCTGCCCTCTGCCCTGGACAACCGTCCCCTGCGTTTCCCCGAGTTCGAAAAAATGATTAATCAGGTTGTCTATGTTTCGGCTACTCCCGGCCCTTATGAACTGAAACACAGCCAGGCCATCGTGGAGCAGATCATTAGGCCTACCGGTCTCCTTGACCCCGAAATATTTGTTCGTCCTACCAGGGGGCAGATCGACGATCTTTTAGAGGAAATAAAGAAACGGGTAGACCGGGATGAACGGGTTTTAGTCACAACCCTCACCAAGAAAATGGCGGAAGATTTAACTGACTATTTCCGGGAGATGGGGGTTAGGGTACGCTATCTTCATTCGGAAATAAAGACCCTGGAACGCATGCAGATTATCCGTGATTTGCGCCTGGGTACTTTTGATGTCCTGGTAGGTATTAACCTTTTACGGGAAGGATTGGATCTGCCGGAGGTATCCCTGGTGGCCATACTGGATGCTGACAAAGAAGGTTTCCTGCGTTCAGAACGTTCCCTTATCCAGACCATCGGTCGGGCTGCCCGCAACGTCAACGGACAGGTTATCATGTATGCCGATAACATCACAGACTCCATGCAAAAAGCCATCGATGAAACCAATCGCCGGCGTAAAATTCAGTTAGCATTCAATGCCGAGCATCATATCACGCCCAGTACTGTGAAAAAAGCGGTCCGGGATGTGATTGAAGCAACCATGGTGGCCGACACCAAAGCTATTTATGAGACAGATACGCATAAACTTTCGAAAGAAGAAATTAAACGTCTTATTGCTAATCTGGAGAAAGAAATGAAAGAAGCCGCCAAACAGCTGGCCTTTGAAAGGGCTGCCCAGTTAAGAGACGCCATCATTGAACTGAGGGGGCAGCTGTACTAGTTACTAGTTACTAGTTATTAGTTACTAGTTGGTTGTTGTTAGTTGGCAGTTGGTAGTTAACGGTTCACTGTTCACGTACTTTAAGTATTGCGGAAAGGAAACAGGAAATGGCCAAGGATAAAATAATTGTCAAGGGGGCGCGCTCCCACAATTTAAAGAATATAGATGTGGAAATTCCACGGGATAAATTAGTCGTCATCACAGGCTTAAGCGGCTCGGGTAAATCCTCCTTAGCCTTTGATACCATCTATGCGGAAGGCCAGAGACGGTATGTGGAATCCCTTTCGGCCTATGCCCGCCAGTTTTTGGGACAGATGGACAAACCCGATGTAGATTATATCGAGGGGCTTTCTCCGGCTATTTCCATTGACCAGAAGACCACCAGCAAAAACCCCCGTTCCACCGTGGGTACGGTGACAGAGGTCTATGATTACCTGAGGCTTTTATTTGCCAGGATCGGTAAGGTCCACTGTCACCGCTGCGGTCAGCCCATCAGCCAGCAGACGGTGGAGCAGATTGTGGATAAGCTCATGAGTTATCCGGAAGGAACCAGGCTGCAAATTTTAGCCCCCCTGGTTCGTGGACGCAAAGGGGAGCATCAGAAAATTTTTGAGGATATTAAGAAAAACGGTTTTGTGCGGGTCCGGGTTAATGGCGAAATCAAAGAAGTAACGGAAGAAATTAAACTGGAAAAAAATAAAAAACATACCATTGAAGTTGTCGTGGATCGGATTATCATCCGGACCGAGATAGAGAAGCGGCTGGCGGATTCCCTGGAAACGGCCATGGCTCTCTCCGATGGGCTGGTGACGGTGGATGTTATTGACAAAGAAGAACTGGTCTTTAGCCAGAAATTTGCCTGTGTAGACTGCGGGATCAGTTTTGAAGAAGTGACGCCGCGTATGTTCTCCTTTAATAATCCTTACGGCGCCTGTTCTGCCTGCAGCGGCCTGGGAATTAAAATGGAAATAGACCCTGACCTGGTGATCCCCGACCCCAGTAAGACCCTGGCCGAAGGTGCCATAGCGCCCTGGAACAGGGCTACTAATCTCTGGTATATGAATATGATCGAATCTTTGGCCCAGCAGTACGGGTTTTCCATGCACGTTCCTTTCCGGGACCTGACCCCCGAACAAAAGGATCTGATCCTGTACGGCTCTAGGGGGCAGAGAATTCGTTTCCGCTATCATAACGCCCAGGGAGAACTGCGGGTCTATGACACCATTTATGAAGGGGTTATTCCCAATTTAGAGAGGCGCTATAAAGAGACCCAGTCGGACCACTCCCGCCAGGAAATAGAGGAATTCATGAGCAGTACTCCCTGCCCCCAATGTCAGGGAGCCCGTTTAAAGCCTGAGAGTCTGGCCGTTACCATAAATGGAAAAAATATTTGGGATGTTACCCGGTTTTCCATTCGCGAAGCTCTGGAGTTCTTCCATGGGTTGAAGCTTACGGAACGGGAACAGTACATTGCTCGCCAGGTGTTGAAAGAGATCAAAGAACGCCTGGGTTTCCTGGTCAATGTGGGACTTGATTATCTCACCTTACACCGCTCAGCGGGTACGCTCTCGGGCGGGGAAGCCCAGCGGATCCGGCTGGCCACGCAAATCGGTTCCAGCCTGGTCGGTGTTTTGTATATCCTGGATGAACCCTCCATAGGACTGCACCAGCGGGATAATGACCGGCTTATCGCTACCCTCCAGCGCCTGCGGGATCTGGGAAATACGGTGCTGGTGGTTGAACACGATGAGGATACTATGCGGGCGGCCGATCATATTATTGATATTGGCCCCGGAGCCGGTGTCCACGGGGGGCAAATCGTGGCTCAAGGAACTCTGGAGGAGATCATGGCTGCTCAGGAGTCCATTACCGGCGAATACCTGCGAGGCGACAAATACATTCCTGTTCCTCCCCTACGGCGTACGCCCAACGGCAAATGGCTGGAAGTACGGGGCGCCCGGGAGAACAATCTGAAGAATATTGATGTACGGATTCCCCTTAATCTCTTTACCTGTGTCACAGGGGTATCCGGTTCCGGTAAAAGTACCCTGGTCAATGAAATCTTGTACAAGCGCATATCCCAGGAACTTTACGGTTCCAAGACTAAGCCCGGTGAGCATGATGAGCTTCTAGGCCTGGAATACCTGGATAAAGTCATTGATATTGACCAGTCGCCCATAGGAAGAACGCCCAGGTCTAATCCCGCCACGTATACGGGAGTCTTTGATGCCATCAGGGAAGTTTTCTCCCAGACGCCGGAGGCCCGGATGCGGGGCTATAAGCCCGGACGTTTCAGTTTTAACGTACGGGGCGGGCGCTGTGAAGCTTGCGGCGGCGATGGCATCATCAAGATTGAAATGCATTTTCTGCCTGATGTTTACGTGCCCTGTGAGGTTTGTAAGGGTAAACGCTATAACCGGGAAACCCTGGAAGTTAAATATAAAGGGAAATCTATCGCTCAGGTGCTGGAGATGACGGTAGACGAAGCCACCGAATTCTTCCAGAATCACCCCAAAATCTATCGCAAATTGAAGACCATGCAGGATGTAGGCCTGGGGTATATCCAGCTGGGCCAGCCTGCTACCACCCTTTCCGGCGGCGAGGCCCAAAGGGTTAAATTAGCTACAGAATTAAGCAGGCGTACCAACGGGAAAACCCTTTACATTCTGGACGAACCCACCACAGGCCTGCATGTGGCCGATATTCATAAACTGCTGGGAGTTTTGACCCGTTTGGTCGACGCCGGTGATACGGTATTGGTCATTGAGCATAATCTGGATGTGATTAAGACGGCCGATTACTGTATTGACCTGGGACCGGAAGGCGGGGAAAAAGGGGGAGAGATTGTAGCAACAGGAACCCCCGAAGAAATCTGTGCGAATCCCCGGAGTTACACGGGTAAGTATTTGAAGCCGGTGCTCGATAATGCTCG
>JAIHAN010000026.1 GCA_020054815.1 Peptococcaceae bacterium | reverse complement strand
AAATACATTGGAGGCAGCGGACTTGGGGCAAAAATATTGTTTAGTACAACTGGGGCGGAAACGGACCCATTGGGGCCTGAGAATACCCTTATTTTTATGACGGGACCTTTTACCGGAACAAGAGTGCCAACCGCAGGAAGACATGCGGTTGTTACCAAATCTCCTCTCACCGGTATTTGGGCTGAATCAGATATTGGTGGTACCTGGGGGACCGCTTTAAAAAAAGCAGGAATAGATGGTCTGGTTATTGTGGGAGCCTCAAATAATCCAGTATATCTATGGATTACAGATAGTACAGTGGAGTTTAGAAATGCAGAGCATATTTGGGGTAAGGATACTTATGAAATTGAAGACATTATAAGAAGTGAAACGAATCACAAGGCAGCAATTACATCTATAGGTCCTGCTGGTGAAAACTTGGTTAAGTTCGCTTCTATTATGAGTGACGGTAAGGACGGAAGGGCTGCCGGCAGGAGCGGTGTAGGTGCAGTAATGGGGGCTAAGAAACTAAAGGCGATTGCCGTATGTGGTAGCCAAAATACTTCAGTAGCCCGACCGGAAGAACTAAAAAAATCGATTACAAAGTTTCTGCCCACATTGGTGGCAAATACGAAAACTCGAAAGGAATTCGGAACTTCCGGTGCATTAATTAGCTCTGAGAAGCTCGGTGATTTACCCATTAAAAATTGGCGTGAAGGGTCTTGGGTAGAAGGGGCGGAAAGGATTTCCGGACAGCGCATGGCTGAAACTATTCTGACGGGACGTTTTTATTGTTCATCCTGCATGATTGGTTGCGGCAGGAAGGTGGAAATTAAAAATAGTGCCTATGGAAATGTTGATGGTGCGGGTCCGGAATATGAAACACTTGCTTTGCTAGGTGCTTTATGCTTAGTAGATGACTTAGAAGCTGTTGCTATGGCTAACGAATTATGTAACAGATATGGTATGGATACTATTTCTACAGGCGGAGTTATTGCTTTTGCTATGGAATGCTTTGAACATGGCCTCATTACAGAAGAAGATACTGGTGGGGTTAGTCTTCAATGGGGTGATGCAGGAGCAGTAATCGATATGATTCACCAAATCGGGCAGAGGAAGAAACTTGGTAAAATCCTGGCAGAAGGAGTTAAAAGGGCTGCCGCCCAAATAGGAGGAGTTGCCGAGGAATTTGCTTTACATGTGAAAGGTTTAGAACCTCCTGCCCATGACCCTCGTGCGTTTAACAGCTTAGCAGTAGCCTATGCTACATCTAATCGCGGAGCCTGTCATTTACAGGGTTTTACCCATCCCTACGAGATTGCAGCGACTATTCCTGAATTAAATTATTGCAAACCTTTCGACCGCTTTGCTGTAAGAGGAAAAGGAGAACTTACTGCTAACTTGCAGAACATTATGTCAATGTGTGATTCACTAAAAATATGTAAATTTGCTGTTGTTGGTGGTGTTACTTTGACCCATATGGTAGAGTGGCTTAACCTTATTACCGGGTGGGAAATGACTGTAGCAGATTTTCTATTAACTGGAGAAAGGCTGTTTAACTTAAAAAGATTGTATAACGTTAGATGTGGCATTACCAGAAAAGATGATACGCTTCCACCTCGCCTCTTATCTTTGAAGAGAGGTTCAGGGGGAGCGGCTGATAATTTACCTCCTTTGGGAGAGATGTTGTCTGAATATTATATCTATCGCGGATGGGATGAGTTGGGTAGGCCTACACAATCTAAATTGGAAGAATTAGATCTAGTCAATATTTAATTGCAATAAATTAGGATTCAAACGATATCTTTTGAGGAGAGTGAAATCGTGAAGATTGGCTTTATTGGCATTGGTACAATGGGTAAGCCAATGGCTACAAATTTAATTAAGGCCGGCTATCAGCTTATAGTTTATGATGTTAACTCTAAAGCAGTAGCTGAATTACAGGCCTTAGGAGCTAAAAGTGCAGTCAGTCCAATGGAAGTTGCACAAGACTCTGAGATAATTCTAACATCTTTACCAACCCCACAAATCGTGGAGCAAGTAGTACTAGGCCCAGAAGGTGTTCTGGCAGGAGCAAAAGCAGGTACAGTGCTTGTCGAAATGAGTACTGTTACGCCAGAGACCAGTCGAAAACTGGCTAAGGCCGCTGAAACGCAAGGTGTGCAGGTGTTGGATGCACCTGTGAGCGGCGGAGAGGCAGGCGCTAAGGCAGCCACCTTAACCATAATTGTCGGCGGAGAAAGGGAAGTGTTTGAAAAGTGCTTACCTATTTTGCAAGCGTTAGGTAAGAAAATTTACCACGTAGGTAAAGTGGGTGCTGGTCAAGCAGTAAAATTAATTAATCAATTATTATTTGGCATTAATGTGGCTGCGGTAGGTGAAGCCCTGGTACTGGGAACTAAGGCAGGGATTAATCCTGATACTATGTTCGAAATATTGAGTGAAAGTGCAGGCAATAGCTACGCCTTACAAACCCGTTATCCCAATTTTATAGCAAAAGGTAACTTCAAACCAGGTTTTGCTATAGACTTAATTGCTAAAGACTTGGGATTAGTTATCAATATGGCCAAAGAAAACCAAATGGTTTTACCCTTAGGAGGTTTAGCCGAGCAGGCTTATCGGACGGCTCAGCTTCTTGGGTGTGGAGGAATGGATATTTCCGGCATAATCACCCTCCAGGAAAAATTAGCCGGCGTAGAAGTGCGGGCAACAGAAGACAAGAAATAAGAACGGCAAATAAAACAGGGGGCTATGAGATGAAGAGAATAATTGTAGACGCAACCAAATGTGCAGGTTGCCGGGCATGTGAAGTCTTTTGCTCCGATTCCCATGAAAATGTGGTGAATCCGGGGTTATCAAGAATCACCATCATCAACCCGGGGACCCTGGAGGAAAAACCCATACCCGTAGTATGTCGGCAGTGTCAGGAACCGGCATGTGGAGCAGCATGTCCTGCTGACGCCTTAAAGTATGACCCCGAAGCACAGATGGTAGTATTCATCAAAGAGAATTGCGTGGCCTGCGGCAACTGTGCCGATGCCTGCTCCTACGGAGCCATCACCCTGCATCCTGAGACAGGCATGCCCATCAAATGCAACCTCTGCGGTGGAGACCCTACCTGTGTCAAACACTGCACAGCCAAAGCACTGACCTATGAAGAAATACCGGACGAAGTCATCATCAAGAAAAAACGGTTTTTACAGAAATAAATTGAGAGGTAGAGACATATGAGCAAGTATAGCGCGTATTGCGGTAAAATCCTCAGAGTGAATCTCACCACTGGGGCGATCACAGAAGAGAAGCTTAGCGATGAAGTCCTGAGAAAATACGTAGGCTGTAACGGGCTGGGAGCCTATTACCTCTACAAAGAGACAGAACAGGGCTATGACCCGCTCGGTGAAAAAAGCAAGCTTGTCTTCTTCACCGGTCCTTTGACCGGAACCATCTTCCCCTGCGCCCCGAAAATAGGTATCTTCGGCAAATCACCCCTAACCGCTGCCTTCATGGACAGTTATGCCGGCGGACACTTTGGGGCAGAACTAAAATTTGCCGGTTATGACGGACTCATCATCGAAGGCAGCTCCTCCAAACCTGTCTATCTCTGGATCGATAACGGCAAAGCCGAACTGCGGGATGCCGCGCAACACTGGGGCAGAACCACCACCGACACCCGGGAAGCCATCAAAAAAGAGATCGGTGACGAACTCGTACGCATCGCCGTCATTGGACCCAGCGGCGAAAAGAAAGTCAACTACGCCTGCATCATGGTCGACGGAACACATGCCGCCGGCCGGGGCGGACTCGGTGCCGTCATGGGCGCCAAAAATCTCAAAGCCGTCGCCGTTAAGGGTACAGCTGCCTGTATCGATGTAGCTGACCAGGAAAAGACCCGTGCCATTGTTGAAGATATCTATCAGCAAATCAGAACCGATAAAGCCCTGGGTGAAACCCTCTCCAAATATGGCACCACCCCGGCCACCCAGACCAACAATGCCACCGGCATCCTGGGCACCAGGAACTGGCAGAAAGAGACCTTTGAAGAAGCCGATTCCCTCTCCCACTTACAGATGGCCGAAAAGTTGTTCAAAAAGAACATCAGTTGCTTCAACTGTCCGCTGCGTTGCGCCCACTACTGCGAAGTCAAAGGCGGCCAATACGACGGACTCAAAACCGTCAAACCCCAATACGAAACCGTCTACAGCTTCGGCTCGCTCTGTGGGATCGGCGATCTCAGCGTAGTAGCCAAAGCCAACCACATCTGTAACGAATACGGGATGGATACCTTATCAGCCGGCGTATCTATCGCCTTCATCATGGAATGCTATGAAAAAGGGCTGATAAGCCAAGAGGAACTCGATGGCATCAAAGCCGAATTTGGCAATGCCGAAGCCATGATCACCCTCTTAGAAAAGACTGCTGTCCGAGAAGGCATCGGTGACTTTATCAGCCAGGGTACTCGCAAAATGAGCCAAAAGATCGGGCGGGGTTCCAACGCCTTTGCCATCAACATCAAAGGCCTGGAATTAGCCGGACACAGCGTAAGAGGCTACAAAGGGATGTCCCTCGGCTACGCCGTCAGTCCCCGGGGCGGCAGTCACCAAGACATGAGACACCTTCCTGAAAGAGGCGGAGCCTTTGACCGCAAAACCGTCGAGGGCAAAGAGAAGCTGGTCAAAGACGTCACCTCCACCACCGTAATCCGGGATACCTTCACCTACTGTGCCATGCTTGAAGGAAATATAGGTCGGGTAGGCCTCACCGAAAAGCACCTAAACATCATCAACGCCGTCTGCGGCTTTGGTTTTGACCTGGCAGAACTGCAAGAGGTAGCTGATCGGATCTGGAACCTGGAAAGATGCTTCAACGTAAGAGAAGGCTTAAGCCGTAAAGACGACGTACTGCCCGAGCGTTTTATGACCGAGCCCATTCCCGAAGGACCTTCCCAAGGTATGTATACTCCCAAGGAAGAGCTGGACGGGATGCTGGATAAGTACTACGCACTGGTAGGCTGGGACCAAAACGGTATTCCCAAGAAAGAAACCGTGCAAGCCCTGGGTCTTGACGAGATTGTACAAAACCTCAAATAGAAAGTAGGGAGCTGCTTGCAAGAAAAAAATAAGAATGTCGATGTAAAGGTACGCTTTCTCGGTGGGTTGGAAGATGGGTTGCCAATCAAAGACCATTCCATCACCGTTACCATCAAGGAACCACTTACGACATATCATCTACTGGACACTCTGATTGAGGATTATCCACTGCTTCGTTCCCGACTAAAGAATCAAGGGGAATTAGCTCCGGATCTGATGATTGTGGTGAATGGCGTTGTGACCCGCGAAGACATTCCATTGCAGCAGGGCGATGAAGTACTTCTGATGTATATCGGCGTCGGGGGGTAACCTGTGAGGTTTCCCCCCTGGCCGAAACATTAAGAAGATTAGATATACTTCAAAAGTAAGAGACAGTAGACAAGGAGGATGAAACATGCTAGTTGATCATGAAAAATGCTCAGGATGTGGCATATGTGTGCCGTATTGTCCCGTACAGGCCATTAGCATACGCGATCGTAAAGCCTATATAGACCAGGAAGTTTGTCTTGAATGCGGTACCTGTGGACGCCAACGTATTGTTAAGTGCCCGCGCCAGGCTCTTTATGAAAGTCCAGATGTTTTCAAACGCCCCAGATCAATTAGGAAGTATTTTAGCGATCCTATGGCCACCCACGTGGAGACAAAGGTACCAGGACGGGGTACAGAGGAAGTAAAGTCCAATGATGTAACCGGTCGAGTAAAGAGGGGCCAAGTAGGAATTGCTATTGAAGTGGGGCGGCCAAGTGTTGGTGCCAGCTATCGTGATGTTGAAAAAATAACTATGGCCCTTGCCAAACATCAGATAAGCTACGAAGAACTTAATCCCCTTACTCACCTTATGGAGGATGTATCTAAGGGAACCTTTACGGAAGAAGCAAAACAAGCTCGAGTGGTTTCAGCTATAATTGAGTTTGTTGTTCCCGAGAGCCAGTTAGAAGAAATTCTGGTTACCCTCATGGATGTTGCTAAAAAAATTGATACCGTTTTTTCCTTAGACTTAATTGCGCGCTTCCCCGAAGACGGTAGTCTACCTACCTTCCCGCAGTTAGAGCGCTTGGGGATTCAGCCAAGGCCAAATAACAAAATCAATTTAGGCTTAGGACGACCTTTAAAGGAGGAATAGAAGATGACTCATTCTCTTCACCGGCGTGGCTGTGTGGAATCCTTAAAAAATGATTTCGTAATTTTAGTGACACCTGCAGTGGGAATTAATCACCAGGATGCTGGTCCTAAACTGCGCAGAATTTTAGACATTATCACAGAAGTAGGTCCCATCAATCTCGGTTCTTATGAAACTGGAACCATTTATACAGGAGTAACGGTAGAAGAAATAAAAGCCAGTATGCCGGAAACACCAAGGGTACGTTGTGCTTTTTCAAGTAAAGAGAAGATATTAGAAGTTGTCAGGCGTATTAAAGAAGAGGACTTTGGCCTTTCTGTAACAGTAAGTGGTTTAAATGAAGAAGTATTGGATATTGCAAAACAGTTAGGAATTAAACCTCACTCAATTAACTACTCCCTTGGCATTTTTGGGAGAACAGATTTGTTACCGGCAGAGGAAGTACTTGAGTTTGTTACAATGTGTGGTCATGGAATGATATCACAGCACTTGGTTGTTAAACTGATTGAAGATGTGCGGCGTGGGAAAAAGAGTATAAAAGAGGCGGCTATATTAATGGCTCAACCTTGTGTATGTGGGATTTTTAATACTGAACGAGCTGAAGAGTTATTAAAGAAATATGTACGTGCGGAAGATCATAGTGCTTAAGTCAGTCAGACAAAAACTAGAATTAAGGAGGCAGGAATAGGTGCCCGTAATCCATGTTAATATGCTTAAAGGAAGAACCACAGAGCAAAAAAAAATTATGGTGGAATCTATAACGGAAGCTGTGGTAAAGGCTATCAATGTTGAACCAGAGAAGGTTACTATATTTATCAACGAATTTGAAAAAGAAGAAATTGGTAAGGGTGGCAGGTTGTATACCGAGATAAAGTAGTAGGAGGGACTGGTCGTTATATAAAAACGGCCAGTTTTTCATAACTTTATACAATACGCGGAAAGGATTTGGAGTATGGATAATATATCCATTACAGTCTTACTGGACATACTTATAGATGTGATTGGTTTTTACTTGACTTGGATTATTTCTGTGTCTGTCCTGATCATTGAAATAATCGATCCTGAGATAATGGTTAGTATCTACAAAAAGTGAACGTACCTAAATTAGAGTGACACATAAAAAAAGCCAAAGGCTCTTTGCCCATTTTTATAGCATTTTCCGATATCGGAAATCGGATATCGTTAGTAAGTAAACCCTACTCCCAGCGTACCCGGTCCGGTATGGACACCGATAACGGGGCCTGTTTCTTTGAAGAGGGATATCTTGATGCCCACGGTTTCTTCCACCAGTTTCTTTAACTCCTTAGCAAGCTCTTCAGCGGCACCGTGGACTACGGCTACACCTTTGGGCTTATGGCCGGCCAGTGTTTTGACCATGTGTTCCACCATTTTCTGAATAGCTTGTTTCTGGTTTCTCACCCGGTCCAGGGGTACGTAGATGCCATTTTCCACCCGCACTACCGGCTTGATTTTTAGAAGAGAACCCAGGAGGGCAGAGACCCGTCCGATACGACCGCCTTTCTCCAGGTATTCAAGGGTATCCAGGGAGAAGAAGATTTCCGTTCGCTGGCGTACTTCTTCCAAACGACTCAGTATGTGATCCAGAGAAAGGTTTTGTTTCACCATTTCCATGGCTTCCAGGACCTGAAGGCCGATGCCGGCACTGATGGATTTGGAGTCAAAGACAGAGATTCTTCCCTTAAGCATGCCCGCTGCCGTTTCCGCCACGGAGGCAGTACAGCTTAACCCGGAAGAGATATGTATGGAGAGTATTTCATAACCCTGCTGTAAGAGGGATTCGTAAACTTTAACAAAATCACCAACCGAAGGCATGGAAGTCTTGGGTAAGCTGTCTTTGGCCTTTTCCAGCATAGGGTAGAAATCCTTGGCGGCCAGATCTACGCCATCCTTATAAGTGGCATCGCTAAAGTTGACATAGAGAGGTACCACATGAATATCGTGTTTTTTTACCAGTTCTTGAGGCAGGTCAGAAGTGCTGTCGGTTACGATTTTAATTTTACTGGCCAAAGATTTCACAACCTTTCTTTAAGATCCTGCTTTTCCAGTTTATCGGAAAACATTACTTTTAACAAGTGAATTCTTTTGTTTAGCGGAGTTATAGTCATTTAGCTTTAAAATACATCCATCAAAAGCGGTGACAAAAAGCGGTGACGGAAGTTGACATGCTCTGCAATAAATATTATACTTAGTCCAATGGCATATAAAACCGAGCCTTTAAACTGGTCCTGTGAGACCGGCAAGGCAGTTGGGATTAGGCTTTTATTCAAATATTTTCGCTATCTAGCCTACTTACTAAGCTGCCTTAGTAAGTAGGCCTTTTTGATTACAAATTTATAGGGATTCCCTTGAAATTAGTCCAGAGAGGCTAGTAAGGGTGTACGAGAGAGATTTGTGTGCGTATCTACACCTCCTAGCCTGATGGCTAGGAGGTTTCTTAATTTCACAAA
This sequence comes from Peptococcaceae bacterium, assembly GCA_020054815.1. Lineage (GTDB taxonomy): Bacteria > Bacillota > Peptococcia > DRI-13 > DRI-13 > Thermanaerosceptrum. The sequence goes on along the minus strand of JAIHAN010000026.1, from coordinate 16,926 downwards.
CTATCCTTGAATGGAGGGAGTGCAAATGGGAATTAAAGCGAAGGATCTCATTACTATGGAACAATTAAGTGTGGAAGAGATCGAAAACATTCTCCAGACAGCCAGGGAGATGAAAAACGTCCTCAAGCGTGATATTAAAAAAATACCCACACTCCGGGGGAAGGCTATCATCAATCTTTTTTACGAAGCCAGTACCCGGACCCGGACCTCTTTTGAGCTGGCGGGGAAGTACATGAGCGCAGATGTCATTAACATCAGTACCTCGACCAGCAGTGTGGTCAAGGGTGAAAGCCTAAAGGACACCGGGTTAACCCTGGAGATGATGGGGGCCGACATTGTGGTCATCCGGCACAGTATGGCCGGTGCACCCCAGATGCTTGGCAAGTACCTCAAAGCCCGGGTGATCAATGCCGGGGACGGGTTTCACGAACACCCCACCCAGGCGCTACTTGATATGATGACTATCAAGGAACATCTGGGCGAATTAAAAGGTATAAAAGTAGCCATCATCGGCGATATCCTGCACAGCCGGGTAGCCAGGTCCAATATCCATGGGCTCACCAAAATGGGGGCCCAGGTCTGGTTATGCGGCCCGCCTACCCTGATTCCTCACGGATTAGAGAAGCTGGGGGTAAAGGTTACTTATGACATCAACGAGGCCTTACAGGATGCCCAGGTGGTCATGATGCTTAGAATCCAGCTGGAAAGGCAGAAGGCCGGGCTTTTTCCCACTTTACGGGAATATAGCCAGCTCTTTGGTTTAAACCGGGAGCGCCTGCAGCTGGCCGCTAAAGATTGCCTGGTCCTGCACCCGGGACCCATGAACCGTGGCATCGAGATTTCCGGTGAGGTGGCAGACGGTCTCCACTCGGTAATCAATGAACAGGTTACCCACGGGGTGGCTGTGCGGATGGCTCTCTTATACCTGATGTTGGGACAGAAGGAGGAGTGGTAAGATGAAATACATCTTGAAAGGTGGACTGGTCATAGATCCCAGGTCCGGTTTGGAACAAGTCCTGGATCTTTTGATAGAGAACGGCAGGATAGTTGAAATGTCTCCCGAGTTGCAGGAGAAAAATGTGGAAAGCATAGATGTAACGGGAAAAATTGTGGCTCCCGGCTTTATTGATCTTCATGTACACCTGCGGGAACCCGGCGGGGAAGCCCATGAAACCATATTGACCGGCTGCCAGGCCGCTGTGGCCGGTGGTTTTACCACCATCACCGCCATGCCCAACACCAAACCCTGTGCCGATAATGAGGGTGTGGTTGAACTAATTAAAGCCAGAGCGGAAAAGGCAGGCCTCTCTAAAGTGCTGCCCCTGGGTACGGTGAGCAAAGGGCAGCAGGGCCAGGAAATTGCGGAAATCGGCAGCTTATACCGGGCCGGAGCCGTGGGTATTTCCGACGACGGCGAGCCAGTGACCAACAGTGAGGTGATGCGCCGGGCCCTGGAATACTGCAAACTCTTTGACATACCCGTTATTTCCCACAGCGAAGACCATTACCTTACAGCCGAGGGTTTAATGCATGAAGGTTACTGGTCCACGGTGCTTGGACTCAAGGGAATTCCCCCTCAAGCCGAAGAAATCATGGTGGCCCGGGATATTCTCCTGGCCGAGCTCACCGGTGGCCGGCTCCACCTGGCCCATCTCAGCACGGCGGGCAGCGTGGAACTCCTCAGGTTTGCCAAAGAGCGAGGAATCAAGGTTACGGCAGAGGTAACTCCTCACCATCTCTGCTTAACCGATGAAGAGGTGAAGACCTACGACACCAGTACTAAAGTAAGCCCGCCCCTGCGCAGTCCCGAGCACTTAACTGCTGTGCGCCAGGCCCTTAAGGAGGGGGTTATTGAATGTGTGGCCACGGACCACGCGCCCTGGGCCAGTGAAGATAAGGAACAGGAATTTGCCAAGGCACCTAACGGTATCTCGGGATTGGAAACAGCAGTGCCCATGTGCTGGGATGCCCTGGTGGTGTCAGGTTTGATGAAACCCCGGGAATTAATAGCCAGGTTTACCACGGGGCCGGCAAAAATCCTGACATTAGACAGGGGGTATCTGGCACCCGGTGCTGTGGCAGATATTACGGTAATTGACCCCGACTTAAAGAAAAAAGTTGTGGCTAAAGATTTTTACTCCAAGGGCAAGAACAGCCCGGTAGACGGGAAAACTTACCAGGGCTGGCCTGTAATGACCATCGTGGATGGGAAGATTGTGATGGAGGACGGTAAAGTAAAGGAGGGCAGATAATTGAAAGCTTATCTATGTTTGGCAGACGGGAGAATCTTTGAAGGCAAGTCCATTGGCCTGGTAGGAGAAACTGCAGGTGAAGTGGTTTTCAATACCAGCATGACGGGTTATCAGGAAATCTTAACGGACCCTTCTTATGCAGGGCAGATTATTGTTTTAACCTACCCCCTTATCGGCAACTACGGGGTAAACCGGGAGGATGAAGAATCCCCCAGGTCCCAGGCCAGGGGTTTGGTGATCAAGGAATTATGCAACCAGCCCAGTAACTTTCGTTCCGAACAGAATCTCCACCGCTACCTGGTCTCCCAAAATATTGTGGGAATCAAAGATGTGGACACAAGGGCCCTGACCAAACACCTGAGACAGGCTGGAACCATGCTGGGCATTATCAGCACCGAGTCAACACCCGAAGAACTGGTGGAGAAGGCCAGGAGGCTGGAACCTGTCACAGGGCCTCATCTGGTAAAGGGTGTTACGACTAAAGAGAGTTATACCCTGCCTGGGGGAGAGTACCCGGTGGTTGTGGTGGACTACGGTGCTAAGGGCAATATTATAAAAGCTTTACAGCATTTGAACTGCCAGGTCACGGTAGTACCTGCCACGGTTACGGCAGAGGAAATCCTGGCCGGCAAACCCTGGGGTGTGGTTTTGTCTAACGGACCCGGTGATCCCCAGGATGTAGATTATACTCTGCCCATGATCAGAGGAGTCCTGGATGCCGGAATACCGGTTATGGGTATTTGCCTGGGCCACCAGCTTCTGGGCCTGGCCCTGGGCGGCACCACTTATAAATTAAAATTCGGCCACCGGGGCGGCAACCACCCCGTGAAAGACCTGATCACCAACCGGGTCCACATTACCTCTCAGAATCACGGGTATGCCCTGGCTAAGGAAAGCCTGGACGGTAAAGAAATAGAGATAACCCATATCAACCTTCACGACCAGACGGTGGAAGGTTTGAGACACAAAACGAAACCTGCCTTCTCCGTACAGTTTCACCCCGAGGCATGTCCTGGTCCCCAGGATACAGCAGAACTCTTTGGCCGTTTTCTGGAAATGGTGAAGGAATACGGGCGGGAAAGGAGTGTTAGTCATGCCTAAGGCAGCAGGATTGCAAAAAGTCCTGGTCATTGGCTCCGGTCCCATTGTCATCGGGCAGGCGGCAGAATTTGACTATGCCGGTACCCAGGCCTGCCGGGCCTTAAAAGAAGAAGGTATTGAAGTGGTTCTGGTCAATTCCAACCCGGCCACCATCATGACCGATGCCCATATGGCTTCCCGGGTCTACCTTGAACCCCTGACGGAAGACGTCCTGGAAGAGATTATTAAAAAAGAAAAACCCCAGGGTCTCTTGGCTACCCTGGGCGGGCAGGTAGGTTTAAACCTGGCCATGAGGCTTTCAAAGAAAGGTGTTTTAGAGAGGGAAGGCGTCAGGCTCCTGGGTACACCCTTAAGTGCCATTGAAAAGGCGGAAGACCGGGAAATCTTCAAAGCCACCATGGGTGAAATCCATGAACCTGTTCCCGAGAGCGCCATTGTGGGCAGTGTGGAAGAAGCCGTGGTCTTTGCCGGGCAAATCGGCTATCCTGTCATCGTGCGGCCCGGCTATACCCTGGGCGGCACCGGGGGTGGTGTGGCGGAAAATGACGAACAGCTCACGGACATCGCCATGAAGGGCTTAAAATACAGTTTGAACCGCCAGCTGTTAATTGAACGGAGTGTGGCGGGCTGGAAAGAAATTGAGTTTGAAGTCATGCGGGATTCTCATGATAACTGTATTACCATCTGTTCCATGGAAAACGTTGACCCTGTGGGTATTCATACAGGAGACAGTATTGTGGTAGCACCTACCCAGACCCTTTCTGACCGGGATTACCAGATGCTGAGGAGTGCAGCCTTAAAGATCATCAGAGCCCTGGGGATAGAGGGCGGCTGCAATATCCAGTACGCCCTGGACCCCCACAGCAGTAAATATTACGTGATTGAAGTCAATCCCCGGGTCAGTCGTTCCAGTGCTTTGGCCTCCAAGGCTACGGGATACCCCATCGCCAAAGTGGCGGCTAAGATTGCGCTGGGCTATACCCTGGATGAAATTGCCAACAGTGTTACAGGTAATACTTCAGCCTGTTTCGAACCGGCTCTGGATTATGTAGTCGTAAAAATACCCCGCTGGCCCTTTGATAAATTTACTACAGCCAGGAGGACCCTGGGCTCCCAGATGAAAGCCACGGGTGAGGTCATGGCCCTGGGCAGGAATTTTGCTTCGGCTCTCTTAAAGGCCATCCGTTCCCTGGAGATGAACTTTGTAGGCCTCCTGGTACCCCAATTTCAGAAGTTTACCTGGAAAGAGCTCCAGGAAAAATTGCAACAGGCCGATGATGAACGGCTTTTTGTAGTGGCGGAGAGTTTACAGCGCGGCGTCTCCGTGGAACAACTTCACCATCTCACGGGGATAGATTTATTCTTCCTGGAAAACCTGGCCCATATTGTGGAGATTGAAATGACCCTGACACAGAAGAAAGAGTGGAGCCGCGAGGACTGGCTTACTGCCAAAAAATACGGATTTAGCGACTACCAGCTGGCCTATCTCCTGGGTAAAACGGAAAAGGAAATTCGCCGGGAGAGGCTGGCCCTGGGCGTGAAAGCGGGTTTTCGCATGGTGGATACCTGTGCCGGTGAATTTGCTGCCACCACACCTTATTATTACTCCAGCTATGGCGAGGAAAATGAACTGGAACCCTCTGAAAAAAAGAAAGTGGTGGTCTTAGGTTCAGGACCAATCCGGATCGGACAGGGCATCGAGTTTGATTATTGTTCGGTCCATTCTTCCTGGGCCTTAAAAGAAAGCGACATTGAATCCATTGTCATCAATAACAATCCGGAAACGGTCAGTACCGACCCCGATACTTCCGACCGTCTCTTCTTCGAACCCCTGACCCTGGAAAACGTTTTGAACGTCATCGAGGCGGAAAAACCAGCCGGTGTCATCGTCCAGTTTGGCGGGCAGACAGCCATCAACCTGGCCAAACCCCTGGCTCAGGCGGGAATACCCATCCTGGGCACCAGTGTGGAGGACATTGACCGTGCCGAGGACAGGGAGAAATTTGATACCCTTCTGGAGGAGCTAGGCGTCCCCCGTCCCCAGGGCAGCATGGCCCACAGCCAGCACGAAGCCAGGGCCATTGCCGCTAAGCTGGGTTTCCCGGTTCTGGTTCGCCCCTCTTATGTACTGGGAGGAAGGGCTATGGAGATAGTCTATACCGAAGAAGACCTCACTAATTACCTGGCCGAGGCCGTGCGCATCTCCCCGGAACATCCTGTCCTGGTAGACCGTTATCTGGTGGGAAAAGAAGTGGAAGTCGACGCTATCTGCGACGGGGAGAGGGTGCTCATACCCGGTATCATGGAGCATTTGGAAAGAGCCGGGGTCCATTCAGGAGACAGTATTGCCATTTACCCACCTCAAACTTTAAATGAGGATTTAAGACAAAGACTGGTCCATTATACGGAAAAGTTAGCATTAGGACTTAGGATAAAAGGCCTGGTCAACATCCAGTTTGTCATTCAGGGAGATGAGATTTATGTCCTGGAAGTGAATCCCCGGGCCAGCCGGACAGTGCCTTTCTTGAGTAAAGTTACGGGGATTCCCATGGTGAAGCTGGCTACCAGGATTATGCTGGGCGAGACCCTGGAGACCATGGGTTATGGTGGGGGATTATGGCCTGCCCCTGAACTGGTAGCTATTAAAATGCCCGTTTTCTCCTTTAACAAGCTTTCCGGTGTGGAAACATCCCTGGGACCGGAAATGAAATCTACCGGTGAAGTTATGGGACTGGCCGACGAATTCACTTTAGCCCTCACCAAGGCCTTCCTGGGGGCAGGCTATCAGATTCCTGAGGAAGGGGACATACTGGCTACTGTAGCTGATAAGGATAAGAGGGAAGCCTTGCCTGTCTTAAGGGAGTTCAGCGAATTAGGCTTTACTATCTGGGCTACCGCAGGTACGGCCAAATTATTAAGAGAGCATAACATCCCGGTCCGTGAGGTGGCCAAGATTAACCAGGGTAAACCGGATGTAGTGGACCTAATCCGGGGAGGTAAGCTGGGCTTTGTGATTAACACTTTAACCAAAGGAAAAGAACCCCAGCGTGACGGTTTCCAGATTCGCCGGGCGGCGGTGGAATTTAATATTCCCTGCCTTACTTCCCTGGACACCTGTACGGGACTTCTTAAAGTAATTAAGGAAAGAAAGGGACGGGGATTAGCGGTTAAAGCCCTGCAGGACTATATAAAAACTATATCCCGGTAACAGTTTTCTGAATGAAGTGTAAGTTAACAGTAATAATTACAGATTACAGGGATAGCCTGGAAGGAGGAGAAACATGAAAAATACTGATAAAAGGCTTATTGTGGCTTTGGATTTTCCTACATGGGGGGAAGCAGAAAAGCTGGTAAATCAGGTACCGGAAGTTATGTTTTATAAGGTTGGTCTGGAACTATATTTGGCCAGCCGCGGGGAGGCAGTTGTTAAGCTGCGGGAGATGGGTAAAGAAGTTTTTTTAGATTTAAAATTCCATGATATACCTAATACTGTGGCTCAGGCCTCCCGCCAAGCAGTGGCTCAGGGAGCAACTATCTTCGATGTACATGCAGCAGGCGGCCGGGAAATGATGAAGAAAGCAGCGCAGGCCGCACAGGAGCAGGCGGAATTTCTTCAGGTAAAGAAACCCCTGCTTCTGGCGATAACAGTATTGACAAGCATGGATGAGAAAGATTTGAAGGATCTTGGTTTACCCGATTTACGCCGGACTGTGGAGTCCTGGGCCAAATTGTCTCAGGAAGCAGGTCTGGACGGGGTAGTAGCATCTCCTCATGAGATTAGCATAATCCGGGAAACCTGTGGCCCTAATTTTAAAATTCTTTGTCCGGGGGTGCGCCCTTCCTGGGCTGAGGCCGGGGATCAGAAGCGGATTCTTACTCCACACCAGGCCGTTAAATTAGGTGCTGATTATATTGTGGTGGGGAGGCCCATTACCCAGTCACGGGATCCCCGTTCGGCTGCCCTTAGAGTAATTGAAGAACTGAGCAATGTTTTCTAGAATATAAAGAAAGGATGACGATTATGTTAGATTCTACCCAGACCTTGGAGATACTTAAAAGTGTTGGTGCTTTTAAAGAGGGTCATTTTAAGTTTAGTTCCGGGCTTCATGGTGATACTTATGTTCAGTGTGCCCTGTTGCTTAAAGAACCGGTTTTGGCGGAAAAAGTATGCAAAGCTATTGCAGAACATTTTCGGCAGGATAATCCTGAAATAGTTATCGGCCCTGCTTTGGGAGGGGTCATTGTTGCGTATGAGGTTGCCAGACATCTGGGAGTTCCCGGCATTTTTACCGAAAGGGAGAATGGTGTAACTACTTTAAGGAGAATGTTTACCATAGAACCGGGAAAAAGGGTGTTAGTTGTGGAGGATGTTATTACCACGGGGAAATCTTCCCAGGAAGTTATTGACCTGGTAGAAGGATTTGGCGCTCATGTTATAGGAGTTGGATCGATTGTGGACCGGAGTAATGGTTTGGCTAAAATTTCAGTTCCCTACTATTCCCTTTTGAAAATTAAAATGAATAACTATGATCCTGAGGAATGTCCTTTATGTAAGAAAGGCGTGCCTTTATATAAACCGGGAAGCAGGGAATGAGTGCGACCTTTTTATAAGATCAAAAGGCCGAAGTAAAACAGGATGGATTATTTAATGTCACACAGTATGTTAAAATAATGACAATAGAGGAAGGGGGGAGAGCATGGGGATAACTGTAAAGGAGGCGCTAAAAATTGGCGGCTTGCGCACGGCCAAAATTTTGGCAGGCCATGGAGGTATAGACAGGGAAATTAAATATGTGACGGTTTTGGAAGTACCTGATATAGTACAATGGCTCAAGGGGAATGAATTAATCCTTACCAGTGGTTTTGCCATTTCCAAAAATGAAGAAGAGCGTATCCGACTAATTCAAGACCTGGCCAAAAAAGGCATTGCCGGCCTGGTGGTCAAAGCAAAGCGTTTTCTCGATACTATCCCCCCGGAGATGTTGGAAACGGCTAATGAATATGCTTTACCTATCATTGAGATGCAACAACAGATTCCCTATCTTGAAGTTATTAACCCCATTATGACCGAAATTATCAACAGAGAGACGGCCCGGCTTTTACAGTTTGAAATGATTCACCGTAAACTTTCAGAAGTAATATTTTCCGGCGGGGGGCTGCATGAATCCTTATCTGTTTTGGCAGGAGTGTTTAATAATCCTGTAGCCGTTGTGGACAGGAAGTTAAAAGTACTTGGGGAGAGTCCTGAAAATTGGTTAAATTCGGCGCTGCTCAGGGACATCATTCAGAAAATAACAAATCCTTTAGAAATAGTAATTCCTCGAGATGCTTTACCCTATTATGTTTTTCCCCTTGTTCTCGAAGGTGTGGTAGAAGGATACCTTATTGTGGGGCAGGAAAACAATCCTATAGAACGTAATGCTTTGCTTTCTGTAGAAAGTTCTCTTCCCCTTTTAGCTGTTGATTTACTCCGGCGTAAAGCCGTTGACCAGGTAGAGAAAAGCTTTCGTAATGATTTTATTGAAGATTTGTTGTTAGGGCATATCAAAACAGAAAGTGTTGCCCAACGACGTGCCCATTTTTTGGGTTTACCGGAGAAAGGAAGTTTTTTGATTCTGGTTCTACATTGTTCTCCAAAAATTGAGCCAAACCAGGCAGAAAATATTCGTTACCGGTATTATGAAGAGTTGCAACTGAATTTGAAGCCGCTAGGTTATTCCGTAGTAGCCACGACAGACAGTAGAAACCTTGTGGTACTGCTTAATCTACCTCAGACAGAAAGCCAAAATGTGTTTAATCTCCTGCCTAAGTTTCATCAGGAGATCAAGGTTAAATCCTCCTGCCCGTTGTCACTGGGTGTGGGAGATGTCTTCCATGCGCTTACCGATGCCCGTAAGAGTTTTTTGGAAGCTTCTGAAGCCCTGGAGTTTGGACGAAAAGTCTGGGGAGAGGGTTTTTGCACGTTATTCTCAGAGATAGGTGTCTATCGTCTCCTTTGTTCCTTTCCTTCCCATGAGGAATTAAAAAAATTCATCCCCAGGGGTCTAAATGATTTAGTGGATTACGATAGAGCACATAAAACAGATTTGGTAAAAACCCTGGAATGTTACTTGCGAAACGGAGGGAATGCCAAAAAGACGGCTTCTGAGCTTTTTATCCACTATAAGACATTGCAGTATCGTTTGGAGAGAATCAGTGAAATTGCCTGTACTGATTTGGAGGCAGGAGAACGCAGGCTTGACCTGCATTTAGGATTAAAAATACTGGATCTTTTAGCTAAACAGGGAAGCTGTTGATTGCTTCCTTTTTTTATTTAGCACTTTGGGATAAATAGAGACTTTAATTTTCCTCAAAATTTGCAAAGGGCTTTTAACCTTTACCGGCGAAATGAGCTGTAGATTGATATTGTACGGCATGGGGGATGATAACTACGAAGACGTTGATTAAGGGTGGTCGTGTTCTGGATCCGGCCAGTGGTTTTGATAGGATTGCCGATGTTTTAGTGATAGGAAAAACTGTTGCGGCTGTGGACAATAATTTACCGGACGGCGAAATAGTTGTTGACGCCAGGGGGAAAATAGTTATACCAGGTTTGATCGATATTCATGTTCACCTGCGTGATCCCGGCTTTACCTACAAAGAGGACTTAATGTCAGGCACTAAGGCTGCAGCCCATGGGGGATTTACAAGCATTGCCTGTATGCCTAATACGATTCCGGTTCTTGATACTTCCGAACAAGTAAGAAACCTGGTAAAAAGAGCCCGTCAGGAAGCAATAGTGAATGTCTTTCCGGTAGCAGCTGTTACCCAGGGTTCCGAAGGCAGAATTCTTACAGATTTTCAGGCTTTAAAAGAGGCAGGGGCAGTGGCCCTTTCCGATGACGGCAAAGTTGTACAGAACTCGGAGCTGATGTACCGTGCGCTGTTAAAAGGGAAAGATCTGGGATTACCCATAAGTCAACATGCAGAGGACAGCTATCTTTCTGCCAATACTGTCGTCAATGAAGGGATAGTGGCAGCAAAGTTAGGCGTGAAGGGTGACCCAGCCATATCGGAAAGTCTGATTGTAGGCCGCGATATTGAATTGGCAGCTTGTACAGGTGGACATGTTCACATCGGACATATTAGTACAGCCAGGGCTGTGGCCATGGTGCGACGGGCCAAAGCTATGGGTCTTAGTGTAACTGCAGAAGCAACGCCCCATCACCTGCTTTTAACAGAGGAAGATGTTCTTAAGGTAGGAGTTAATGGCAAAATGAGGCCGCCCCTCAGAAAAAGTGAGGATGTGGAGGAATTAAGGAGAGGATTGGCTGATGGTACGATTGATGCCATAGCTACTGATCATGCACCTCATGCCTTGTCAGAAAAGGAAATTGACATTACGTATGCTGCCAATGGGATTGTGGGTTTGGAGACAGCAGTGGGGTTAATTTTAACATTTTTGGTACATCCCGGGCTTTTGAAATTAGAAGTTGCTATCGCTGCCTGGACCTATAAACCGGCACAAATTTTTAACCTTCAGGAGAAAGGACGCCTAAGTGCCGGGTATGATGCGGACATTACCATTATTGATCTGAATAAAAAATGGAAAGTAGATGCAGATGAGTTCTACTCTAAAGGAAAGAATACACCCTTTAATGGTTGGGAGCTGACAGGTAAGCCTGTACTAACCATGGTCGGTGGAAAAATAGTTTGGTCAGAAGAGGGAGGATTTGATGATGGTTTACTCGCTTAAAACACGTATTTTAGAAAATAAAAAAATTTTGCCGGATTTTTATGAGATGGTCCTCTCTGCTTCTGCTATCGCAGCAGAGGCTGTCCCCGGACAGTTTCTTATGATAAAAACATCTCCTACTCAGGTGCCCTTTTTACGGAGGCCCATCAGCATAAGCAGGATTAATGCTGAGGAAGGAACTATTACCCTTGTCTACCAGGTGGTGGGTAGTGGCACTAAGCTTTTGTCCGCTATGACTCCCGGTAGCGAAATCGAAGTGGTAGGTCCCTTGGGCAATGGCTTTACCTGGTCGGAAAAGGATAAAGTGGTGGCTATTGTAGGAGGCGGCTGCGGTATAGCTCCTCTGGTTGCCTTAACTGAGGAGTTGCTTAAGGCGGGAAAGGAAGTGTATGCCCTACTAGGGGCTCAGAACAGAGATAAATTACTAAGTGATAGATATTTTATTGAATTGGGTGCGAAAGTGATGATTGCCACTGATAATGGGTCCTATGGACGTCAAGGCTTTGTTACCCAGCTTTTAGAAGAAGTAATCAATACTACCAGATTGGATCAGGTCTATTGCTGTGGGCCCTTACCCATGACAAAAGCTGTGGTAAAGCTGACTAAAGAAGCGCTGGTCCCTTGTCAGGTTTCCTTGGAGGAGCGGATGGGCTGTGGTGTCGGAGCCTGTCTGGGCTGCGTTTGTAAAGTAAGAAGTGAAGAGGGCTCCCTCACATACAAAAAGGTTTGCCACGATGGTCCCGTATTTACCAGCAGTGAGGTGATTTTTGATGATTAATCTAGCAGTGGAAGTTGCTGGCATTAAACTGAAGAATCCGGTGATGACGGCTTCGGGAACCTTTGGCTTTGGCCGGGAATACAGCAAATTCTATGACTTAAGCCTTCTTGGAGCGGTTATGGTTAAAGGCACTACGTTAGAGCCAAGGCTGGGAAATCCACCTCCCCGTATTGCGGAGACCCCTGCCGGTTTACTGAATTGTATTGGTTTACAAAATCCTGGAGTAGATGCTGTTATTAAAGAAGAAATCCCCTGGCTCTCCCAGTATGATGTTCCCATTATTGTTAACATTTCCGGACATTCTTTGGAGGAATATGGAGAAATAGCCCTAAGGCTCGATGGGGTTCCTGGAGTAGCAGGACTGGAAATTAATATTTCTTGTCCTAACGTTAAACACGGTGGTCTGGCCTTTGGTACGGAACCCCAAATGGCGGCAGATGTCATCAGAACAGTCAAGGATAAAAGCAGGCTTCCCATTATTGCCAAACTTTCGCCTAATGTAACTGACATTACAGAAATTGCCAAAGCAGTGGAAACAGCTGGTGCAGATGCAATCTCACTTATCAATACGCTCTTAGGTATGGCTATTGACATTAAGACAAGAAGACCGGTTTTGTCCAATATAGTCGGGGGCCTTTCCGGACCAGCCGTAAAGCCTGTTGCTGTTAGAATGGTGTGGCAGGTAGCCAAGGCTGTAAAAATTCCCATCATCGGCATGGGAGGAATTGTAAGCGCCGAGGACGCTATCGAATTCCTCCTGGCAGGGGCCAGTGCCGTTGCCGTTGGTGCAGGAAATTTCTATGATCCCCTGGCTCCTCTGAAAGTGATTGAGGGTATCAAAGCATGGTTAGAGCAGGAGAAAATTGCAGACGTTCGGGAATTGATAGGAGCAGTGAAAATTTGTTGAGCATACCTATCCAGGCAATGGAGCCTTTTAACGAAGAGGTTAGAAATATGGGTAAAGGGGTGAGAAACATTTGCGGAAAAAATGATGAAAAATCAGAGTTTCATTAAAAGAGAAAAAAGGGAGGAGAAATAAGATGAAAAAACGTTTTTTAATTTTTTTAGGGATTATGTTATTGAGCATGAGTTTAGTTTTGACCGGATGTGGCGGGGCAAAAAACAGTGGAACCAAACCTGCTGACCAGAAACCTGCCGAAAAAATTATTATTCGGCTGGGTCTCAACCAGCCTACCAGCAGCCCGGAGTACAAAGGCCTGGAAATCTTTAAACAAAAGTTGGAGCAGGAATCAGGGGGCAGGCTTCAGGTCCAGTTATTTCCCTCTATGCAGCTCGGTTCCATGAGAGAACAGGCTGAAGCCGTACAAATCGGCTCTAATGAAATGACCTTACAACCAGTTTCAGTCATGACACCCTTTACCCCCACTGTGCAAATAGTGGACTTACCTTGTCTCTTTCCCAGTGTGGACGTTTTTTTTAAAGTGATGGAAGACGGGGTTGGCAGCAAAATACTTGATACCATGAAAGAAAAGGGTTTTGTCGGTTTGGGATTCTGGAACGGCGGTGCTAAACACTTTACTACGAAGAATAAAGAGATTCATAAACCTGAAGATTTTAAAGGGGTCAAAATGCGGGTAATGCCTTCGCCGTTGTTGATAGCACAATATGAGGCCTGGGGCGCAAATCCCATTCCTATCGAATATGCTGAACTTTATAATGCTTTACAGCAAGGTGTGGTGGACGGTCAGGAGAACCCTGTGCAGACTATTGCTTTGAATAAGTATTATGAAGTGCAAAACACCATGATTTTAAGCGGTCATGGGTACATGACCTACATACTTGTAGCCAATAAGGCCTGGTTTGAAAAATTGCCTGCCGATTTACAGCAGTTAATCATTAAAGTCAATGCAGAAGCAAGTAAAGAAGGACGTAAACTGGTTGCTGACAGTGAAGCAAAATACTTGGAAGATATTAAAAAATCTGGAATCAAGATCTATGAATTAACACCCGAAGAGAAAAAGCTTTTTGCTAAGGCCAGTCAGCCAGTTCACGAGAAATTTACCAAAACTGAGCTGGAGAAAGCTCTCTTGAAAGAAATTTATGAAAAGGTGGAAAAGTATTCTAAATAATTAATTACCTGTGCATAGCTTAGTTAGGATAACTGTCTTTAATTAAGCTATGCATAATTTTCATAACTGCTGTAAAACTTGTAAGGTTAGGAAAGGAATGACCGTATGGAGAAACGGAGTTTTAGTTATTTTGACCAGTTGGAAGAATGGTTCTGTGGTTTAGCCTTATTCTCCACCACAATTATTCTTTTTATTAATGTGGTTCTGCGTTATGTTTTTCGCTCCAGTACTACCTGGGCCGAAGAGCTAATCCGTTACATCATGGTTTGGATTGCCTTTATCGGAGGCAGCATCTGTGTACGTAAAAATTTGCATGTAGCCATCGACTTCTTTCTTTATTTTATAGGTCCGAAAGGAAAAAGGATAATGGCTATACTCGTTAATCTGGTTTGTTTCGTCTTTTCTGCCATGATGGTGAGACTCGGCTGGCAGTTGGTATCTTTTACCATGAGCAAAAACCAGGTTGCACCGGCTTTGGGTATTCCCATGTATTTACCTTACCTGGCTCTGCCACTTGGTTTTGTGCTCATGACCATCAGGTTTGGGCACAACATTTATAAAGAAATAAGGTCTTAATGTACTTCCACTTGAACCGGGAAAGAAGGCGATTAGTTTGACAATTGCGTTAATCATACTCCTGTTATTTTTTTTGGTTACGAGTGTCCCAATTTTTGTGGCTTTAACCTTTTCTACGCTTTTGATTGTGATGTTCTACACCGATATTCCTCCTTTGATGATGGTACAGCGTCTCTTTGGCGGAATTGACAAATTTGCCCTGATGTCTATGCCTTTTTTTATCCTGGCCGCCGATGTCATGGATGTGGGGGGGCTTTCCAAGCGGATTTTGCGCTGGGCCAGGGCCATCATAGGCAGTGTAACTGGAGGCTTAGGAATGGCCACTGAACTGGCCTGTATGTTCTTTGGCGCCCTTTCCGGGTCCAGTCCCGCCACCGTTATTGCTGTAGGTAAATTGATGTATCCCGAAATGATTAAACAAAAATACCCGCAAGGCTTTGCAGCCGGTCTTATCACTTCTTCTGGTTCGGTTGCCTTACTTATACCTCCCAGTATTACCATGATTATTTATGCCACAGTTACAGGAGTTTCGGTGGGTTCTCTTTTTATTGCCGGAATTGGAGCCGGAATAGTCTACGGGTTAATGAGTATGGCCTACATTTATTTCTATGCCCGCAGGCACCAGCTGCCCCGGGACCAATGGGCCGGGTTTGGAGAAATTTGGTCGGCAAGTAAAGAGGCTAGCTGGGCTCTGATGGTGCCGGTAATTATTATGGGCGGTATTTACGGCGGAATTTTTACACCCACGGAAGCGGCCGGTTTTTCTGCTATCTATGCCATTTTTGTCAGTATCTTTGTTTACAGGGAGCTTGACTTACAAGGGCTTTTCAAAGTGTGTATAAAATCTGCTACGACAAGTGCCCAGGTTCTGGTCCTGGTGGCTGCTGCTCAGGCTTTTGGCTGGTTTTTAACCATTGCCCAGGTACCGCAAATGATCATGACTAAGTTAATCGCTTATGCTTCCTCTCCTATTATTTTACTGATGATTATTAACGTTGTTTTACTGATTGCAGGTATGTTTGTGGAGGGAATCGCATCAATTATTATTCTTACGCCATTAATTTATCCCGTTGCTGTCCAGATGGGCATTGACCCTGTTCACCTGGGGATCGTGATTGTTACCAACCTTTGTATTGGACAATTTACCCCCCCCTTTGGTCTAAACCTCTTTGTGGCCACCGGGGTTACAGGTCTTCCCATGACGAAACTGATTCCCGGGGTTATGGCTTTTATTATTGTAAGTATTATTGCTCTTCTCATCATAACCTATATACCGGGTATTTCTTTATTCCTGCCAAGACTTGTGTACTAAAAGAGGCTCATTGAGCCTCTTTTGCTAAGTTTCCTTAAGGACAGGTCCACGGTTTTGTCAATACGGGAAGTGAACCGTGCCTCGTCCTCTTTGCCAGCGGACCGAAATTTGAACCGGAAAAGGACAGGTTTTTTCCTGAAACATAACGTGGGGCTTTTTAATCCCACCGTTATGTTTTCCTATTGTAAGTGACTAACTGAGAAGCAACGTAATTAATAAAGTCTTAATCATCATAGAAAAAGGTCATTATCCTTAATTAATGGCCTTTTTCCAATTTGGAAATCAAATTTATCATTGTTTAAACTGAATGATTATAATACAATATTACCAAAAAGATGTCTAGACCAAGATGGACACCACATTACCCATTGACAGAGCGTTCCTGTTTGACTGGAGATAACCCTGCACAGAAAGGAGGCATGGAAATTATGCTTAAAACAAAAGCCGCTCTGCTGAAAGAGGCCTATAACATTGGACTGGTGGAGAGAGAGCTGGTGTGCAGCTGGGTGATACAGTAGTAGTGATGGGGGGCGGGTTTGCCGGCCAGATTATTGCCCAGTGCGCTAAAAAGAAAGGTGCAGAAAGGGTGATTGTTGTCGATGTTTTAGAAGGAAAATTACAGTTAGCCAGAAAATTAGGAGCGGATTATACCATCAACGCAGCACAGACCGACCCCGTAGCTGTAATCCGGGAAATCACTAAAGGTTTAGGGGCTGATGTAGTTGTGGAAGCTGCGGGGAGTGAAAAGTCTATAAATCAGGCTACTGCCCTTTTAAAACATAATGGGATTAGACTAGATGATATAGCTCAGGCCTTTGACCTGGTTGATAAAGACGATGCTGCCATAAAGGTGGTTTTGCGTCCCTAAGAAAGAGATAAATATCCGAAACGGTTTTATATAAGAGGGATAGAATGATTATTACAAAACTGCTTAATGTGGTGTTACCGGTATTTATCATCATTGCCATTGGCTTTGTCATTGGGCGGGTATTTCAGCTGGATCCAAAACCAGTCTCTACATTAACTTTATATCTATTTAACCCTGCCCTCTACTTTCGCTCTTTACTTAATACAACCTTAGA